>JBOIDW010000145.1:0-4118 GCA_050740655.1 Gammaproteobacteria bacterium | reverse complement strand
TATTAAACCCATCGGCGGAGTGACAAAGTAGAATTACCACCCACTCGTTTAATTGACACGTCACCGCATCAGTAGTAATTTCCCTTTCGAGAACACAGGCCGATTGAATTTCCAATTCGCGAAACGCATACGGTGGGCCATATGAAACGGTTTATAACTATTGTGGTGCTGGGCTGGATCCTGTCGGCAAGCTACGCGGCAGCCATCGACTTCAAAGATGACGCGATATCGATCCAATCCGCCGGCGATGCCTTACGAGCATGGTTCGTTCACAAAGGGGTCGCAGTGCAATTCGAAAGCGTTCGTCACGTTGCGCCGCTGTCCGCCGAGCATGGGAGAGCAATCGAGGTTGCGGTCCGGGTCAGGGACGCACAGGGTAACCTCCTGGCGTCGCTTGCCGAAGGCGAGTCGCCGCGCGGGTGGTTGACCCCCCGCACCGCCGCTCGGGATCGCAGCGCTTCAGCACCCTCGACCGAGCTGGCCAGCGAGGTAGCCAGACTGGGGTTCGATGCCGTGCTGGCTGAGCTCGTCAAGCGCGGATTGAAGCCCGAGCGCCGAGCGTTCGCTCGCCTCGCCGCCGCTTGGCCGGAGCTTGGGCAGACTGCGCCGACGGCGCTCAAGGGTTCGGGGAGCAGCCTCGCTCTAAGCTGCGCGAGGACCTGGCGGCAGGGCCTTTACCTGCACAAGAAATCGATCGACCTGTGCGACTGGTTCACGGACTGCTCGCACGGAGCCACCCGAGTCAAGCGGTGGTACTCCGATGACTGTGGGACGACTTGGACGCTTTATTCGCAAAGCGACTATTGTAACCACGGTACCTGCCCGAGCCAGATGGTCTGGAAGGCGGGTCCCTGCTATGGCCCGACGGTAGCGGGATCCACGTCCCTGGTCCCGCTCGGGCATATGTGCAGCACGAGCTACAACTGGTCCAGCGTCAGCGGTACGCACAATTCGAACGACGACGCCGATTACCAGAAGGCCTGCATCGTGAAGAACAAGAACTACAATAGCGCGGCCTACAAGTGCGATAACAACGGCCAGAACAACAACGCCTGGGGCGATTGCGAGGGATCGAATTGCTGCTCCGTCTCGAGCCAGTGGTGGTGACACGCCGATGCTGCGATTAGCGCAGGCGGAATACCGCAGTTCGTCCTAGACGGCGCATCGCCGGAGCACACGTCAAGCAGATCCGCGCCCGCGGGGGGATCCAGCGCGCCACCTCGCGAAAACGCTCGCGAACATGCACGTGGTACATGACGGTCATCAAGCCGTGATAAAACCAGCTACTCGAAAACAGAAGTGCCATGCGGTTGGATTCGTGTCGAATGGAACGGCCGCGATGTTACTTTGGGGCCGGTGGCGGTCGCAAAGACGTGCGGGGTAGGGCGTAAGGGATCGGCACTGAGCCAGCGGCAGGTTTATCTATCGGGCCAGCGCATCAGCGAGTCCAGAGCTGCGGCGGAGGGAACGGCCGATGGCCGCGCGCAGCACGGACTCCCGACCCCAGATCTCGACCTCGCTACGGGCGCGGGTCACCGCCGTGTACAGCAGTTCGCGGGTGAGCAGCGGCGTGTCCCAGGGCGGCAGCACCAGCAGCACCCGCTCGTGCTCGGAACCCTGGCTCTTGTGCACGGTAATGGCGAACAGCCCGCTATGCGCCGGCAAACGGCCGGGCGCGAGGCCGCGCAGGGTTCCATCGGCGCCCTCGAAATAGGCGCGCAGCGTGCCGTCCTGTGCAGGATCGGGGAGTAGCACGCCCGTGTCGCCGTTGAAGAGCCGTGTGGCGTAGTCGTTGCGCTCGATGATGAGCGGCCGTCCCGCGTACCAAGCGCTGCGCGCATCCAGGACACCGGCCTCGGTGAGGACGCGCTCGGCGCGGCGATGCCAGGCCTCGGCGCCGTAAGGCCCGGCGCGGTGTGCGCAGAGGATGCGGAAATGCCTGAGCGCCGCGAGCACTGCCACGGGTGCCGCGCCGCTCTGCAATGACTCGCAATATTCGCGGTAGCCCTCCGTGATCGCCGCCGTCAAGCCGCTCGCCTCTCTGGAGTCCGGCGTTTCATGCCATCGCAGCCCCGGCAGACCGCTGCGGCATAGCGCCAGGGCTTCATCCGGGTCACCACGGAGGATGGCCTGTGCGAGGCGGCTGAGGCCACCGCCGGCCGTGTAGCGAAAACCCTGTTTCAGGTGCACGATACTGTCGGCGAAGGCTGACCTCGCCCCCGTCGCCGCCGGTAGCGTCAGGCCGGTGCAACGGCCCAGGTATTGGGCGTAGTCCGGCGAGTAGCCACCCGCGCCCTGACAGAGATCGGCCAACACCGCACCGGCCTCCACCGGTCCCAGTTGGTGCTTATCGCCCACCACGATGAGCCGCGCGCGGCGCGGCAGGGCGCGCAGCAGCTTGGCCATCAACGCAATGTCGATCATCGAGGCCTCATCGACGATCAGGGCCTCGAGCGCCAGCGGCGTGTCGCGGTCATGGCGCGGTCGAGGAGAATCGGGACGGAAGCCGAGCAGCCGGTGTAGGGTCGTGGCCTCTTGAACAAGGCGTGCGTCCGCGCCGCCCGACTGCGATACCGCCTCCTGCATACGCGCCGCGGCCTTGCCGGTGGGTGCGGCGAGGGCGATGCGCGGCCTGCGCTCGTTCCCGTGCAGGGCGTACAGCAGCTTCAGGAGGGCGAGCACGGCGGTGGTCTTGCCGGTACCGGGGCCGCCGGAGACCACGCACAGCCGGCGCGAGGCTGCCAGCGCACCCGCCACCCGTTGCTCATCTGCGGCGCCCGCGGGCGGATAGATCGCATCCAGGGCCGTGCGGATCGCCTCGGGCTCGGGCTGCGTGCCGTTGTCGCTTACGCGCTCAAGCAGCGACTGCGCCACCTCCTGCTCATATTGCCAGTAGCGATAGAGGTACAGCCGGCCGCCGCCATCCAAAACCAGCGGGCGGCGCTCGCCGGGCGCGCCGACGGCGGGGCTGCGCCGCAGCGCCGCAAGCCAGGCGTCCAAGCCGGGGGCGCGCGGCGCGCGCTCGGTGTCCAGCAGGGGTTGCCCGGCCAGCGCGGCAAGCTCCGTGCAGACGTGGCCGAGTCGGGTCCAATGGCTGGTGAGCGCCGCCGCGAGACCGAGTGCCGGACCGGCCTCGGGGTCCAGCCCGGCGATGCAGCGGCCGAAGTGCACGTCGATCGCCTCGAGCGCGCCTTGCCGGTACAGGCTATCCAGCAGCTCGCCGTCAATCCTCACAGTAGGCGTGCAGGATCTCCAGGCAGTTGGCGATGGCGCCGAGGTGGGCGATCTCGTAGCCATGGGTGTTTTGCGTGGGGAAGCCGAGACAAGCGGCGCGTCCGACGTGGCCGTGCTTCATGGCCAGCGAGCCATCGCTGCCGAAACCGCTGATGACGGCGCGTTGCAGCGGCAGCCCGTGCCGCTCTGCGGCGGTATGGAGCTCCTGGTTCAGCCCCTCGTCATACGGGCCGTAACCATCCTGCGAGAGCAATACCGGTGCGTCGCCGTCTTGTAGCGGGTACTCCGGGGCGAGGGGGCAGATCTCCAGGGCGATGAGCGCGTCCAGCGCGTGCCGCTGGCTGAAATACAGCGCCCCTATGGCCCCTACCTCCTCCTTGGAGGATGCGAGCAGATAGACGTCTCGGCGCGGCGCGCTCAAGCGCTCGACTAGCGCCAGCAGGATGGCCAGCGCGGCCTTGTTGTCCAGCGTGTAACTGGCGATGTAATCCCCGAGCCGCAAGGGCCGTTTGCGGTGCTTGCCCACCACCACGCGCGTGCCCGGTCGAATGCCGGCCTCATCCAGGGCCGCGGGCGTCAATTTGGTCTCCACCCAGGCGTCCTGCCAGCGCAACGGGGCCTGGTCTTGCGTGGCCTTTTGCGGTGACTCGTGGGAGACGTGCCGCGAACCGAAGGACAACACGCCGCTCAGCACCGCCCGGTCCCCGAGCAGGTCCACGACGCCCTCGCCGTACACCCAGGGAAAGGCGCCGCCCAGGTTGCGCACCTCGACCCGGCCGCCGCGGGCCGTGCGTTTGACGATCATCCCGATCTCGTCCTTATGCGCGGTGATGGCGATCGCCCCCTCGCCGCTGCCGGCGATCCGTACCACGATGTTACCGGCC
>JBOIDW010000144.1:0-2200 GCA_050740655.1 Gammaproteobacteria bacterium | reverse complement strand
GATCGAAGGTCGTGACGTAGTGGGCCTGAAGCTCGGTCGGTGGGAGGCCGCGAGCCCAGGCGAGGAAGGTCCGTAGCACCTCGCGGTCCTCCCCGGTGGCTTGCTCCAGTGTCGGGATCGTTCCTTCTATTTCTCCCAGGTGCTCGATGAGCTCCGGTTTGGGGTACTCCAGGAGCACCGACAGGAGCTTGTATAGCCGCACTACTCCGTCCCCGTCCGCGCAACCGGGTCGGCGGGCGCGGTCGGCTTGGGCCTCGCGCGAGGCACGAACTGCATCACCTTGAGATCGACGCTCTGCTTGCGCTTTTCGGGGAACAGCGAGAAGCCGTCGTGCCCGGCCACCGAGCAACTGTCGTTGCCGAAAGTGTAACCCATCTGGCCCTGGAGAGCATGGGAGTCCTCGTGGCGCAGCTCCTCGTGGCTGGTCGGGATGACGTAGCGCTCCTCGTAGGGGGAGAGGGCCAGCAGCCGGTACATGTCCTTGACCTGCAACTCGGTGAGCCCGACCTCCTCCAGGCACTTGAGGTCGGGGTTGCCCTCCACATGCACCGAGCGCTGGTACTGGCGCATGGCGATGAGCCGCTTCAGGCCCCGCACGATGGGGGCCTCGTCACCGGCGGTGAGCAGGTTCGCGAGGTACTTGATGGGGATCCGCAGCAGCTCGACCTTGGGGATGACGTGCTCGGGATCGGTGGGAATGGCGCCCTGATCGATACTCGTCTGCACGGGTGAGAGGGGCGGGATGTACCAGACCATGGGCAGGGTGCGGAACTCGGGATGGATCGGGAAGGCCAGGCGCCATTCGACCGCGAGCTTGTAGATCGGCGAGCGCTGCGCCGCCTCGATCCAGGAATCCGGGATCCCGTCCAACTTGGCCTGGGCAATGACCTCGGGGTCGTGGGGGTTCAAGAAGATCCCCATCTGCGCCTCGTAGAGGTCCTGCTCGCTCGGGACCGAGGCGGCTTCACTGATGCGATCGGCATCGTAGAGGATGATGCCGTTGAAACGGATGCGTCCGACGCAGGACTCGGAGCAGACCGTCGGCAGCCCCGCCTCCCAGCGCGGGTAACAAGCCGTGCACTTCTCGGCCTTGCCCGACTCCCAGTTGTAGAACACCTTCTTGTAGGGGCAGCTCGAGATGCACATGCGCCAGCTCCGGCACTTGTTCTGGTCGACGAGCACGATCCCATCCTCCTCGCGCTTGTACATCGAGCCCGAGGGGCAGGCCGCGACACAGGCCGGGTTGATGCAGTGGTTGCAGATCCTCGGCAGGTACATCTGGAAGGACTGCTCGAACTCGGCGTACACCTCCTTCTCGATATCCTGGAAGTTGCGGTCCTCGGCGCGGTGCTCGAACGCGCCGGCCAGATCATCCTCCCAGTTCGGACCCCACGCGATCTTCTCCATCGGCCGGCCGTCGATCTGCGAGCGCGGGCGTGCGGTGGGCGCGGCCTCGGCCAGCGGGCTCGACTGGAGGTGGGCGTAGTCGTAGGTGAAGGGCTCGTAGTAGTCATCGATCTCGGGGAGGTCGGGGTTAAAGAAGAGGTTCATGAGCCGTTTCGTCCGGCCGCCGGCCTTGAGATCGAGCTTGCCGTTCTTGACCACCCAGCCGCCGTTCCACTTGGCCTGGTCCTCCCAGTTCTTGGGGTAGCCGATGCCGGGCTTGGTCTCGACGTTGTTGAACCACACGTACTCGACACCGACGCGGTTGGTCCAGACGTTTTTGCAGGTCACCGAACAGGTATGGCAGCCGATGCATTTGTCGAGGTTCATCACCATGCCGAAATTGGCGCGGACTTTCATATTAGGCGATCTCCTCGGCGATGGTGCCGGGTTTAACCCCCACCCCTTCCCTCCCACTGGCAGGGGGAGGGTGAGGGAGGGGGTGCGATGGTTGGAAGCCACGTGGCGCAGGGGCCTGCTCGCGTGCGGCCAGCGGCAGGCGCTCGGGCACATCCAGATCCCCGATGCCGGGCGGGTTCAATTGCCGCTCGCGCTCGGGGGTGAGCGGCCGCTCCAGCCATTCGATGGCGGTGTCCTCGATCTTGTGGAGCAGCACGTACTCGTCGCGCTGCGAGCCCACGGTGCCGTAGTAGTTGAAGCCGTAGGCGAGCTGCGCGTAGCCGCCGATCATGTGCGTCGGCTTAACCACGACGCGCGTCACGCTGTTCAGGATCCCGCCGCGCTTGCCGGTGGTGTT
>JBOIDW010000143.1:0-35072 GCA_050740655.1 Gammaproteobacteria bacterium | reverse complement strand
TCACCGGGATCAAGCGCGCCGACATCATCCGCACGGCGCGCGAGTTCGCCGACAACGCCGCGAAGACGCTGGGCAAGTCCATGGTGATCCTGGGGGCCGGGATCAACCACTGGTATCACGCCGACATGACCTACCGCGCCATCATGAATCTCCTGCACCTATGCGGCTGCGTGGGCCAGAGCGGTGGCGGCTGGGCGCATTACGTCGGGCAGGAAAAGGTCAGGCCCCAGGCGGGCTTTGCGCCCATCGCCTTCGCGCTCGACTGGCACCGGCCCGTGCGCCAGATGAATGGCACCAGCTTCTGGTATTTCCATACCGATCAGTGGCGCTATGAGAGACTGACGGCCGACAGCCTGCTGTCCCCCACGGCGAAGGCCAGGTACCGGGGTTATACGCTCGCCGATTACAACGTCGTCTCCCAGCGTCTGGGCTGGCTGCCCTCCGCGCCGCATTTCAATCGTAACCCGATCGAGATCTGCGCAACCGCCGAGGCCGCAGGGGCGAAGACCGAAAAGGACATCGCGGACTACGTGGTGGCAAGGCTCAAGTCCGGCGATCTCCGCTTTGCCGCCGAGGATATCGATGCCCCGGAGAACTGGCCGCGCAACCTCTTCGTCTGGCGTTCGAACCTCATCGGTACGAGCGCCAAGGGTCACGAGTATTTCCTGAAACACCTGCTCGGCGCCCAGAACGGCGTCATGCAGAACCCGCTCGAGGGCGCCAGGGGCACGGAGACCCGCTGGCGCGACGAGGCACCGATCGGCAAGCTCGACCTCATGGTCGATATCAACTTCCGGCTCAACTCGACCGGCGCCTACTCGGACATCGTCCTGCCCACGGCCACCTGGTACGAGAAGAACGACCTCAACACCACCGATATGCACCCCTTCATCCACCCCCTGACCGAGGCCGTGAACCCGGGTTGGGAGTCGAGATCCGACTGGCAGATCTTCAAGTCGATCGCCAAGGCCTTCTCGGTGCTCGCCGCCCGGCACCTCGGCACACGCAAGGACCTGCTGGCCATCCCGCTCATGCACGACTCGCCATTCGAGCTCGCCCAACCCTTCGCCGTGCGTGACTGGAAGCGGGGCGATTGCGAGCCGCTGCCGGGCCGGACCATGCCGGTGCTCAAGGTCGTGGAGCGGGAGTACGGCGATACCTACAAGAAATTCTGCGCCCTCGGGCCGCTAATGGTCTCGCAAGGCAATAACGTCAAGGGCCTGTCCTGGAATACCGAAGCTGAGTATGAGCGGCTCAAGCTCATCAACGGCACCTTCGAGGAACCGGGTGTCTCGCAAGGCATGCCCTCGCTCCAGGAGGACATCCAGGTCTGTGACGCGGTCCTGACGCTGGCCCCGGAGACCAATGGCGAGGTGGCGCACAAGGGCTGGGAGGCGCTCTCCGAGAAGACCGGCATCGCCCATGCGCATCTTGCCAGCAGCCGGCGGGAGGACAGACTGTGCTTCAAGGACCTGGTGGTGCAGCCGCGCAAGATCATCACCGCGCCCACCTGGAGCGGGGTCGAGTCCGAGAAGGTGAGCTACAACGCGGGCTATACGAATATCCACGAGCGGATCCCCTTCCGCACGCTCACCGGCCGCGCCCATTTCTACCAGGACCACGAGTGGATGTTGGACTTCGGCGAAGGCTTTTGTACCTTCCGACCGCCGGTCGATCTGCGCGCGACCGAGGGTGTGCGGGAGCGCGTGCAGGGCAAGCCGCATCTCGTGCTCAACTGGATCACGCCGCACAGCAAGTGGGGGATCCACAGCACGTTCAACGACAACCTGCGCATGCTGACGTTGTTCCGGGGCGGGCCGGTGGTATGGGTCTCGGAACGGGACGCCAAGTCCATCGGGCTCAAGGACAACGATTGGGTCGAGGCCCTGAACGTCAATGGGGCCACGGTGGCGCGCGTGGTGGTGAGCCAGCGGATCCCGCAAGGCATGGCGATGATGTACCACGCCCAGGAGAAGATCGTGAACGTGCCGGGTTCGAACACCACCGGCAAGCGCGGCGGGATCCTGAATAGTGTCACACGAGTGGTGGTCAAGCCCACCCATATGATCGGAGGTTATGCGCAATTGAGTTATGGATTCAATTATTACGGCACGGTCGGCTCGCAACGGGACGAATACGTCGTGCTGCACAAGATCGAGAACGCCGCCATCGATTGGTTGGAACGGCCCTTGACCCCGGAGCGGGAGGCACGCTTGAACCCGCCGGGGATCGCGGAGATGGACCAGCCACAACCCCTGCCGCTCGCCGCGCGAGAGCAAGTCCCCGCGACTGAGGACGCCCATCCTCCGCACCCCCTCCCTCACCCTCCCCCGCCTAGGGGGAGGGAACCTGCTTTATACCCTCCCCCTGGCAGGGGGAGGGAACCTGCTTTATACGCTCCCCATGGCAGGGGGAGGGAAGGGGTGGGGGTCGAAGCCGGCACCATCGCCGAGGAGATCGCCTGATGAAAGTCCGCGCCAATTTTGCCATGGTCATGAACCTGGATAAGTGCATCGGTTGTCATACCTGCTCGGTGACCTGCAAGAACGTCTGGACCAATCGCGTCGGCGTCGAGTACGTATGGTTCAACAACGTCGAGTCCAAGCCCGGGATCGGCTATCCGAAGAACTGGGAGGACCAGGCCAAGTGGAACGGCGGGTGGCTGGTCAAGGAGAACGGCGCGCTCGAGCTGAAGGCGGGCGGCCGGGCCAAACGGCTCATGAACCTGTTCATGAACCCGGACCTGCCCGAGATCGACGACTACTACGAGCCGTTTACCTACGATTACGCCCATTTGCAGTCGAGTCCGCTGGCCGAGGCCGCGCCCACCGCCCGGCCGCGCTCCCAGATCGATGGCCAGATCATGGACAAGATCGAATGGGGGCCGAATTGGGAAGACGATCTTGCGGGCGAGTTCGAGCAGCGCGCCGCGGATCGTAACTTTGCGGGCCTCGAGAAGGAGATCTACGCCGAGTTCGAGCACTCCTTCCAGATGTATCTGCCGCGCATCTGCAACCACTGCCTGAATCCCTCCTGCGTCGCGGCCTGCCCCTCGGGCTCGATGTACAAGCGCGAAGAGGACGGCATCGTGCTGGTCGATCAGAACAAGTGCCGGAGCTGGCGCATGTGCGTGTCGAGCTGTCCGTATAAGAAGGTGTTCTACAACTGGGAGTCCGGCAAGGCCGAGAAGTGTACGGCCTGTTACCCGCGCTGGGAGTCGGGCCTGCCGACGATATGCTCGGAATCCTGCGTGGGGCGCATCCGCTTCAACGGCATCATCCTGTATGACGCCGATCGCATCAGCGCGGCCGCCTCGGTCGCAGACGAGCAGGCCCTCTACGAGGCGCAACAGGGGATTTTTCTGGACCCGAACGACCCCGAGGTCATCGCCCAGGCGCGGGCCGATGGCATCCCCGAGTCCTGGATCGAGGCCGCGCAGAAGTCGCCCATCTACAAGCTCGCGATCGAATGGCAGGTGGCCTTTCCTATCCATCCGGAGTTCCGCACGCTGCCTATGGTCTGGTACATCCCGCCGCTCTCACCGGTGCAGGCGAGCATCGATCAAGGCGCGATCCCCACCGATCCCGGGCACGTGATCCCCAAGCTCGAGACGCTGCGATTACCGATCAAATACCTCGCGAATCTCCTCACCGCCGGTGATGAAACGCCCATCGTGCGCGGATTGAAACGCCTCATCGCCATGCGCCAGTACTACCGATCGGCACAGGTAGAAGGCAAACCGGACCTCAGAGTCCTTGAAGAAGTGGGCCTCACGGAGGCGCAGGTGAAGGAGATGTACCGCTACCTGGCGCTTTCCAAATACGAAGACCGTTACGTCATCCCGACCAGCCACGACGAGCTGCGCCACGCGGACTCCCATGCCTTGCAGGGCCAGATGGGCTACACCTTCGGCAACGACAGTTGCAGCGTCGCGGGTCACGACGGCCATTCGTTGTTCCCGGAGAAACGCAAGCAGAGCGTCGAGACCCAGGTGATGCAGTTCGTACCCAGGGCTAAGCGGCCCGACGCGATCCAGGCCGCAGGGCAGAAAACGGGTAGCGACTGATGCATCTATACTGACAATGGGCATAACTTACGCTTTTACTGACGTCATGCCGGCGAAAGCCGGCATCCGGAATGAGCTGCTATACCGCACTGGACCCCGGCTTTCGCCGGGGTGACAGTTAACAGTCAGTTAACAGGTGGTGTCTTGCATTTTTAGGAAAATTATGCCCGTTCACAGTATATACAAGCTGGTATCCCTGTTGCTGGATTACCCGGATGCCGCGCTCCTCGGCGCGTTGGGCGAGTTGAGGACCGCCACCGAGCGTCTCGCCGGCAGCGGCCTCGAGGACCGGCGCGCCGTGTCGGCGTTTCTGGATTACCTGAACAGCCGGCCGCTGATGGACCTTCAAGCCGACTACGTGCAGACCTTCGATCTGACCCCGGATAACACCTTGCACCTCACTCACCATCTCTACGAGGAACAGGACCGCGAACGGGGGATCACGCTGGCGGCGCTCATCGATCACTTCAAGCGCACGGGGCTCGAGCCCGGTACGCGGGAGCTGCCTGACTACCTGCCGCTGCTGCTCGAGTACGCCTCGACCTTGGAAGACAGTACAGTGGCGGCGGGATTCCTGGGCCAGATGCGGGCCGCGGTGTCGGTGATTGCCGAAAATCTGGAAAAGACCGGGAGCCCGTATGCGCCCCTGCTCCGCATTGTAGAAAAACACGGCCGCGCGGCCGACGTGCAGCACGCCGCAATCGGGTAACAGGTCCGGATGGACGTACAGCACATACTCTTCGGGGTGTATCCTTACGTCGCGGGCACCGTATTCTTCCTGGGCAGCCTGCTGCGCTTCGACCGCGAACAATACACCTGGAAGGCCGATTCGAGCCAATTGCTCGCCCGCAAAGACCTGCGGCTAGGCAGTAACTTGTTCCACGTCGGGATCCTCGCGATCTTCTTCGGCCACCTGTTCGGCCTCTTGACGCCGCATCCGGTATTCCTCGCCTTGGGGATATCCGATCTCGCGCATCAGCACCTGGCGATCTGGATCGGCGCCGGCTTCGGGATCCTGTGCATGCTGGGCGGGTTGTTGCTCCTGCGCCGCCGGCTCTTCAACCCGCGAGTGCGGGCCACCAGCCGCTGCATGGATATCTTTATCCTGGTCTGGCTCCTGATCACCTTGGGTCTGGGGCTCACCACCATCCCGTTCTCGATATACGATGCCCTGCAGGGCGATACCTCGGACATGATCCTGCTGAGCCGCTGGGCACAGGGCATCGTCAGTCTGCGCCCGAATCCCGGGTTGTTGGGTCCGGTGGATCTCATCTACAAAATCCACCTGTTCTTTGGCCTAACCGTGTTCCTGCTGTTTCCCTTCACACGGCTGGTACACGCCTGGAGCGTACCGCTCGGCTATCTCGGCCGCCCCTACCAGATTGTGCGCACCAAATATGTCCGTTACCATCGCTGAGCCGCCGCTGGCAGCGCACCGCGGCACGTTTGCGGACCCTGCGACCGACTTCAGCGACGGCCTCAAGGTCATCGACGCTTACCACCGGGGTTTTCTTGCGTACGGACAGCGACTCCTGTTACTTGCGGATGGCCTTTGCGAGCACGGCGTCGATGCGGCGCGCTCGCGCGAAGCCGCTGCGCTGGCCTGCTACTATGATCAGGCGACCCGCTTGCATCATCGGGACGAGGAACGTGCCCTCTTCCCGCTGATTGTGAATCGATCCTTCTTGATCGACGGGATGATCGAACGCTTGGCCCTGGACCACGAGGAGCTCGAGAACCTCTGGGTGGCGCTGGCCGGCGGCCTCGGCGGGCTCGGGACCATCACCGATCGAGGCGAATGGCGGGAGCGCGTACGCCGGTTCGAGCGCCAATTACGCACGCATATCGAGCGCGAGGACATGGATTTTTTTCCCGAGGTCGCAAACCTGCTGCCGATGGAACGGCGTTCGACGCTGGGCCGGCGCATGGCGGCGCTGCGCCGCGCGTGAGTGTCGCCCCTCCCAGAAGATCGAGATCTACCGGCCGATACTCGGCACCCCCAGATTAGCAGCACCCACGCACGTCGGATGGCAGTGGCTACGGACCACCCCATCGGCTAACCGTGGAGGCGCCGGTGTTGGACCTGAATGACGCGATCGCTGGTTTTATCACCGAGCGCGTTTATCAGGCCGCGGCGGGAGGGACCGCCGCCCTCCCCTAGCGCCGCTCGGTGTCGGCGACTAGCGGCGACGTGAGCCAACCGGACGTGGTCAATCCGTCGCTGGTCGTCACCGTGATCCGATAGGTAGCCGTTTGAAGGGCAGGCGGTAGTCTTGCGACGATCCGGTCGGCGCTGAATTGTTCTACTTTCAGGGGCTCTTGCCCCAATCTTATGGTCGGCGCCGCCTTGCCGAAGTATTGGCCGGCAATGATGAGAAGCCCCGCCTCGTGATCGACACCGACGCTCATCACGGCCGGCTGAGGCAGCGCTGTCCGTCCCTTGCCGACGGCGGCCGCGTTTTGATTGAGGGCGGCCAATACCAAGATGGCGCCGATGCCAAGATTTATTCTGTTACTCATATGCCCCTCCTGTCGTGTCATTAGTAAATTATCGATACAACGCGAAACTATGTTCTCGTCAATCACCTCTGTCGGTCCCTAAATTCACCCCTTTGCGGAAGAGTCCGAGTCAAACCCATTGTTAGTTGGAATTCGAAGCGGCCCCTCTGTCTCCTGATCATGCTGCTACGTTTTAAATGTTGAACACAACCACTCAAACAAATTCTATTTAATCTGCAAATTCAATAGGCTGCCAGTAGCAACTTATTCCCTCCCCCTGGCAGGGGGAGGGCGAGGGTGGGGGTTGAGCGTCGCATCGTTCTGAGAGACTCGACCCCCATCCTATCCTTCCCCCTTCCAGGGGGAAGGGATGGAAAAGGGCATACAATTCCAAATATCTTTGGCTGGGATTAACGATGTCGAGAATCCTACCGGGTGCTCAGATACAAATCTGTGACTTATTCACGTTTCCCGAGTTTGAAAGTCGGTGCGCCTGGTGTAGTGTCGCGTAAATTACCTTAGATTCTCCGGCAATTGCTATGCGCACGGTCATGCCGAACACGAGTCTGTCGAGCGGCCAACGGGGCGGAGGCGCGCATCGGGGTCCTCGTGATCGATCTACGGACGGGGGACACGGCGCACTGGGTGCGCTGAGCGGTGCGGTTGCGAAGCTCTACGATGTGGCGGCGCCCGGGGGGTCGAGTGCCTGATGGAACTCGGGTTTCGGAACGATGAGGTGCGGTGTATGATTTCCGTGGGGCCTTGGGCCACAGTCGGGGAAGGGGAATAGCATCGACACAAAAAAATTTGACGGAGATTAACAACCCTATCAGGAGGTAGCTATGTCTAAAAAGAAACGCCCATCGCAACGCGCCTCAGGGCAACACCCGCCGTTCCCGCGACGCGCCGGGCTGTGGATGGCCTTGGGGCTGACGGCCTTAGCACCGGGCACGGCGCTCGCGGCCTTCCCGGCCAATCTCGATCTCTCGACCCTCAACGGCACGAACGGCTTCCGGCTCTCGGGCGTCGCGGTCGGTTATATCTCGGGCGCCTCGGTGAGCCAGGCCGGCGACGTGAACGGCGAGGGGATTCAGGACCTCATCATCGGGGCGCCCGTCGCCGCCCCGAACGGCGGTTCCTCCGGCGCGAGCTACGTGGTCTTCGGCGCGAGCGGCGGTTTCCCGGCCAATCTCAATCTCTCAGCCCTCGACGGCACGAACGGTTTCAAGCTCTCGGGCGCCGCGGCCTTTGACTACTCGGGTTTCTCGGTGAGCCAGGCCGGCGACGTGAACGGCGATGGGGGTCAGGACCTCATCATAGGGGCGTTCAACGCCAACCCGAATTCATCCGGCGCGAGCTACGTGGTGTTCGGGGCGAGCACCCTGGTCAATCCGCGACTCTGCAAAGGTATCGCCGCGACCCTGGTCGGCACGGCCGGTGCGGATACTCTGACCGGCACGGCCGGCCGCGACATCATCGCGGGTCTCGGTGGTAACGATGTGATCCGAGGTCTCGGCGACAACGATTTGGTCTGCGCCGGACCCGGCAATGACACCGTCCGTGGCGGCTCCGGGAACGATCGGTTGTTGGGTGAAGGCGGCAGGGACAAGCTCCAAGGAGCTTCCGGTCGCGACCGGCTGGAGGGTGGCTCGGGTCGCGACCGGCTGGAAGGGGGTTCGGGCAACGACCGCTTGAGCGGTGGATCCGGGACCGATCGCTGTATCGGCGGCTCGGGCACCGACACCGCCGCGGGTTGCGAGAACGTCAGCGGCGTGCCGTAATTCACCGCGCCGTGTACTGGATGCGATGCCAGGGACGGCGCGGCATCCCACCCGAACTTGCCTTTCGAGCGGGATCGAGGGCCCGGAGGCGGCTTCCCATGCATGGCGGCGCACCCGCCACGTGGCGTCCCTATCGGCTTGACCGGGCGCACGATAACCATTAGCGTTCCAAGTTTTCCAGTTGTACCAGCCATCCCTACCAGCAACGGCGACCACAGTGGGCACTCCAATTCGCGGCGCAGAGATCTTCGTTCGCTCGCTTATCGATGAAGGCGTGGAAATCGTCTTCGGTTATCCGGGCGGGGCGGTCCTGCATATCTATGACGAGCTTTATAAGCAAGACCGGCTGAAACACATCCTGGTCCGGCACGAACAGGGCGCATCCCACGCGGCGGACGGATATGCCCGGGCCACCGGGCGGACCGGCGTGGTCCTGGTCACCTCCGGTCCGGGGGTTACCAACACCATCACCGGCATCGCCACCGCCTATATGGACTCGATCCCGATGGTGATCTTCACGGGCCAGGTGCCGACCCACCTCATCGGCAACGACGCCTTTCAAGAGGTCGATGCCATCGGTATCACCCGGCCCTGCGTGAAGCATAGTTTCCTCGTCGAGCGGGTCGAGGACCTCGCGGAGACCATCAAGAAGGCGTTCTATATCGCCAGCTCCGGCCGGCCGGGACCGGTGGTGGTCGATATCCCCAAGGACGTCACGGCCGCGACCTGCGAATACGATTATCCGGCCACGGTCGAGATACGCTCCTATAAGCCGGTAACCAAGGGGCATGCCGGCCAAATCAAGAAGGCCGCGGCGCTGATGCTAGCCGCCAAGCGACCCATGCTGTACACGGGCGGCGGCGTGGTCCTGGATAACGCCGCGGCGGAGCTGACCGAGCTGACCCGGCTCTTGGGCTTCCCCATCACCAACACCTTGATGGGTCTGGGCGCGTATCCCGGCACCGATCCGCAGTTCATCGGCATGCTCGGCATGCATGGTACCTACGAGGCCAATATGGCCATGCACCATTGTGACGTGCTGATCGCCATCGGGGCGCGCTTCGATGACCGCGTGACCGGGGACCTCAAGCACTTCTGTCCCGAGGCGCGCATCATCCATATCGACGTCGACCCCTCCTCGATCTCCAAGAACGTGCGGGTAGAGATCCCCATCGTCGGCGGCGCACGCAGCGTCTTGCACGACCTTATCCAATGCCTGCGCGAGGCGGGCGGCAAACCGGACGCCGGTGCGCTGGCGGCCTGGTGGGACCAGATCGGAAAATGGCAGTCCATCGACTGCCTGCGCTACGAGCGCGGCACCGAGGTCATCAAGCCGCAGTACGTGATCGAGCAGATCTACGAGCTGACCGGCGGCAATGCCTACGTCACCTCGGACGTCGGCCAGCATCAGATGTGGGCGGCGCAGTTCTACAAGTTCGACCGGCCGCGGCGCTGGATCAATTCGGGCGGGCTCGGCACGATGGGCTTCGGCCTGCCGGCGGCCATGGGGGTGCAATTGGCCTTCCCCGAGGATCAGGTGGTTTGCGTCACCGGCGAGGCGAGTCTCGTCATGTGCATTCAGGAGCTATCGACGTGCTTGCAATACCGGCTGCCGATCAAGGTCGTGAATCTCAACAATCGCTATATGGGCATGGTGCGGCAATGGCAGGAGTTCTTCTATGATCGCCGCTACTCCCATTCCTACATGGACGCGCTGCCGGATTTCGTATTGCTCGCCCAGAGCTTCGGCCACGTCGGCCTGTGCATCGAGAAGACCGCGGACGTGCGTAGCGCCCTGCAAGAGGCGTTCTCCATGCGGGACCGTTTGGTGCTCATGGATTTCATCACCGATCGGACCGAGAACGTCTATCCGATGATCGCCTCCGGCAAGGGCCATCATGAGATGCACCTCTCGAGCGAAAGAGAGCTGGCCTGAGCGTGCGCCGGGTCATCTCGATCCTCCTCGAAAACGAGGCCGGCGCGCTGTGCCGCGTGGCGGGACTGTTCTCGGCCCGCGCCTATAACATCGAGTCGCTAACCGTCGCCCCTACCGAGGACCCGACGGTGTCGCGCATGACCATCGTCACGGCGGGTTCCGGCGAGATCATCGAGCAGATCACCAAGCAGCTCAACAAGCTGGTCGACGTGATCAAGCTCCTGGACTTGAGCGAGAGCCCGCACATCGAGCGTGAGCTGGTGCTGGTCAAGGTCGTGGCTGCCGGACCGGCGCGCGATGAGATCAAGCGCCTGGTGGATATCTTCCGCGGCCGCATCGTCGATGTCAGCAGCACCGTCTACGTGATCGAGCTGACCGGCGCCAGCGAGAAGCTCGATGCCTTCCTCGCCGGCCTGGACGCCAAGAGCATCGTCGAGGTGGTGCGCAGCGGCGTCTCGGGCATTGCGCGCGGGGACAAGGCCCTGCGCCTATAACGGGTTTATTTCAACGCGGTACAAGAGAACGGCATGAAGATCTTCTACGACAAAGACGCGGACCTTTCGCTCCTCCACGGCAAGCGGATTGCCATCCTCGGCTACGGCTCGCAGGGCCATGCCCATGCCAACAATCTGCGCGACTCGGGCGTGGCGGTCGTGGTCGGCCTGCGCCAGGGTTCGCCCACCGCGCAGAAGGTCGCGGCCGCGGGCCTGAGCGCCGCCTCCGTCGAGCAAGCCGTGGCGGGCGCCGACGTGGTGATGGTCCTGGCCCCGGACGAACACCAGGCGGCGCTCTATCGGCAGTCGATCGAGCCGCATATCGCTAAGGGCAAGGCACTGGCCTTCGCGCATGGCTTCAACATCCATTTCCGCCAGATCGAGCCGCGCCCCGATCTCGACGTGTTCATGATCGCCCCCAAGGGACCGGGGCACCTGGTGCGCTCGACGTATGCCCAGGGCGGCGGCGTACCTTGTCTCATCGCCATTCAACAGGATGCCTCGGGCCAGGCTAAATCCATGGCGATGGCCTACGCCTCCGCGATCGGCGGCGGACGCGCCGGGATCATCGAGACCAGCTTCAAGGAGGAGACGGAGACCGACCTGTTCGGCGAGCAGACCGTGCTCTGCGGCGGGATCACGGCCTTGATCGAGGCCGGTTTCGAGACCCTGGTGGAGGCCGGCTACTCGCCGGAGATGGCCTATTTCGAGTGCCTGCACGAGACCAAGCTCATCGTCGATCTCATCTACGAGGGGGGGCTTGCCAACATGCGCTATTCGATCTCCAACACCGCCGAATACGGCGATTTTACCCGCGGTCCGCGCATCGTGGGCGAGGAGGCGCGCCGCGCCATGAAGGAGATCCTGAAGGAGATCCAGACCGGCCAGTTCGCCCGCGAGTTCATCCTGGAGAATCAAAGCGGGGCGCCGATGCTAAAGGCCATGCGCCGCCGCAGCCGCGAGCATCCCATCGAACAGATCGGTAGCAAGCTGCGCGAGATGATGCCTTGGATCAAGGCCAATCGGCTGGTGGACCAGTCGAAGAATTGAGGCCCGCACCAGGAGGTTGACGCGGTGCGCGCGCGATTGCGCGTCTCCTCGGGGAACGTCATCGCGCTTGGTCTCGTGGGTGGCGAGTGCCGGGGATGTTTTTTTCACCCGCGGCAAGGCTAGAGCACATATCGTGAATACTGCCGTGGAACTCAGCCTCATCAAGCCGGACGACATGCACCTGCATCTGCGAGACGGTGCGGAGATGGCGAGCGTCGTCGGCTATACGGCGGCGCGGTTCGGACGCGCCATGGTGATGCCGAATCTCAGCCCCCCGGTGGTCTCGATGGACCAGGCGCTGTCCTATCGCGAGCGTATCGTTGCCAGCCTGCCCAAGGGCCGACGCTTCGAGCCGCTCATGACGCTCTATCTCAGCGCGGAGACCACGCCGGAGGCGATCCGCAAGGCCCGGCGCTCGGGGGTGGTCCACGCCGTCAAGTATTACCCGGCCGGGGCCACCACGCATTCCGATTGGGGGCTCGCCGGTCTGGACCGGGCCGAGCCGGTGCTCGGCGCGCTGGAGGAGGCCGGTCTAGCGCTGCTGGTCCATGGCGAGGTGGTCGATCCCGAGGTCGATGTCTTCGATCGGGAGCAGGTCTTCATCGATCGCGAGCTCGCCTGGGTATTGGATCGATTTACCGGCCTCAAGGTCGTCTTTGAGCACGTCACGACCCGCGCGGCGGTGGATTTCGTGCGCCGCGGTCCGCCGCGCCTCGCCGCCACGATCACGGCCCATCATCTGCTGCTCAATCGCAATGCCTTGTTCGAGGGCGGGCTACGGCCGCATCACTATTGCCTGCCGCTCTTGAAGCGCGAGGAGGACCGCTGCGCGCTGCAGGGCGCGGCATTGAGCGGAGATCCGAAGTTCTTCCTCGGTACCGATAGTGCACCGCACGCACGGCGCGCCAAGGAAAGCCGCTGCGGCTGTGCGGGGATCTTCACCGCCCACGCCGCGATCGAGCTGTACGCCGAGGTATTCGAGGCCGCCGGGGCACTGGATCAATTGGAGGGCTTTGCGAGCCGCTACGGCGCGGCCTTTTATGGCCTGCCCTGCAACAGCGCACGCATCACCTTGCAGAAGACCCCCTGGACGGTGGCCAGCGAGCTGCCCTTCGGCAGTGCCCGGATCGAGCCGTTCCGCGCCGGGGGGCAGTGCCACTGGACATTGGCGGATTAACGTGCCCGCGACCCGCAGCCGTTCATTGATCGCCCGCCGCTTCCGCGGTTTCCTGCCGGTAGCCGTGGACGTCGAGACCGCCGGTTTCGATCCGGAGCGCGACGCGTTGCTGGAGATCGCAGCGGTCACGCTGACCATCGGCGAGGAGGGCTTATGGCAACGCGCCGAGACCGTCGCCTGCCACGTCGAGCCGTTTATGGGCGCGAATCTCGATGAGGCCTGCCTCAAGTTCAACGGCATCGATCCCTTTCATCCGTTTCGCTGTGCCCGTCCGGAGCCCGAGGCGATGGAGCGGGTCCTGGCCACGGTACGCGCGGCAGTGGCCGCGGCCGGCTGTAATCGCGCCATCCTGGTGGGTCACAATCCGGCCTTCGACCTGGCCTTTCTGAAGGCCGCTGTAGCGCGCGCCAAACTCAAGCACAACCCGTTTCATTCCTTCAGCACCTTCGATACCGCGACGCTCGCGGGTCTAGCGTATGGGCAGACGGTCCTGTCGCGGGCGGTGGAGGCCGCGGGGTATGGCTGGGATAGCCACCAGGCACACTCGGCCATCTATGACGCGGAACGTACCGCCGAGCTGTTTTGCGCGATCGTCAACCGCTGGAACGGCCTGGCCGGCCGCCCGCAGCGGCAACCGCGCTCACCCGCCGTGCGCATCGCCGGCGCCGATCCGGACCTGCCAGGCGCGGCTGGCACGTAACACCGCCTCGCAATCGACGGTGAGCAGCTCGCGATCGCGCAATACCTGCCTCCCCGCCACCCATACCTCGCTGATCGCCTCGCGTCCGGTGGCATAGACCAACTGCGAGATCGGGTCATAGAGCGGCTCGGTCTCGATCGTATCAAGCCGCACGGCGATGAGGTCCGCCTCCTTGCCCGGCAGCAACGAGCCGGTGAGCGCATCGAGCCCCAAGGCTCGCGCCCCATGCAGGGTGGCCATGCTGAGGGCACGCGCGGCCGGCAAGGCCGCCGCATCGCCGGCCACCGCCTTGGCGAGCAGCGCCGCGCTGCGCAGCTCCGCGAGCATGTCCAGCGAGTTGTTGCTGGCCGCGCCGTCGGTGCCGAGGGCGACGTTCACGCCGGCCGCCATGAGCTGGTGTACCGGGCAATTACCGCTGGCGAGCTTCAGATTGGAATGCGGGCAATGGGCGACCGAGGCGCCATGCCCTGCTAGCAGGGCGAGCTCCGCGTCCTGCAATTGTGTCATGTGCACGGCGATGAACCGCGGCGAGAGGAGCCCCAGGCGTTGCAGGCGTGCCAAGGGCCGTTCGCCGTTGGCTGCCAATGCCCCCTCGACCTCGTTCGCGGTCTCGTGCAAGTGCATATGGATGGGCAGGTCCAATTCCTCGGCCAATACCCGTACCCGTTCCAGTGAGGGGTCCGAGACCGTATAGGGCGCGTGCGGTGCAAACGCGGTGCGCACCAGTGGATGACCGCGGAGCGCGTCGTGGACCCGCAGGCCCTTACTGAAATACTCGTGCGCATCACGCGCCCACTGGGTCGGGAACTCGATTACGATGAGCCCGACCAGCGCCCGGATCCCGCACTCGGCGGCCGTTTCGGCTATCTCGCCCGGGTAGAAATACATATCGCTGAAGCAGGTCGTGCCACTGCGCAACATCTCGGCGATCGCGTGCCGGGTGCCGTCCCGCACGAACCCCGGATCGACCCAGCGTTGTTCGGCCGGCCAGATGTGCTGCTCCA
Organism: Gammaproteobacteria bacterium; assembly: GCA_050740655.1. GTDB lineage: Bacteria > Pseudomonadota > Gammaproteobacteria > JACCXJ01 > JACCXJ01 > JBOIDW01. The sequence continues at coordinate 20,365 of JBOIDW010000143.1, read as the reverse complement.
GCCATTCCATCAACGGGCGATCATCGGCCAGCCCGCGGAACAAGGTCATCGCCGCATGGGTATGGGCGTTGATGAATCCAGGTAGCAGGGCCTGGCCGGAAAGGTGCACTTCGGCGCGCGGGCGATACTGCTGCCGGGCCTCGGCGCTCGGCAGCACGGCGACGATCTGGCGTCCGTTCACCGCAACGGCATGGTCCCGCAACACCGTGCCCTCCGGTTCCACGGGGATCACCCAGGAGGCGTGAATAAGAAGGTCGATGTGCACGGGCGCGCCTATCCCTTCATGCGATCCGGTCCGGCCGACGTGGCCTGGATCGGCATGCCTTCACGCCGCATCGCGGGCCATGAGGTCCTCGACCTTCTGCTCCAGACGCGCCAGCCGTTGGCCGAGGCCCTCGTGCTCGTCGCGCCGCACGATGACCTCGTACAAACGGTTCAAGCGATCGTTGGTCTTATCGATGCGCTGGACGAGATCGGCATAGCCGTTATCGATGCGCTGAATGAGATCGGCATAGACGTTATCGATGCGCTGAATGAGGCCGGTATTGACGGTGTCGATGCGCTGAATGAGGCCGGTATTGACGGTGTCGATGCGTTGAACGAGATCGGCGTGGACGGCATCGATGCGCTGATTGGTCTCATCGATGCGCCGGCTGAGGTCGATGAGATGCGCGTTGATATCGTCCAGCCGTTTGTTGGTAAGCTGGAGCGTGGCCTTGATCTCCGCATGGTCGGCCCGGATCTGCTTGAGCTCCGGGACCACCACGTCTTGAACGACTTTGCGCAACATGCCCATCAACATATCAATCACGCCGGCGGTACGGGTTGGGAGGGCCAAATAATACCACGGCCCGGGGGCCGAGACCGATGGCAGAGGCGCGGTTGCACCTCGCCAGCGGCGGTAGCGCTACCCTTGATGGTCAACACCGGACGGGCAGGCAGGACAAGTCACAGTCCGAGCTTATGCCGCAATTCATCAAATGACCTCTCATCGTCAGGCGAGACGAACGCCCCGCGCGCTTTGAGACCGTTGAGAATTGCATAGGCCTTGCGCCACCAGCCCGATGCATCGCCCTGTCCGGTTTGCTCGGCCATCCATGCCAAGCGCCAGTAAGAGGTCCACACATCGCGCGCGGCCTCGGCCGAGTCGGGATTCGCCTGGAGCAGACGTTCGCAGACTTCGAGGCTGCGCTGGACATGCTTCAGGGCCTGCTCCGTGTCGCCGGGCTGGCCGCGGCGGGTGAGTAAGTCCCCAAGCTTATTCAAGCTCACCGACACATCGCGCGCGGCCTCGGCCGAGTCGGGATAGGCCTGGAGCAGGCGTTCGGCGACTTCGAGGCTGCGCTGGAAATGCTTCAGGGCCTGCTCGGTGTCGCCGGGCTGGCCGCGGCGGGTAAGAAAGTCCCCGAGCCTTTCCAAACTCACCGACACATCGCGCGCGGCCTCGGCCGAGTCGGGATTGGCCTGGAGCAGGCGCTCGAAGTGACGGTGGGCCCTGTCCATTGCGGTGATCGCTAGCCGGAGTTGACCGACATAGGCCCATGCCTCGGCTATCTCCGCTGCGGTGAGGGCGGTATGGCGTTCTTGCCCGGCATGCTGCCAATAGAGACTGGCGGCGTGCGTATAGGGCTCGGCCTCCGGTCCGCGCCCGGTGAGGACGAGGAGGCCGGCCAACTCGCGGTACCAGAGGGCCTGAATATGGTCTCGTGCTGGTGCGACACCTGATCCGTCGGCTCGGGCCTCGATGCGAGTGCTTAGCTCGGCGATGCGGGCCTCACGTTCCACCGCCGGTGCCGCGATCCAGTATTCGATGTGTCCCCTATGTCGGGTCCGCTCGATCCTCGCGGCCTCCCAAGCCGCTTCCGGTAAGGGAGTCGCGGGCGCGTCGAGCACGAGCGAGCCGCTGCGCCAGTCCGCGAAATCCGGTGCCCGCCGGAGGATGATGCCGAGGAGATAGTCGGCGACCCAGAACACCACCGGACAGCCGAGGCGTTGCCATTCCGCACGGTGCAGATTCATCTGGCGGACGGGGGCGAGCCCGGATTCGTCAGCGGGGACCGCGAGTTCCAGGTTGATGATGTGTAGCGCGGACGGCTTGCCCGCGGCGGCCGCCATAGCTGCCGCGAGCGGGTCTTCGGTAGCGGCATCGAGGGAGACGATTGCCGCCCCGTGCGCGGTGAGGGCCCGGAGCTGGATAAGACAACGGTCTCGAAATTCAGCCCTATCGCAAACGGCGAAGAAGAGGGCAAATGCCCCTTGGGCGCGATTCAGGAACCGGACGACCTCGCGTAGAGCGGTGTCCTCCGGCGCATGCTCAAGGCTGCTTGGTGGCTCCAGCGGGCTCGCCATGGGTGAAGTTATGCAGATCGCGGATCACCGGGTTCACGTCATAACGAGGCTCCGCGTTGGCATACTCATAGACGAGCAACTGATGAAGTAGGTCGCGGCGCACGTGATCCGGCAGCTCGTCGGGTAGCGCCGCGAGCGGACTGGCGCGGAAGCAGCGAAGCCAAGGCCAGAACTCACCCGGTACCTGCCGCGCCAGCGCGTGGCGGTAGTCGCGCAAGGCGGACTCGACGGCCTCGGCAGTGACCGGGAGTTGGTCCACCTTGTTGAGCGCGGACTGGACAAACATCATCAAGTGCCGCAGGTGGCCGCCGGTCTGGAGGCACAGCCGCTGTAGGGTCTGTTCCGAGTCGAATACCGCAGTCGACTCGAGGCCGGCGTGCTGGCAGCGCTTATCGAGGAGGCGCCTGAGGCACTGCATGCCTTCGTCGGTATCGGCGTGCAACATGGGCACCGGCAGGGGCTGATGCCCGAAGGCCTGGGTGAGCGTGTTGAAGCGAGGATGGTAGGCAAGCGGCATCGGCACCGTATACACGGTATGCGCGGCGAGGTCGCTCATTTGCTCGCAGCCCTCGAAGAACAGGTCTTCATGCTGGTCCGCGGGCAGTTTCTCCAGCCCGTCCACGAGGACGACGAGACCGGCGGCACGCTGGCTCTGCTGCAGCGCACGGGTGGCGGTCTGCAGGAGATCGTTGACACCCTTGCGTAGGGTAGTACGTTGATCGTTGATGGCCTTGCGTAGCACCTCCCGGCTGCTAGCCGCCCCCTGTTTCAGTTCCAAGGCAAGCGTGGCGAAACCGGTGTCGAAGGAAACCTCGCTCAGTTCGACGGAGCTCCCGAAGAATTTCTTGACATGATCCCAGAAGCGTTGGAGGGCGACGTTGCTGGCCGTAAACCCCGGAATGCTGCCGCCCGCCAGATGCTCGTGCACCCGGCCGGCGATGAGCACGAGCAGATCGGCAAGCTTGAGATCGTTGGGGTCCAGGAACTCGTTGACGTCGAAGTAGATAACCTCGAAACGCGGCTGAGGGTGCGGAGGCTGATCGAGCAAGGCCTTGAGGCGATGTAGCTCCGTACTCTTGCCTACACCGATATGGCCCGTAAAAAGTCGGTGTATGGGCTGCAAGGGATCGGCACGTTGAAAATCCTTGGCCAGGATCGGGGCGATGCCGCCGTGACGGGCGGCGTCGCAGTTCACCGTCCGATCGTCGCTGGGCTGCAAGGCCTCATTGGGATTGCACGCCCGGTACAGCAGGCTGAGTGGGTCATTCATACGGGTAGTTGCCGGAGTCAGACTCTACGTCACGAACACTGGGAATAGCAATAAACTCCTAACCCAAATCGCTTACGGTTGTCGCTGCCGCAAGGCCTCGTACAAACAGATCCCGGCGCAGACCGAAATATTCAGGCTCTCCACCTGCCCGCGCATGGGGATGGAGACCAGTGCATCGCAGTGCTCACGAGTGAGGCGGCGCAGGCCGCGTTCCTCACCGCCCAGGATAATCGCCAGCGGTCCGCGGAGGTCGGTCGCGTACAGGGACCGGGGCGCCTCGCCGGCGGTGCCGACGCATCGGATCCCGGCCGCGTGCAGCCTCTCCAAGCTGCGGGCCAGGTTGCCGGCGCGGATGAGCGGTACGCTGCTAGCGGCGCCGCTCGCCACCTTCATCACCGTTGCGGTGAGCCCCGCTGCACGGTGCGAGGGGATGAGCACGGCGTCGACCCCGGCACCGTCCGCACTGCGCAGGCAGGCGCCAAGGTTATGCGGGTCTTGGACCTCGTCGAGCACCAACAGGAAGGGCGGCGGGTCACGCCGTTCCAAGATGGCTTGCAGCAGCGCCTCGTCTTGCTCGCATACCGCACGGATGCGCAGCACCACGCCTTGATGGCGCGCGTTCTCGGTCATCCGATCGAGCTGCCGCCGCGCTACCGGTTGCACCGCGATCCCTTGCCGGCGCGCCCGCTCGGTGATCGCGCTCAGGTCCCGGTTGCCGTCATTGGCGAGCGTCCAAAGCTCCAGGACTTGTTCGGGCTGGTCGTCGAGCGCGTGCTGCACGGCGTGTAGGCCGTAGACATAACGGCTCGGTTTCAAACGTCACTCCGGTATTCCAAAATCGATCCTTCGCCCGTCCAGATCAACGCGCAGCACACGCACGGTGAGCCTTTCGGCCAGGCGATAGGTCCGTCCGCTGCGCTCGCCGCGCAGCCGATGGTGGATGGGATCGAAATGATAGTAATCATTGGGCAGCGTGGTGACGTGGATCAGACCCTCGACGTGAATGTCCTTCAACTCGACGAACACGCCGAAGCCGGTGACGGCGCTGATGATGCCCTCGAAGACCTCCCCCACCTTGTCGAGCATGTGCTCGCATTTCAGCCAGTTGACGGCATCGCGGGTGGCCTCGTCGGCGCGCCGCTCCGTCATCGAGCAGTGTTCGCCCTGGACCTGCATGGTCTCGCGGGTATAAGGAAAAGCCACGGTCTTGCGTTGGCGCAGGCTGTGGCGGATGGCGCGGTGCAGGAGGAGATCGGGATAGCGTCGGATGGGCGAGGTGAAATGCGCATAGTGCGTATGCGCCAAGCCGAAGTGGCCGAGGTTATCCGGCGAGTAGACGGCCAGCCGCAAGCTGCGCAGCAGCACGGTCTGGATGAGGTGCGCGTCCGGGCGCCGGCCCGCGCCCTCCAACACCGTGGCGTAATCGCCCGGCGCGGGCTGCTCGCCGCCGCCCAGCTTCAGGCCCAGCTCGCCGAGAAAAGTGCGTAGCGCCTCCAGCTTGTCGGGATGGGGGCGGTCATGGACGCGGTACAGACCCGGTAGTTTCTCCGCGCTCAAGCGCTCCGCAGCCGCCACGTTTGCGAGGATCATGCACTCCTCGATCAGGCGGTGGGCGTCGTGCCGGACCGTGGGCACGATGCGCTCGATCTTGCGATCGGGGCCGAATACGATGCGCGTCTCCGTGGTCTCGAAGTCGATGGCACCGCGTGCCTTTCTGCGCCCGTGTAAGACGCGGTACAGGGCCATCAGGTCATCCAGTGGGGACACCAGCGCCGGATATCGCTTACGGGCCGCCGGTGCGCGATCGATGACCAGGGTCTTGACCTGATCATACGTCAGGCGCGCCGCGGAGCGCATCACCGCCTCGTGAAAGCGCTGCGCGCGGACCTTGCCGCGTGTACCGATCTCCAGCTCGCAGACCAGGCACAGGCGATCGACCCCGGGATTGAGCGAGCATAGGCCGTTGGAGAGCGCCTCGGGCAGCATGGGGATCACGCGGTCCGGGAAATACACGGAGTTGCCGCGCGCACGCGCCTCCGTGTCCAAGGCGCTGCCGGGTTGCACGTAGTGTGAGACGTCGGCGATCGCCACCAGGAGCCGCCAGCCGCCCTGGACGCGCCCGCAATACACCGCATCGTCGAAGTCGCGCGCGTCCTCGCCGTCTATGGTCACTAGCGGCGCGGCGCGGAGATCGAGCCGCCCGGCGAGGTCCTGCTTGCGCACCTTGCCGCCCAGCCGTTGTGCCTCGGCCTCGACCTCGCTGCTCCAGGCGCAGGGGATCTCGTAAGAACGGATCGCGACGTCGATCTCCATGCCCGGTGCCATATGATCGCCTAACACCTCGGCGATGCGGCCGATGGGCTGGCGACGCCGATCGGGTTGCTGCACGATCCGCGCGACGACCAACTGCCCGTGCCGCACCTGGTTCACGGCCTCGGCCGGGATCAGCACGTCTTGATGAAAGCGTTTGTTGTCCGGCACCACGAAGCCGACGCCGCCCTCCTGAAAATAGCGTCCGACGATTTGTTGATTGGCGCGCTCCAGGACCTCGACCAAGGCGCCTTCGATGCGCCCGCGGCGATCGATGCCGGCCTTGCGCACCACCGCGCGATCGCCATGCAATAGGCTGCGCATCTGGCGGGCGGAGAGAAACAGATCGTCGCCGCCCTGGTCGGGGACCAGAAATCCGTAGCCCTCGGGATGACCGATCACGCGGCCGCGCACCAGGTCCATCTTGCTGACCGGCCCATAGGCATCGCGCCGATTGAAGACCACTTGGCCGTCGCGCTCCATGGCCTTCAAGCGTTTCTCCAATGCCTGGAGGTCGATGGCGGCCTTGACGCTGAGACCGCGAGCAATCTGGGACAGGGTCTTGGGACCGTCGCAGTCGCCGAGGAATTGCAGAATGAACTCACGGCTGGGGATGGGCCGCGCGTACTGTTGCGCCTCGCGTTCCGCATACGGGTCCTGGGGTAAAGGTTTCCGGGATTGTTTCATTGACTCTAGGGGACGGGTTCGGTAGATTGCGCGTCGCTCGCCGAGGTGGCGGAATTGGCAGACGCGCAAGGTTCAGGTCCTTGTGGGGGTAACCCCGTGGAGGTTCAAGTCCTCTCCTCGGCACCAGCAGTAGATCCAGGCCAGTTTAACAAAGCTCGGGATACTGCGTCCATTCACGACTACCGCATGAGACGTTTCAGTCGAAGATCGCTCTGAGCACGATGGTCTGCGAGCGCTCGGGACCGGTGGAGATGAGATCAATCGGGGTCTCGGTAATCGCCGAGAGATGCTCCAGGTAAGCGCGCGCCTCTCCGGGCAAGCGTGCGTAATCGGTAATCCCGGAAGTGGAGCCCTGCCAGCCCGGGAGCTGCTCGTAGACCGGCTCGCAATCGGCCAGGGCCTCGGCGCCCAGCGGCGGAGTGGACAGGGTTCGGCCACCAACTTTATATCCAGTGCACACGAGGATGCTGTCGAGACCGTCCAGGACGTCGAGCTTGGTGATGCACAGGCCCGAGACACTGTTCATATGGCAGGCCCGGCGCAGGCCCACGGCGTCGAACCAGCCGCAACGCCGCGGCCGGCCGGTGGTCGCGCCGAACTCGCGCCCGCGGCTCGCGAGGTGTGCGCCGATCGCGTCGTTCAACTCGGTGGGGAAGGGACCGGAGCCGACCCGGGTGGTGTAGGCCTTGGTGATCCCCAATACGTAATCGAACGCGCGCGGCCCTACGCCGGTCCCGGTGGACGCGCCGCCGGCGGTGGTGTTGGAGGAGGTGACGAAGGGATAGGTACCGTGGTCGATGTCGAGCAACGTGCCCTGGGCGCCCTCGAAGAGCAGGTTGTCCCCGCGCCGCAGGTGCTCGGCGAGCAGCTCGGTCACGTCCGCGGTGATCTCCAGCAGCGCCTCGCGGTGCGCAAACGCCTCATCGCGCACTGCTGCGGCATCGAGCGCCGGCTGCCGGTAATAGTGTTGCAGGACGAAGTTGTGCAGATCCAGGACCTCGGTGAGCTTGTCGGTAAAGCGTTGCGGGTGCCGCAGATCGCCGACACGCAGGCCGCGGCGCGCTACCTTGTCCTCATAGGCCGGTCCGATCCCCCGGCCCGTCGTGCCGATCTTGGCTGTGCCGCGCTTCGCCTCGCGCGCCCCGTCGAGCGCGACGTGATACGGGAGGATCAACGGGCAGGCCTCGCTCAGCCGCAGGCGCTGCCGCACGTCGACGCCATTGGCCTCCAGCAATTGCAATTCCTCCATCAGGGCCGTGGGCGAGACCACCACGCCGTTACCGATGAGACAGCGCACGCCGGGGCGCAATATGCCGGAGGGGATGAGGTGCAGGATGGTCTTCCGGTTGCCGACGACCACGGTATGCCCGGCATTGTGACCGCCTTGAAAACGTACCACCGCGGCGACGCGCTCCGTCAAGAGGTCGACGACCTTGCCCTTGCCTTCATCCCCCCATTGGGTGCCGATGAGGACGACGTTCTTGCTCATATCGAGAATCTAGCTAAAGTTGCTTGCAGGACACCGCCCCGTCGCTACGCCCTGGTCAAAGGGGGACGAGTGGGGGGAAGCGGCGGGAGGGAACCGCGGGAGACCGTAATTATTGTTGCTTCGCTCGACGGGCGGGCCGCGCTTACCCGATTCCCCGCGGCCTCGGCTCAACGCAGGCGTCCAAGTCCTTGAGTTCTGATCCGCGCCGTTTCGGGCGGCACGCTCCCGTTGATCAAATGCTATGCACCCGCTTATTCTTGGTGGCCAGGGGCGGAATCGAACCACCGACACAGGGATTTTCAGTCCCCTGCTCTACCGACTGAGCTACCTGGCCTAGGCAAAATAAGCGGGTATTAGAGCGGGGTCGCCGGGGTGAGTCAAGCGCCGAACGAGGGGCCACGGAAGCGCTACGCCGACCGCGCTACGCAAGCGTCCGGGCTATACGAGTAACGGCACCATGGACCTGGACCTCGCTCCCATCGCTGCCTGTTTTTCCCTTGCCGGCCGGCTGACCGAGGCCGAGGCTTGCCGCGGGGGGCATATCAACGACAGCTACGTGATCCGTTGCGGCGACGTGCGTTATTTGCTGCAGCGGATCAATCGCCGAGTATTCAAGGACCCGGCCCGGGTGATGGACAACATTCGGCGCGTGACGGAGCACCTGCAGCGCGAGCACCGGCGCTTGCGACTGGCCGATGCGGAGCGGCGCAGCCTGCGGCTCGTCCCCACGCTGCGCGGTGCCCCCTATCATCGAGACGAGAGCGGCGGTTATTGGCGCATCTACCGCTACATCGAGGGTGCAGTGTGTCATCAGACTATCGAAAGCGAGGCGCAGGCATTCCAGGTCGCGCGTGCCTTCGGGACCTTTCAAGCCATGCTTACCGGGTTACCGCAGGCCTGCCTGCACCGGACCATCCCTGATTTTCACGACCTGCAGCAACGCCTGGCCGCGTTTGATTTGAGCCGTGCGCAAGACCCCTGGGCCCGCGCCGCGCACGCCCAGGCCGAGATCGAGGCATTGCTGGGTCATCGCGCGTTGGTCGATGCCTTTACGCAACTTCGCGGTGCCGGCGGCTTGCCGGAGCGGGTTTGCCACTACGATACCAAACCGGGCAACGTCCTGTTCGATGCCGTAAGCAGCGAGGCCCTGTGCGTGATCGATCTGGATACCGTGATGCCGGGGCTGGCCCTGTTCGATTTCGGTGACCTGGTGCGCTCGGCTGCCTGCCCGGCGCCCGAGGACACAACGGATCTCGCGCGCGTCGTCATGCTGGAAGGCCGTTTCCAGGCCCTGCTCACGGCCTATCTGGAAGGTATGGGGAGGTTCTTGACACGGGGCGAGCTAGGGCATCTGGCGCTCGCGCCCCGGCTCGTAACCTGCGAGCTGGCGCTGCGTTTCTTGACGGATTACCTGATGGGCGACGTGTATTTCAGGACCGAGCGGCCGGCGCACAACCTGCATCGCTGCCGCGTGCAGCTCAAACTGCTGGAATCGATGGAACGGCAAGCGGGATCCATGCGATCATCGGTGGCCAAGGAAGCGGCCATTCGCCGCCTCGCGCTTTAAGACCGGCAGGCCGCATGACTAAACCCGTCCCGACGCCGCGCGCTAGCGAGGCGCTTTTTAGGCTGACGAGCCCCTACACGCCGGCCGGCGACCAGCCCACCGCCATCGCCAGTCTGGTGGACGGCCTGCGCCAGGGTCTCGCCTACCAGACCCTCCTGGGCGTGACCGGCTCGGGCAAGACCTTTACGGTCGCCAAGGTCATCGAGGCCGTGCAGCGGCCCGCGCTGGTGCTGGCCCCCAACAAGACGCTCGCCGCCCAACTCTACAGCGAGATGCGCGGCTACTTCCCGGCCAACGCCGTCGAGTATTTCGTCTCCTATTACGACTACTACCAGCCCGAGGCCTATGTGCCGGCCTCGGATACCTATATCGAAAAGGACGCCAGCATCAACGAGCACATCGAGCAGATGCGGCTCTCGGCCACCAAGGCGCTCATGGAGCGACCCGACGTCATCATCGTCGCTACCGTGTCCTCGATCTATGGCCTGGGCGATCCCGGCGAGTATCACGATATGGTGCTCCACCTCATCCGCGGCGAGTCCATCGAGCAACGCGCGATCCTGCGGCGCCTGGCGGAGATGCAGTACACGCGCAACGACGCCGAGCTTCAGCGTGCCACCTATCGCGTGCGCGGAGACATCATCGACGTGTTTCCGGCCGAATCGGAGCGCGAGGCGGTGCGCATCGAGTTGTTCGATGACGGCATCGAGACCCTGTCGTTCTTCGATCCGTTGACCGGCGAGGTGGCGCGGCGGGTGCCGCGGCTCACCATCTATCCCAAGAGCCATTACGTGACCAGGCGCGAGCGCTTGTTACAGGCCGTGGATGCCATCGGCGCCGAGCTGGGCGAGCACCTCCGGGTGCTGCGCGGGGCCGGTAAGCTGCTCGAGGCGCAGCGCCTGGAGCAGCGCACGCGCTTCGATCTGGAGATGATCATGGAGATCGGTTATTGCTCCGGGATCGAGAACTACTCGCGCTTCCTCTCCGGGCGCCAGCCCGGCGAGCCGCCGCCGACGCTGTTCGATTATCTGCCGCCCGGGGCGCTGCTCATCATCGACGAGAGCCACGTGACGGTGCCGCAGTTGGGCGGCATGTATCGCGGCGATCGCTCGCGCAAGGAGAACCTGGTGGAGTACGGTTTTCGCCTGCCGTCGGCGCTAGATAACCGGCCGTTGCGCTTCGATGAATTCGAGCGCCTGGCACCGCAGGGGATCTTCGTCTCGGCTACGCCCGGTCCTTACGAGCGGGAGAAGGCCGGCCAGATCGTCGAGCAGGTGGTGCGGCCGACCGGGCTGGTGGACCCCGAGGTCGAGGTCCGGGCGCAGACCACCCAGGTCGATGATCTGCTCTCGGAAATCACGCAACGCGCCGGCCTTGGCGAGCGCGTACTGGTCACGACCCTCACCAAGCGCATGGCCGAGGACCTGACCGAATACTTGATGGAGCATGGTGCGCGCGTGCGCTATCTGCACGCCGATATCGAAACCGTGGAGCGCGTGGAGATCATCCGCGATCTGCGGCTCGGCAAGTTTGACGTGCTGGTCGGAATCAATCTACTGCGCGAGGGCCTGGACCTCCCGGAGGTGTCGCTGGTCGCGATCCTGGACGCGGACAAGGAGGGCTTTCTGCGCTCCGAGCGGTCCCTCATCCAGACCGTGGGCCGGGCCGCGCGTAACCTGCGCGGTAAGGCCATCCTCTATGCCAACGAGGTGACCGGATCGATGCGCCGGGCGCTGGAGGAGATGGACCGCCGCCGTTCCAAGCAACGCCAGTACAATACCCGGCACGGCATCACGCCGCGCGGCGTGCAAAAGGCGGTGATCGATATCATCGAGGTGGACTATGGCGGGGGTCTCGCGGGTGCCGGCCGCCTGAGGCTGGCCGAGACGGCGGCGGAATACCGCGCCATCGCGCCGGAGGCGGCCGCGCGCACGATCAAGAAACTGGAGGAGCAGATGCACCGCCATGCGCGCGAACTGGAGTTTGAGCAGGCGGCCAAATTACGCGACGAGATCGCGCTGATCCGGGCCCAGGTGTTCGGGGCAGTGGAGCGGGCGGGGGGATTGAGATAACCCCGGCGCCGGGGTGGGATCACCCGTCCGGCGCCCGCGCTGCCAGCGCGGCTTGCCGTTTGCGCACCAAGCGGCGCCCAAGCTCGGCGAAGGGATATAGATAGATCTTGGCAAGGCTTCCGTGCGGCTGCGCCTCGCCGGGCAACAGCCCGATCCTGAGCTGCTCCTCCTCACGCGGGACATAGAGCGTCCCGAACGTCCAGTCCCAGATGGCGAACACCTCGCCGAAGTTCTTGTCGATGTGGCGCGTCAGCACGCTATGATGGATCTGATGTTGCGCCGGGCTGATCAAGATATGGTTGAGCCGCCAGCCGTAAGAGACCCAGATATGTGAATGCCGGAGATTGGCCAATGGCAGGAACAGGGACAGGTAAAAGAGATTGACGCCGAGGATTTGGATCGTCGAGGCCTTGCCGACGAATAGAAATGCAACGCTGCCTTGTACCAGCCCGATCAAAACGCCCGCAATCAGCGTCCTCGCGACGCCATAGAACGGGTGCTTACGGTATAGGGTAAACGGCGTCAGTACTTCGGCGGAATGATGCACGCGATGAAACGGCCACAGCCACGCGACTTGATGGTGCAGGCGGTGGTTAAGATAAGTGACGAGATCGGAAGCCATGACCATGCACAGCGTAAACGCCACGAGCCGCGCATCCGTCCACTCTACCTCCGGCTTGGGCCCCAGCCATGCCGCCAGACTTGCGCTAACCGCGGTGGCTACCCAGGCCAGCGACCACCACTTGGTCAGAAAGGCTGCCGGGCTGAACAATATGCTTAGCAGATAGACCTGATAATCGACCAGGGCCGAGGGGTGAAAATAGACCTTGGGCGGAAAGCAAAAGGCGAAGAATCCCCGCATCCCTCGCGGCAGATCGCCGGTGCGGGTGCCGAGATAACGGAATCGGACCAGGCACACGGCAATGAACAGCACGACGTAGGCCCAATACAGGCGGGAGGAGGCATGCAATAGCGGATCGTCGATGATCTCATCGTAAAGATGCAGCAAACCGCTTTCGATACTCTCGATCCACATCGTGTCCACCCTGAATAGTCGTGGAATGATACTACGGGAACCTCCAAGAGCTCGAAGAATCCGTTCTCCCTCCGGGAGGCGGTGAGGATGAGGGGGGCCGAAGTCGGCCACCTGATGCCCTCCCGCGGGGCAAGGAATTTCTGGAGGAGGCCGCTATGGTATGGGCCGTCGCTGAACGAATCGTGAATGCCCGATTCGCTTTCCGGCCAAGCGGAAACATGTTCGGTACTCTCCCGGCAGGTGCTGCCGGTTTGCACAACGCCGCCGTAAATCTCTTTAATGCGATACGAGCAGCGGAGAAAGCAAGACTTTATGCGCCAGGTATGTTATCGTTCGCGCACTGTTTGTTGCGGCGCGCGTATCGAACGCGCGCCCAGAGTACCTGAAACGCGTCTCACGCGCCGTCAGACCGGTACCCGCAAACCGGTCGCCGAGCGCCCGCTGCCAAGCCCTTCGTCGATTGTTTCCGCGCACCGCGCGCGGTGAACCCTATTTGGCAGTTCATTTGGAGTATTCAAACCAGCATGTCATTCCATTCCCTGGGCCTTGCGCCTGAGCTACTGCGCGCCGTCACCGAGCAAGGCTATTCCGTCCCCACACCCGTCCAGAAACAGGCGATCCCGCTCGCATTGGGCGGCCGAGACTTGATGGCCGGCGCTCAAACCGGTACCGGTAAGACCGCAGCGTTCGCGCTGCCCATACTTCAGCGCCTGTCCGCCGTTCCCGCACGGTTGGCGCGGCAACCGCGCGCACTCATACTCGTGCCGACGCGCGAGCTTGCGGCCCAGGTCGGCGCCAGCCTGCATCGCTACGGGAAACACGTAGCGCTACGCACGCTGGAGGTGTTCGGCGGCGTCGGGATGCCGGACCAGGTCCATGCCTTGCGCCGCGGCGTCGATATCGTCGTCGCTACGCCGGGGCGCCTCCTCGATCACATCAATCGACGCACCGTAGTCCTATCCGCCATCGAGGTCCTGGTGCTGGACGAGGCCGATCGCATGCTGGACATGGGCTTTCTTCCGGATGTCGAGCGCATCCTCAAGCTGCTCGGCGGTGATCGGCAAACGCTGTTGTTCTCGGCGACCTTCCCGGAGCCGATCCGGGCGCTCGCTCAGCGGTTTCAGCGTTCACCGGCGGTGGTCGAGGTGGCGCGCCGCAATGCCCCGCCCACCCCCGTACAACAGGTGGTTTATCAAGTCGATCAGTCCCGCAAGCGTGAGTTGTTAGCGCATTTGATCGGGTCGCAGGTCTGGAAGCAGGTGCTGGTCTTCACCCGCACCAAGCACGGCGCCGACCGGCTCGCCAAACAGCTCGCGCGCGACGGTATTGCAACGGCCGTCATCCACGGCAACAAGAGCCAGGGTGCCCGCACCCGTGCCCTGGGGGACTTCAAGCGCCGGGCGGTGCGCGTGCTGGTGGCGACCGACATCGCCGCGCGTGGCATCGACATCGACGAGCTCCCGCACGTCGTCAATTACGAGCTGCCGCACGTGCCGGAAGACTACGTGCATCGCATCGGCCGTACCGGCCGCGCCGGAAAGGCCGGGACGGCGGTGTCCCTCGTCAGTCACGAGGAGCAATCGCTGTTCGCGGCGATCCGGCGCCTGCTCGGCGTAGACATCGCTACGCACATCGAGCCGGGTTTCGAGCCCAGCGCGCAACCACGCCCGGGCCAGTACGTAGCTACATTGGATAAGGCCACACCGGCCGCGCGCAACAGGCACGCACGCCATTATCCGGACCGGCACCGTCATTCCCACCGGCACCAGGCCAGTAATCGCAGCAACCGTGCGGCGAGCGGCAAGCGCTGAGCGACGGCCTGCTTCGGCGGCTTCCAGGTCTCAGGCGGCACCGATCGGGATCGCGCCGGCGTTGCCGGCGGTTCGCGTTAGACCCGTGATCGGAAGGCAAACTGCGAAAACCCCTCGTCCTCACCTGCTCCCGGAGCGGGGCCTTTAGGGGCTCCCTATAGTTCGATTTATGCAGGTGTCGGGGATAAACTGCGCGTTTTAGGGAACGCACATGGAAGCCAAGATCAAATGGGCCGGCGAGACCTTATTCCTCGGTCTCTCGGGGAGTGGTCACGGGGTACTGATGGACGGCCCGCCCGAAGCGGGTGGCCAGAACCTCGGGATTCGGCCGATGGAGATGGTATTGATCGGCATGGGCGGGTGTACCGCCTATGATGTCGTGAGCATCCTACGCAAGGCGCGGCAGCGGGTCTCCGGCTGCGAGGTCAGGCTCGAGGCCGAGCGCGCCCAGGACCCCCCCCACGTATTTACCCGCATACACGTGCAGTTTCTCTTGAGCGGCCAGGACCTCTCGCACGAGCAGATCGAGCGGGCCATCAAGCTATCGGCCGATAAGTACTGTTCGGCCTCGATCATGCTAGGCAAGACCGCCTCGATTACCCACGATTACACGATCGTGGAGTGCTCGTAACCGGCGCGTCTTAGCCTACCGCAACCTTGGGGGAGTGCTGACCGTCACCGGCGCGCAACAAGTCGCTGACGCGGTTGATCATGCTCAATGCGTCATCCCCCTTGCGCCAATCGGTTACGCCGACCTCCACGGCTACAGGGACGGTCGCTGCATCGGGCGGAGGGCGGCCTGAGTCCGGCATCGATTCGTTCAGACTCGCCGCCAGCTTGACGGCCGAGTCGCGTTGCGTCTCCGGCAGCACGACCAGCACGTGTTGCTGACCCCAGCGTCCTGCGAAATCGACCCACCGCAAGCGCTCCTTCAGGACCTTCGCGACTTGGCCGACCGCCTGTTGCGTTTCCCCGTCGGCCTCAGCGCCCGCTGCGGGGTTACGATAGGGTACGGAAACCATCATGAGCGTGAGGGGATTACCGTAGCGGCGGCTGCGCGAGACCTCCGCCACCAACTCGGACATGATCGCCTTTTCGGTCAGCAGACCCGTCTCGGCATCGAGGCGGCTGGGATCGCTCAGCGCCAGTGACAGGCTGCGGCGCTTGCGAGCCTGCTCATAGGGGGTGATATCGGCCATGCAGCGGACCTCCAGGCCCGCGCCCTCACCGGTCGTGACCACCTTGCTGCGGCAATCCAGCCAACGTTCGGGCTGCTCCGCGGTTCCGGCGACATGGTATACGTCCGCCGAGGTCATCAAGGTGAGCACGCTCTTCGCCGGGACCTCCCGGTACGGCCTCCCGAGCAGCGCCTGCTCGGAAACCCGCATCTGCGCACAGATTTCATCGTTGACCCAGGCGACGCGCCCGTCCGGGTCTACGAGCACGACGCCGACCGGGAGCAATTTCAAGAGCTTGAGGGCGAGCTGCGGGGACAGCGCGTGCGTGCCGTTCAACATGAGACACCTCTCGGGTTTACTTAAGAATCTGTGGAATGCCAAGGCCGCTCGCCGATTTAATCGGCGCCCATAGCTCAAGCTTGAGTTGCCGCCTTTACTTAATAATAGCAATTATTTATAAACGTGCCTTCAACGTAGACGGCCGTTTCCCGCACAGCGCATGCTACCGATAAGCCTTACCCAGAAGATTAGCACGTGGATCTCCAGCGTTTGGGACCGCAGCCAGCCGAGCATGCTAGACCCGATCATGGACTGGCTGGACCGGCGCGAGATAACGATCGTGAAAAGGCAGGCCGAGATCGCGCGCCGACCTTGGTTAAGATCGCTGGCGGTTATGGTAAACCACCTGAGCAATGGCTGGATCTTCGCCGCCTATGGCGTGGCCTTGCTCATTTATCAGGGCTGGAGCGCCCTGTCCATCATTTTTACGGCGCTGGTGGCGCTGGGGATCTCGCATGCCGTTTACCCGCTCATCAAGGCCTATCTTCGCCGCCAACGGCCGATGGAGCGGGAATACGGGCTGCAGTCCCTGGTCCCGCCGCTGGATCGTTATTCCTGTCCGAGCGGCCATTGCATGACGGCCACCGCGCTCTCGATCCCCGTGGCGTTTGCCGTCCCGGCAGTGGCGCCGGTCCTGATCGGCGTGCTGCTGGTGATCGGCTGGGCGCGGATTGCCGCTGCCCATCATTACCCGAGCGACCTCCTGCTCGGTTCGCTGCTGGGATCTGCCGTGGCTTGGCCTATCACCAGTCTGTGCTTGAGCTAGCCGCGGGCGCGCCGCAGCCTTTGGCGCGCACCCAGCTCGCCTGCATACAGGCGCTTGACGCCGTCGCCCAGGGATTTCTCGATGTCGCGCACATTGCGAACCAAGCGTTCCAGACCGCCCAGCTCCACCGAGGCCGCTTGGTCGGTGCCCCACATGGCGCGGTCCAGGGTGATATGCCGTTCGATAAAGGCCGCACCCAGGGCCACCGCCGCCAGCGTAGGCGCTAGCCCGACCTCGTGACCGGAATAGCCGATGGGTACGCCAGGGTAACGCGCGTGCAGAGACCCGATCATGCGCAGGTTCAGCTCTTCGACCGGGCAGGGATAGGTCGAGGTCGAATGGGCGATGAGCAGGTGTTGTTCGCCGAGCGTGTCCACGGCCTGCTCGATCTCCTCCATCGTGGACATCCCTGTCGAGATCATTACCGGCCGGCCGCTCGCGCGCGCCTTCCTGAGCAACGGTAGATCGGTCAGGGAGGCGCTCGCCATTTTGTAGAACGGCGGCGCGAACTCTTCCATGAATTCGATGGCTTGCTCGTCCCAGCAAGACGCCGTCCAATGGAGCCCCAAGGCCGCGCAGTAGCGTTGGATCGCCTGGTAGTCGTCCCGGCTCAGCTCGACCCGGCGCCGATAGTCGATATAGGTCATGCGCCCCCAGGGCGTGTCTCTTTCGATCGCCCACTGGTCACGCGGGACGCACAGCTCCGGCGTGCGTTTCTGAAACTTGACCGCATCGGCACCGGCGCGTTGGGCGCCCTCGATGAGTTGTTTCGCGATCGCGAGCGAGCCGTTATGGTTGATACCGATCTCGGCGATGACATAGACGGGCTCGCCGGTGCCGATCCTGCGTCCCCCGAGGTCTACCACTGCCTGATTCGTCACGCCTGCCGTCCTCTGTTGCGCACGCCTGTACCGACCTTTACCAGATCGTGTAGCCGCCGTCCACGACCAGATTGGCGCCGCTCATATAGCTTGAGGCATCCGAGGCCAGGAACACCAGCGCCGCCCCGTAGTCATCCGGGGCCGCCATGCGGCCGAGCGGGGTGCGCCGCGCATAGGACTCGACGAAGAATGCATCCTGGGCGTTCTCGACCCCGCCCGGCGAGAGCGCATTGACTCTTACGCCGCGATGGCCCCAATACGCGGCGAGAAAGCGGGTAAAGGCCAGCACCGCGCCTTTACTGGTCGGATAGCCAGGGGACTTGTAAAACCGCTGCCGCCCCTCGCGATCCGCGTAGAGCGACTGATCCGGCGCGACGATCCCGTAGGTCGATGCGATGTTCACGATGCTGCCCTTGCCCTGCTGGGCGAGCCGGCCGCCGATGATTTGCGAGCATAAAAACACGCCCGTGACATTGACCTCCAGCGAGCGCCGCCACAGCGAGAGCGGATAGTCCTCGAAGCGTGATTGTCGCAAACCCAGGGCCGGGCTCTCGAAGGCGTCGTTGACGGCCGCGTTGTTCACCAGCACGTCGACCCGCCCGGTACGCTCCAATACGGCGCTCAACAGCGCGCGCAGGGACTCGGGATCGGTGACATCCGCCGCAAGCCCGATGCAGCTCGCTCCGACCCGCGATGCCACCTTGTCGCATTCTATCGCCTTCAAGTCGCTCGCGACGACGGTCGCGCCGGCCTCCGCCAGCGCCTTGCAATGATGAAACCCGAGCAGGCCCGCCGCGCCGGTGAGGATCGCGGTCCGGCCCGCCAGGGAGAATCGTTCCGACAGTGCTGTGCTCATCGCTTGGGCTTGGTATCGAACAGCGCCGTGCGCCGAAACACCGGTTGCAGGGTCTCGCCCAGAAGGAAATCGCGCACGGTACGCTGCGCGACGCACTGCTTCAGGATCGGCAAGACCTCGGCATAGGCAGCGAGCGTATAGTCCACGTCGGCCTCCGTGTGCGCGAGGCAGAGGTTATGGACGCCGCTCCATAATATCCCGCGGCGCAAGAGCTCCTGCTGCACCAGCGTCTTCATCTCCAAGGGCTCGCCAGCCGCGGGGGCGAAGTTGACGATACTGCGGAACGGATAACCCGCAATAGAAACATAATCCATTCCCGACTCGGCGATCAGTTTCCCGAGCCCGGCGAGCAGCCGTTGCCCGAGCCGTGCGATCTGCGCGATGACGCCCTGCTCGCGGATGACGCGGATGCAGGCGAGGGCGGCGGCGAGCGACAGGGCTTCGCCGCCAAAGGTCGTAAAGAAGAACACCTCCTGCTCGAATAAGGACATCACCTCGCGCCGACCGGTGATGGCAGAGATGGGCATGCCGTTGGCCATGGCCTTGGAAAAAAGACTCAGATCGGCGCGCACGCCAAAGAATTCCTGTGCCCCGCCCACGGCGCAGCGAAACCCGGTCCACATCTCATCGAAGACGAGCAGCGTCCCGTTGCGATCGCAGAGCCGCCGCAGCCCGCCCAGGAAATCGTCGCGCGGCGGCTCGAACACAAAAGGCTCCAGGATGACGCAGGCAGTATCATTATCCAGCGCGCGGGCAACCGACTCGAGATCGTTGTAGTCGAAGGTGCGGGTCAGATCGACGCTCACCGCGGGCACGCCGGCATTGCGGTCGGTGACGGCGATATACCAGTCGTGCCAGCCGTGATAGCCGCAGCACAGCACGCGGTCGCGTTTCGTGTAGGCGCGGGCCAGCCGCACCGCGGCGCTGGTGACATCCGCTCCGGTCTTGGAAAACCGCACCGACTCGGCGTTCGGGATGCACTCCCGCATCAACTCGGCCAGCTCGACCTCCAGCGGGTGCATGAGCGAGAAACTGATACCGTCCGACAGTTGGCGCCGGATGGCCGCATCGACTTCGGGATTGCAATAGCCGAGGATGAGCGGTCCGATCGCCATGTTGTAGTCCAGAAACTCGTTGCCATCGACGTCCCACACCCGCGCCCCGTGCCCGCGTTGCAGGTATTTCGGCGCGATGCCCTTGGAGAACTGCGTCGGCCCCTTGGCGAGCGTCTGCGTCCCCGCCGGGATTAATCCCGCGGCGCGTGCCCACAGCGCGTCGGAGCGCTCGATCGCAGGCAGCTCGCGGTTAGTCCCGACTCGATTCGGCATGTTCGCTCAACCCGTGGTCCCCCAATGGCGTAACACCTTATCCGTAATGGCCGCCGCCGTGTAGCCCTCGTATTCCAGGACCTCCGGCAGCAGCGCCGGCTTGAACCAGCGCTCGTGCAAGGCGATGGGCAGGCAGCGCGCGCGGAGGCCCTCGCCGAGTAGCAGCTCGGCCAGCAGCGAGTACAGGCCGCCGGTCTGAAAATGGTCTTCGACGGTGACCAGCAGCGCGGAGCCGCGGGCCGCGCGCAGCATGGCCGCGCTATCCACGGGCTTCAAGCAGCGCAGGTTGATAAGACCGACGGACAAGCCGTGCTCGCGTAGCCGCGCGCAGGCGCCATGGCATTCGCCCAGCAAAGCGCCATAGCAGAGGATCGTGACATCACGGCCCTCGGCCACGACCTCGGCGCGGCCTACGTGAAAGTCCGT
>JBOIDW010000142.1:0-2637 GCA_050740655.1 Gammaproteobacteria bacterium | reverse complement strand
GCCCGCACCTTGGCACGGTTTCGCAGGAGGTCGAAGATCCGGCGCCCGCGATTGTAGTCGTCCAGTTCGTGCTGTTCCAGCCAGATCAGACCCGGACGCTCACACAAAGGCTTGCCACAGATCGCAGCTGTTTGCGCTCCTCCAGCCGGGGTAACGCTGCGGACATAGTGATGCGTGTAGTGAGGCCCGGTAACCCCACACTGTGCGCATCTCACGATCGCCATCGTCTGCCTCGACCTCTCCGTTGGACATGCCCTGCCTGCAATGCCGAAGTCGGCGAACGTTTAGGCTTTTATCCGTCGTGCGCCGCGCATGGCGGATAAAACCAGTTGGACTAAACCCCTGGCGCCCATGGCGTACGGGGATTCTATCGTGGGGATGGCGTGGTTAGAAGCGGGAACGGTAGGTGATGCCGGCAGCCCTCGGGATGGTCGACCGCTGTTGGCCAGGGCGAGCGCACTCGGGGCGGAGGTTCCCAACGGCGTGGGCGACGCGTCCGCGGGGCCGAGATCGATGAGGGCCCAGAGGACGGGCATAGCGACGGGATGCGGGCCGCCGGCACAGGGCGCGGACTCGGGGTGAGCCACGGCTCATGAGGTGTCCCAGGTGGCGGGCGCGGGCGCCAACAGCTCGACCTGCCGCAGGAGTCCTTGCTGACAGATCGGACACCGCTCGATGTCGATGCCGGTGACGCGCAGGAGGAGGTCGCGAACCGACTCCGGGGCTTCCACCGGCGGCGGCGCCGGCGCGAAGAGGACCCGGCACTGAGCCAGCGCCGCCGCCCGCCGACGGTTGGCGAGTAAGCCGAAGTGGCGGATGCGGACGAAACCGGCGGGAACAATGTGCAGCAAGAAGCGGCGGAGGAACTCGTCGACGGCGAGCTCCATGACCTTCACGCGGTCCCCGTCGGCGTAGTCGCGCCAGCGAAAGCGGACGCGGCCGTCGGCGACGGCCAGCAGTCGGTCGTTGGAGAGCGCGACGCGGTGGGTGTAGCGGCCCAGGTAGGCGAGCACATGTTCGGGCCCGGCGAAGGGCGGCTTGCAGTAGACGACCCAGGCCTGCTGGCGTAGCTCGGCGAGCCACGCGGTAAATGCCGCCGGCTCCGCGAGGGCCGCGAGCCCGCCCGTGAGGTGCAGGTCGCCCCGGTCGAAGGCCCGCTGCAGGCCGGCGAGATACCGGCCGCGGAAGACCTTGGCCAGGGCGCGGACCGGAAAGAGGAAGCCGGGATGGGCGGGAATCCAGCGCGTCCCCTCCGGCGCGAGCGCGCCGCCGGTCACGACGCAGTGGACATGGACGTGCTGGGTGAGCGTTTGGCCCCAGGTGTGGAGCACGGCGGTCACGCCGAGATCCCCGCCGAGGTGGCGCGGATCGCGGCCGAAGCGCAGGAGCGTGGAGGCCGCGGCCTGAAAGAGCCCACGATAGAGCAGCCGCGGGTGGCTCTGCGCCAGCGGGTTGAGCGCGTGGGGCAGGGTGAACACGACGTGGAAGTAGGGGATGGGCAGGACCTCGCCCCGGCGCGCGGTGAGCCAGCGTTCGGTGGCCACCCGCTGGCATTTCGGACAGTGGCGGTTGCGACACGAGTTGTAGGTGATCCGCTCGGCGCCGCACGCCGAGCAGACGGCCCGATGGCCGCCGAGCACGGCGGTGCGGCAATTCGCAATGGCGCGCAGGGCGCGACGCTGAGCGCGACACAGCGGATGCGCGCGCTGATACGCCGCGCCGTGCGCGCGGACGATATCGGCGAGCTCGACCCGGGGCGCCCGCTCAGCGCCGACGCCCGCGAGGGCGGCCGGCGCTGGGGCCACGACTCAGGCGCCGGGCGGCTCGGGCAGATCGAGCGGCGAGCCAGTGGCGAGCACGCGCCCCGGCGTGAGGTGCAAATAGCGCGCGGTGGTGGAGAGATGGCGGTGGCCGAGCAGTGCCTGGACCGTCGGCAGATTGCGGCCGGCTTCGAGCAGGTGGGTGGCGAAGGCGTGGCGCAGGGCGTGGATGCCGCCCTGCTTGGCAATGCCGGCGCGGAGTTTCACCATCGTGTAGAGCTTCTGGGCGACGGTGATGTCAATCGGGCGGGTGCCCTGGCGATTGGCGAAGAGCCAGACGTGCGGGGGCCGGATGCACCAGTACGCGCGCCAGTCCTGGAGCAGCCGCTGGGAGAGCGGCACGTAGCGGTCCTTGCCGCCCTTGCCCTGGCAGATATGGATCGTCATCCGGTCGGCGTCGAGGTCCGCGACTTTGAGGGCCACGGCCTCGCTGACGCGGAGGCCGGCGGCGTAGGTCGTCGCCAGCAAGAGGTGATGCCAGGGATGCGAGCAGGCGCGCAGCAGACGCCAGACCTCCTCGCGGCTCAGGATGTCGGGCAGCTTCTGGGGCTGCTTCGGTGCGGGGACGTGAAAGGCCGTCTTCTCGTGCCCGAGGGTCACGTGGTAGAGGAAGCGGAAGGCGTGCGCCGCCTGGCTGCACGTGCTCCAGGAGAGCTTCCGCTCCTGAATCAAGTGGGCGAGGTAGGCCTGGACCTCCTCGTTGGTCAGGTGATCCGGCGCGCGGTGGTAGTACCTCGCCAGCTTCACGACGGCGGCGACGTACGACTCGTGGGTGCGGGGCGAGAAACCACGCAGGGCCATGTCGCGGATCATGCGG
>JBOIDW010000141.1:0-4652 GCA_050740655.1 Gammaproteobacteria bacterium | reverse complement strand
GATCAAGGCCACGTTGACCGCAGGCACGCCAGCGCGGTCTTCCTGCACCTCCCGAAATCTGTTTCCGCGCAGCAAACATCGCTTGCCGCGTCTAACCGCCCGGAATACACGAGTGCGCGAGAGCGTGGTCGCGCTAACACCCACTTCGTTGTTCGCCAGAGTCCCGAGTTGCGCAAGCGGAATGCTAAGGGCGATCGCCAGGGTATCGTAGCCCGCAAAGGAATCGCGGCCGCGGTTGAGTTGCGTCGGGTCCGGCGCGCCCCCGAGGACTGACGTAACGAAGCGGCTAAAGCCCGGGATATCGAAGGGGAAGGGATCGTCGACCTCGCCGGCGAAGAAGCCGACGCCGCTAGTAGGGTCGGTCGTGACGACCGGAGCCGGGGAGGTCCCCGAGAGGTTGGAGACGGAAGTCGGCGCGGTGAAAGTCGTGCCGTTCGGCAAGGTGATGATGGCGGTCTGGGCATCCGATCCCTTGCTGCCGGGGGCCAAACCCTTGCGCGTAAACCGAACGCTGATGGCACGGTCGGGTCTCGCGTTGCCGGTGGTCTCGAAGGCGAAGCGGTAGATCAACTGGTGGTCGAAGACCGAGAAATTCACCGCCTCGCCCGGCACGATAAAGCCCTGGACGGTCATCGCCACGACCAGGCGCGTATTGTCGTTGGGGTCCAGGAAAGCGAAGACGTCGCCCAGGTCGCCGGACCGGTTCACGGAAACCAAAGGCCCGTCTCCGTGGTCCGCCGCCCTGCTCGACGGCAAGCCAACGATGAGGGTGATACTCGCGATTCCAATGGCAAGCATGGATCTCAGTAGACGGTGGAGGTAAGCACTCATGGTCGTAGTCCTCTTTAGCTGTGATTATTAGAAAACTCGATAATCCACGTTCCCGGCCGGATGATTGTGCGGTGCGGTAGGCCCGCTACCTACCCGCGGTCGGGTCACGGGCGAATACTAGCATAGATTCTCGCTTGTAACTTCTTGCACAAATCCACTTCAATAACGCCATTCGCATCGGAATCGACTCCGTCATGCCGGCAGGGATTGCCGGCATCCAGGACGCAGGACGCCATATACGTCCCTGTACCCTGGATTCCGGCAATCCCTGCCGGAACGAGGGGTAGATGGAGATACGGGGATATGAATCTCAAATACCTTTGGCTAGAATTCAGCTCGCCTGGGGACCACCGGATCTAGCCAGCCTCATCGCGGTCGGCTGCTTCACCGGTACGGCGCTCGGCCGCGAAAACCGCAGCCGGGTAGTCCAGGAGAGCCTACCGTGCGGACTACCGGCGCCCGCGTGCTAGAGTATCGCCCGCTATACGAACCCTAACGAGAGGTTGCACGATGAATTTCGGAAGCCAGGGCTATTATAAAGCGGCGCTGGTCGGGCTCGGCATCCGCTTAGGGCATCCCCGGCACTCGCCGACACGCCGCCTCGTGCAGATCAAGACCGGCATGGGTGATACCGCCGTCGTGCTGTGACAAGTGAAGACCGCCTCGGCGGTCGCCGATGCCCTATGGTGCGAGACGCTTGCCCGTATCACCTAGAGAGAGGTCTGATCTCGATTTACCGCGCGACGGACCGCCCGTCGCGTCTCGAGCCCTTTTGTGAAGTCTGATTTGTTGCCACAGGGTATTGAATTGGGTTTCCTTTTCGACACGCTTGACCGTGCCCCCCACAGAATGGCATGAACATCACGCACCTGGAGTTTTCGGTTGTAGTGGTCGCCAACGACCACAACCCCACGATACTCAATCCCGACTTCCTGGAGCGGCAAGGGATTGTCCAAGCGAGCTGGGGATGGCAGGTCGCGGGGTTGGCAATCACCACGCCGCCCTTCGCGACCGTGTCATATGATAGTCAAGTCACGGTTTCCGTCGAACTCAACCGGCTGAAGGTGACTGACACCTCCGCTACGGGCGACCCTCAGTCCAGCACGGTCGTTGACATTGCGAGGAAGTACGTGGAAGTTCTACCGCACGTTCGTTACTCGGCTGTGGGTATCAACTTTCTTAGCGTCGTTGAACACGCCGATGCGAACGCCTTTTTGAAAGACCGTTTCCTTAAATCAGGGCGATGGGACAGTGAGGATCGCTTCGTGGAATGTATGGGTTTAAAGCTCGTATATTCGTTAGAGGGAGGGCGACTCATTTTGAGCCTGGAGAGCGGTATCGTTACCCGGCGCTTGGAAGAAGAAAGCAAACAGGTATCCGGTGTTCTTACGAATGCGAACTTCCACCGCGAGTGTCACGGTTACCCCAGCAAGGACCAGGTAATGGAGCGTTTGGGTAACGCCAAGAAAGACTGGTCAGCCTACCAAAGCGTCTTATCTGATCTCTTGAACGAATGAACCTCGATACTCCCGACAAAGAAAATGCGAGTCAAAGCGCTGGGCTTGACCGTTTTGAGCCAGCGTTCCTTAGCGCCGAAATATTACGGACCTACACCAGGCGCAATGCGGTCTTCGGGCATGACGCAACGAACACGCCGGATTCACCGACGGGGATTTCTACGCCGCGCGCTCGGCGCAACGCGGTCTTCGGCCATGACGCAACGAGCGCCGCTTCCACCACGTTGTGGCGGGCTCCGGTAGAGGGACTCGGTACCGCGGATGCAAAGCGCTGGGACCCGGAGCGCTGGATGGCAGAAATGGCTAAACGACCGAGTTTTCAATTGGAAACTCGGTCGCCTAGCCATTCACGTAGCCCATCTCCACGACAACCATCGGTCGCCGAGTCGATCCTCCACGTAAAAGAAGAACTGAACGCCCCGTTTGCCGAGCGCCTCGCCCAGCGCTTGCATCACCTGGCCAACATCAGTGAAGAGGAATACCCCCGGCAGGCCCCTATCTCACCCGAGTCCTTGGAAGATTTTGTCGCCTTCTTGCGGTTTACGCCAAACCGTGCCTATCCGGGCGTGGTACTTACCCATTCCGGCAATATTCAGGCGGAATGGCGACGGTCGGACAAACGCCATTTCGCCGTGGAGTTCGTAGGAAACAGTGACTTGCACTTTGTGGTCTTTGCCCCGGACCCCAAGAATCCCCACAAGACGATGCGGGCGTCCGGGGTCGCCACGGTGGGTTCGCTGGTGGATATCGTTCGTCCTTACGGCGTTGATTCTTGGGCCACGGAATCCAACCGCCGTGCAGCGTGATCGGGTCCCGGATAGCGACCACGTTTCCCGCTATTGTGGCGGGGCGCAAGTTCACGAGGATGGCCACATCAGTGGGACTGCCTTCCGCCTGCGGGAGTCGGAAGAGTACCTATCGGTCAATTGGCTGGAGTACCTGGCTCTGGCTGATCGGCATTCCCAGATCGATGAGATCCGACGGGTGCTCGGAGCGAAGCGAAAACTCGGATCACGAGCGCGGCTTGCCGTGCTGAACACCGGCCGGCTTCGCGAGCGTGTGGCTACGGCCACGCCCGACGGGAGGATGCTCGATATCCTCCACGACCCTGAACCCGTCGACCCCTCGCACGCGGGGATCTTCGGTTTGCGCAAGGACGACACACTGATTTCGGAGCTCATCGCGCAGTCGATACAGGAGACCTATCCCGCAAGGAATCGAGCACGTAATCCGGAATCAAGTGCTGGCGCCGCGCTGGTCTCCGAGAGCGGTGCAGTGGCCAAGTAGAACGTGCAAAAGCCCCTGTGCTTCAACAACCCTGACCGCTCCCCGGCCGGCCCGCGCGCCGCTCTAGCCGAATACCCCCCGTCACTCTACACTGCCGCTATGAACACCCCGCCGGTGCTACGTTGGGCCGCCGCGGTCCTGGTAAGCCTGGTGCTCGCCGGCCTGTTGGCGTTGCTCTTCCATAGCACCGATCTGGCCCTCGGTCTCTGGGACCGCCTACAGCAGGCGCCACTCGGCTTTGTGCTGGTCTATGCGGCGCTGATACTGTTGATCACGCTCGCCTCGGGCGTGCTGATGTGGAGGGTCCTGCGGCCACGCGGGAGGGGGGCCGTTCAACGGCCTCTCGCACCGCCCGACGAGAGCGAGCTCCGGGCCCGCATCGATGCCGCCGAACAGGCCGGCGTGGACGCAGGCGCGGCGCGCGCCGAGCTTGCGACGCTGCGCGAACGCCAGCATGGCGGAGCCATTTATATCGCCCTGCTCGGCGAGGCGAGCACCGGCAAGTCCTCCCTGGTCAAGGCCCTGTTGCCGGACGCCCAGGTCGAGATCGCCGCGCGCGGCGGCACCACCGGCGCCATCACGCGTTATCATTGGCCTAGCCCGGACTCGCGGGACATCGTGCTCTGCGACATGCCGGGCCTCAATACCCCGCGCGGCCAGCTCGATCCCCTCTGCCGCGCCGAGGCACAGCGCGCGCATCTGGTCATCTATTTGACGCAAGGCGACCTTACGCGCCGGCAATGGCAGGAGCTGGTGGCCTTGACCGACCTCGGGAAACCCGTCGTCCTGGCCTTGAACAAGATCGACCAGCTTGCGTCCGGCGATCGGGACAAGCTGCAGGAACGGCTGGCGGCGCGGGTAAAACCATTGGGGCGGGTCTCGGTGGTGCCGATCTCGGCCGGCGGCCGGCGCGAGGTGGTCAAGCGCCACGCCGATGGCCATAGTGAGTCTGTGCTGCAAACCGTCCCGGCGCGTATCGAGGCCCTATCCGCGGCGATCGATACCGAGCTGCATACC
>JBOIDW010000140.1:0-2706 GCA_050740655.1 Gammaproteobacteria bacterium | reverse complement strand
GGGCGATCTCGATATCCAGGAGATCCTGGCGGCGGGTGAGGTGCAGAGCCCCGGGTTCGGGGCGCTCTCGGGCTCTCATTTCAAGGATGTTCGCGATGTACTCGCAGCTATAGGCTTCGAAGGCGATGCCGTCATCGATCGCGCGGGCCACCGCGTCTACGCCGTAGATCTCGCTCAAGGCGACGATCTTGCGCAGGTGGTGGCGCGGATTGAGACGCCGCTGCTCGAGCCCCTCGTAATAGGCCTGGGCCTTCGGGCCGAGACTCAAGAAGCGCATGAGCAGCCGCTGCTCGCGGGCGTTGCGCCGTTGCGCGAGCAACGCCTTCGGATGGTCGGGATCTTCGATGTCCTGGCGGCGGTCGTAGCTGCGGATGTGCCGGGCGATGAATTGGTCCTGGTGGTAAATGCAGACCCGGTCCGGATAGGCTTTTAGTGTCACGCGGGCGCTGGCGTATTCGGCAGGCACCGAATAGTGGTTCGTGTCGAGCGCGACGCGGAACTGCTTGGTGGCGCGTACGGTTTCGATGCGGGCGATGTCGTGGGGCATCGGGTTAAGCGGCTTCAAATGAGCTTGCTCTGCTTTGAACAGATCGACCGGCCGCTGGTGCGTCTCCCCGTGAATGCGCACATTGGCGATGCTGTCGAGCCAGAGTTGGGCGGCAGGGTTGACGGCGCTGAAGTCGAGCAGCTCGAGACCGTTGAGGAAGTTCTTCTTCACGTAGCCCACCCCGTTCTCCACGCGGCCTTTCTCGTTACCCTTGGCGACGTTGCAGGCAGTGATGTCAAATCCCCAATGGCGTGCGAAATCCAAAAAGCGCGCATTGAACACCGGCGCCTCCCCGACCACACGTCGCAGCACGGCCGACTTCAGGTTGTCGACCATGATCTTGGCCGGACAGCCGTGGAAAGCCGCAAAGGCATGCTCGTGGCAGGCGAGGAAGTGCTCCATCGTCTGTGACACGGTGAATTCCACGTACATGAGGCGGCTGTAGCACAGCACCATGACGAAGAAGGAGAGCCGCCGCCGGGTCGAACCGACGCCAATCGAACCGTACTCACCCCAGTCGACCTGGGCGCACTCCCCGGGGGCGAAGGAGAGCTTCAGGAACGCTTCCCGCCGGGGTGGCCGCACCTTGCGCACATAGTCCTTGACGATCGTGAAGCCGCCCGCAAAGCCTTCTTCACGCAGGTGCTGGAAGATCTGCTGCGCGCTGTAGGGATGAGCTTCCAGCAAGCGCACTAACCGCGCTTTGAAGGGGTCGAGGCGACTCGCCCGCGGCGGCGACCGTCGCGCTCGGTACTGGCCAGCCTTGATCCACTTTGCCACCGTTTCCGCATGCAGTCCGAGGGCGCGGGCGGTCTGCGCGATGGTCAGGTGCTGTCGCTCATGGCAATCGCGGATCTTGCAGTACGTCTCATAGTCGATCATGGCGCTTGCCCAGTACCGCACGTAGTTGAGTCAGGCTCGCGCGTACGGCCTCCTCCGCGGACTCGCGCGCTTCTTGAGGCGGCGGATCCAGGGCCAGGACTTGGTAGAGCGGTCTTTGATAGGCGATGAGCCCCGCCTGCATCAGATCGCCACGCGCCTGAATCAGACGGCCTGGATCCATCGACAGATATCTACCCAGCGAGGCATCCGAGTAGTAGCTCAGCCCCTGGACATCCGCAACCGTCAGCAGGAACAAGTACAGTGCCAGCCCATGGGCATCGCAGCCCTCGATGTACCGGTTGCGGACCAGGCGATGGTCCACCCAGCTGAACTGGGCGGGGATCCTACGCACCCGCTCGGGGCAGATCACCCGTTTGATGGCCACCGTCTACCCTCCCAGCCAAGATGTCTTGCCCCAGTTTTACCAGCCGCCGGGAGGTCCGGGCTATGTCATCCTGTAACGCACTACCGGTAAATTGAGCGATAAACCCAATCCAAACAGCTGGTTGGAATGACAAGAGATGTTGTAACGCATCCTGTAACGCAGGCCGAACCAAAATCGGTGAATCGTGGTTTATTTCAATCGGTTGCGCGCGGCAGACATCTTGTAACGCAGCTGGCTTCTGCGCCCTTTGGCCCCGCGGACGCTGCCAGTACCCCGGGTGGGCAGCTCGCCACGCCCGCACCCGCGCGACATTCTCCGCTCCACGGAAGTAGTCCTGGTTCTCGGGTTTGGCCCGCCAGGCGCGCCGACTCGCGGTCTGGCTGGCTTTGCGGCAGACCGGTTCGCAACAGTATTTCTGGTGTCTCGCATTCCTCGGGTCGGGTCGGAACAAGTTCCCGCAACATAAACATTTGGGTAATCCGCGGTGCGCCATTTATCCACCTCCTTGCGGTGAATAATGCGGCGCAAACGCGAGCCGCGCGGCGTGCTACGACCTACTCGGGAAGAAGACGAAAGTGAGACCGACGCAGAAGGAAAAGCGAGGAAGAAGAAACTTTAGATAGAAGGAGTCGAAGAAAATCGACGAAAACCCAGACGTTCACGCCGCCAAGTTCAAACGATTATCGGAACGCCGCTGACACCGATTGCCGCTAAATCGGATCCACCCGTATTGACGTACGCACTTGGCCGCGACGCGACGCCAACTGTTAAGCGCGGTCGGGTAGACCCACGCGGAAAGCGTCATGCCGTTCGTGAGGTCCAGAGCCGCTGCATCGTTGACGGTGACCCAGTCATTAACGCCGTCGAAGGACAAGGCGCTTCCGTACTGGGC
>JBOIDW010000139.1:0-2155 GCA_050740655.1 Gammaproteobacteria bacterium | reverse complement strand
TCGACGGCTTCGAGTTGGACCTCGGTCTCACCTACCTCGAAGACCAACGGCTGGGGGGTTTCCGTGTCCTCGCCTTGTACCGGGAGCGCTACCTGTTGCTGGCACCGAACCGTGGGGCCATTCGCGGTAGGGCGGCGATGACTTGGTCGGAGGCCGCCGAGCTGCCGCTGTGTCTGCTCACCCCCAATCTGCAGAACCGCCGCATCATCGACGCGGCCTTCCGGCAGGCGGGGACCGCACCGAATGATGCGGTCGAGACCGACTCCGCCTTTGCGCTCTATTCCCACGTCCGCTGCGCCGGACTCCACACCATCGTGCCCCACAGCATCCTGTTCCTCCTCGACCTGCGCGAGGAGGTCACCGCCATCCCCCTGTTTCCGGAGCTATCGCGGCCTATCGGGCTTATCGCGCTCGGCCACGAGCCGCCGCCACCGCTCATCGCCGCGGCCTGGGAGGTGTTCGCGGGCCTCGATCTCCAGGGCCGTTTCGACACGCTGATAAGCCCCGTAAATTGACCCATCCAAACAAACGATTGGACTGACCGGTAGCGCACACCCAGGATGTCGGACACCCGGTAACCCCGGGACCCGTGCAGGGCTTAGGCCCGTAGTCCGATTCCAAGAGATACAGGAGGCCCGACCATGGCCAAGGTTGTTTGCGTGCTTTACGACGATCCCGTCACCGGCTACCCGAAATCCTACGCCCGCGATGATGTCCCCAAGCTCGAGCGCTACCCCGACGGGCAAAGCCTGCCCTCTCCCAAGGGCATCGATTTCCAGCCCGGACAATTGCTGGGCAGCGTCTCGGGTGCGCTCGGCCTGCGCAAGTTCCTGGAAGAAAACGCTCACAAGCTGGTCGTCACCTCGGACAAGGACGGGCCCGACTCGGTCCTGGAGCGGGAGCTGCCCGATGCGGACATCGTCATCTCGCAGCCCTTCTGGCCGGCCTACATGACCGCGGCGCGCATCGCCAAGTCGCCGAAGCTCAAGCTCATCGTCACCGCCGGCATCGGTTCGGACCATACCGATCTGCAGGCGGCGATCGAGCGCGGGATCACGGTGGCCGAGGTCACCTATTGCAACAGCATCAGCGTCGCCGAGCACGTGGTGATGATGATCCTCTCGCTGGTGCGGAACTACATCCCGTCTTATCAATGGGTGATCGATAAGGGCTGGAATATCGCCGACTGCGTCGAGCGTTCGTATGATCTCGAAGGTGTGGCGGTCGGGACCGTGGCCGCAGGGCGCATCGGCCTGGCCGTGCTGCGCAGGCTCAAGCCCTTCGATGTCAAGCTCCACTACACCGATCGGCATCGTCTCTCCCCGGACCTCGAGCGGGAATTGGGCCTCACCTTTCATGCGAACGTCGAATCGCTGGTGCGGGTCTGCGACGTGGTCACCATCAACTGCCCGCTGCACCCCGAGACCGAGCATCTCTTCAACGAGGCGCTGATCGGCAAGATGAAGCGCGGCGCCTACATCGTCAACACCGCGCGCGGCAAGATCTGCGACCGCGACGCGATCGCCCGCGCGCTCGAGAGCGGCCGGCTGGCCGGGTACGCCGGGGACGTGTGGTTTCCGCAGCCGCCGCCCAAGGACCACCCGTGGCGCACCATGCCCCACCACGGCATGACCCCGCACATCTCGGGTACCAGCCTTTCGGCGCAGGCGCGCTACGCGGCCGGCGTGCGCGAGATCCTCGAGTGCTGGTTCGAAGGCCGACCCATCCGCAACGAGTACCTGGTCGTCGATGGCGGCAAGCTTGCCGGTGTCGGCGCCCATTCCTACAGCGCCGGCAACGCCACGGGCGGGTCCGACGAGGCCGCGCGCTTCAAGCGGGGCTAGGGCTTCAAGGCCCGGTAGGGGTAGGGCAGGACCACTCGGCCCTCCCCGGAATGGCCTAGCCGTGGCGCGTCAATCGATGAACAGATCGGGCAGCAGATTCTTCGTGCCTGGCACCACCGCATAGCGCGCGAGATCGATGGCGCCCTCGGCGGCGAGCACCTCCTCGTCGATGTAGAGATTCCCGGTGTGCTTGCGGCTGTCGCGGTTCAGGATGACGTAGGCGGCATCGGCGAGGATCTCCGGCGTGCGACAGCGGTTGGGGTCGACGCCGGGGATCATCGCCAATGCGGCGGTATGAATGACCGTTCGCG
>JBOIDW010000138.1:0-7533 GCA_050740655.1 Gammaproteobacteria bacterium | reverse complement strand
GGGCATAGCCGAGATAGCCCACCTGCACCGGGTTGGGCGCGTAATGGGTGGCGAAGACCATGAGAAACAAGATGAATCGCAGGCCGTCCAGCTGGTGTTTTCGCATGCAGGTTCGTGGTATCCGGCGCTCGGCTAGGGCCGCGGCAGTCTAGCATCGAGGTCACTGATCGTGTGGAACCCCATGCAATAGACATTTCAAGCGTGTCGGCAAGCATGCGAATAGTGATGGTATTGGCGCAATGAACGGCGGATAGTCACGCGCCCGCCCACAGCTCGGTCAGGGACAAGGCAGTCTCCGCGAAAGGCGGCACGCTCACCTTGTCATCGTCCTTGAAGACCCCGCTGATCACCCACCGCCCTTCCTCCAGCTCGAAGCTCTCCAAGGTCCTGACCAGGGGGTCGACCAGCCATAGAAAGCTCACGCCGTAACGCCCATAGGTAGGCATCTTCTGGATACGGTCTTTTCTTGCCGTGGCAGGGGACAACACCTCGCAGACCCAATCCGGGACCACCTCGAAGCGTTGGTCCTCGGGAACCCGTGGCATCCGTTCCCGGCGCCAGCCGGCGATGTCGGGTACCAGTACCTCGGTGTCCCGGATGAAGTGGATCTCCGGTTCTACGAGGATCCACCACCCGCCCGGCCCGCCGCGCCCTTTGTGGAAGGGAGTAAACAATTCACCTTCCAGCGCCGAGCAGGCCAGGGTATGCGGCCCGGCCGGTCGTGGCTGGGTATAGAGTTGGCCGTTGATGATCTCGCCCACCACGTTTTCTGGAAGAACCATTAGCCGCGCATATAGGTCTTCCGATCTGGCGCTAGGCAGCATAACCCACCGTTGATTTGATTGATGCCTATTAGAGTGCCGGGAGGCATTCCGGGTCAATGGGGTCTAGCGCCGCGCAATGTCAAAGGGCGGGCCTGTGCCCGCATCAAACGTGGCTGCTACTTTTACAACGATCCCCGCGTCTTCAGCGCGAGATAGGCATTGACCAACCCAAAGGCTAGCCGGGCCGGCAATCGTCCAGGCTCATCACCGTGTGCCGGCGCAGGCGCTCGAGGCTGGCGGCGCGCTACATGAGATACGCCTGCGCTGCGCCACTTGCAGCATCGCACTAACGCGGTGCGCTTGCAGGTGCGGCCGCACCACTATGAACGCTGTACAGTTCCGGTGCGCCGCGCTGTGAATCCATAGAATCATCGATATTCACCATGGTTTCCATGCCTTAGCTACCGACGATCATTCCGGGCAAACTCCTTGCATCGGACCGAGCGCCGGTACCTGGTGGTGCATGCATGCACCAGAACTGTTCCGCACGGCGCGGGGAAACACGATTCATCCATGGCGATAGTCGCATCCACATTCAAGCTGTATTCGTTGACCGGCAAGTTTCGTATCCTCCACCTGAGCTGGTTGGCGTTTTTCCTGAGCTTCGTCGTCTGGTTCAACCATGCGCCGCTACTCGCGGCGATCCGCCACAGCTTCACGCTCAGCGAGGCGGAGGTGAAGGCGCTGCTGGTACTCAACGTGGCGCTCACCATCCCGGCGCGCATCCTCATCGGTATGCTGGTCGATCGAATCGGCCCGCGCCTCACCTTTTCGATGCTGTTGGCGCTCGGCGGAGGCCTGTGCTTCTTCTTCGCCATGGCCGATAGCTATCGCAGCTTGGCGCTCGCCCGGTTTTTACTGGGATTCGTCGGCGCGGGCTTTGTCGTCGGCACGCGTATGATCGCGGAGTGGTTTCCGGCGCGTGAGGTAGGCCTGGCGCACGGGATCTATGCCGGCTGGGGCAATTTCGGATCGGCCGCCGGGGCGCTGCTGCTACCGAGCTTGGCCCTGGCCTTCGGTGGCGCCGACGGCTGGCGCTACGCCGTCGCGGTAACAGGGGCCATCGCCGTCCTGTACGCACTCGTTTATTATCTCACCGTTCGCGATACCCCCGAAGGCTCGACCTATTTCCAACCGGCTCAGAGCGGCGGCCTGGAGGTCACCAGCCGGGGCGATCTCCTGGCCTATATCGTGATAAATATACCGCTCTACCTGGCCCTTGGCGTGCTCGCGAACCAACTGGCCGTTCTCGGGCTCTTGTCCGCCGGCGTGGTCACCGTCATCGACGCCGTGCTGGCCTGTCTCTACCTGGGTCAGAGCTATCGCATCTACCGCATCAACGCCAAGGTCTTCCGGCAACCGGTCGCGGACATCCACCGTTATAAATTCAAACAGGTGGCGATCCTGAGCCTCGCCTATTTCGTCACCTTCGGCTCGGAGCTGGCGGTGGTCTCCATGCTACCGCTGTTCTTTATGGAGACCTACGATCTATCCGCGGTCGCGGCGGGCATGCTGGCGGCGCCTTTTGGACTGGTCGTGCTGTTCATGCGGCCACTGGGCGGTTGGGTGAGCGACCGCTGCGGCCGCAAACGCACGCTCGCTACCGTGATGCTGGGGCTGGCGTGCGGCTACGCGCTCTTGAGTCAGATCGACGCCGGCTGGCCGCTTGGGCTCGCGGTCTCTGCCTGCGTCGCCTGTGCGCTGTTCGTGCATCTCGGCACCGGCGCCGTGTTTGCCATCGTACCGCTCATACAGCGGCGGCTGACCGGCCAGATCGCCGGCCTGGCCGGTGCCTACGGCAACCTGGGCGGCGTGGTATTTCTCAGTGTCTTGGCGGCGGTCGATCCCCACACCTTTTTTCTCGCCATCGCCGCCAGCGCCGTGCTCATTCTGGGCGCCGTGCTGTTCCTGGATGAGCCTAAAGGGGCGATGGCCGAAGTGCTGCCCGACGGCACGGTGCAGCTAATCGACGTGAGTTGACCCGGATAACGGCGGATACGGCGGCCGACTCGATTGATCGTGTGTTAGCGAGAGTTCCTACGCTCGTATAGATTCGGCTCGGACCCCGTTTTATGCTCGAAGTGAGTGCCGGCCAATTTTCGGACAAGGGCCAAAAGCCGGCGAACGAAGACTTTCACGGCCTCCGCCTGCCGCCCGCGCGCCAGATGAAGACGAAGGGCATCGCCGTGGCCATCGCCGACGGCGTCAGCAGCAGCGCCGGCGGCCAGGAGGCCTCGGGCGCCTGCGTCATGGGTTTTCTGGAGGACTACTTCAGCACCCCGGAGTCGTGGTCGGTGCAGCGATCCGCACAGCAGGTCATGGCCACCCTGAACTCCTGGTTGTACGGCCAGGGCCAGCGGTGCCGTGATTCGGGCCGCGGATTTCTCACCACCTTCAGCGCACTCATCCTGAAATCGACCACCGCGCATCTCTTCCACGTCGGCGATAGCCGTATCTACCGGATCCGGGACGGACTGATCGAGCAACTGACGACGGATCATCAAACCTGGGTCACGGCGGACAAGCGGTTTCTGAGCCGGGCGGTGGGGGCCGATCTGCATTTGGAGATCGACTACCGGCGCCTGCCCTTGATCGAGGGTGACATCTTCGTGCTGAGCACCGACGGGGTGCATAGTTATATTAATCACAAGGCCCTGCTGCAACTGGTGCACGATTACCGGGCGAATCTGGACAAGGCAGCGGCCGAGATCGTCCGCACCGCACTGGCCAACCAGAGCCCGGACAACGCCACGTGCCAGGTGCTGCGCGTCGAGCGCCTCCCGACGCAGGACCCGGATGAGGTTTATCGAGAATTGACGGAATTGCCCTTTCCGCCGCCCTTGACGCCGGGGATGACGCTCGATGGCTACCGCGTACTCCGCGAGATCCACGCCAGCAATCGCACCCAGATCTATCTTGCGCAAGACGCCGAGTCGGGGCGGCAAGTGGCACTCAAGACGCCTTCCGTCAATTTTGAAGACGATCCGGCCTATATCGAACGATTCATCCTGGAGGAGTGGGTCGGGCGGCGCATCAATAACCCGCACGTGGTAAAGGCCTTCCCGCCCACGCGCCAGCGTCGCTTCCTCTACCATGTCACCGAATATCTCGAAGGCGTCACGCTCCGGCAGTGGCTGCGCGATCACCCCAGCCGCAAGCTCGAGGAGGTACGCGGGATCGTCGAGCAGATCGCCAAGGGGCTGCGCGCCTTCCATCGGCTGGAGATGCTGCATCGGGACCTGAAGCCCGAGAACATCCTGATCGATCTCTCAGGCCAGGTGCGACTGGTGGACTTCGGCTCGGCGCGGGTCGGCGGCATCGCCGAGATCGCCACGCCGACCGAGCGCGCGAACCTCCTGGGGACGCGCAACTACTGTGCCCCGGAGTATCTCAGCAATCAACTCGGAACCACGGCCTCGGACCTCTATTCGCTGGGCGTGATCGCCTATGAGTTATTGACCGGTCGGCTGCCCTACGGCGAGATGCCGCAGCCCGGTACCGCCAATCCCAGGCGGCTGCAAGGGCTGGAATACAGGCCGGCGACGGCGTGGGATCCCACCATCCCGGCGTGGGTGGATGGGGCCCTGCGCAAGGCCGTGCAACTCGACCCGGAACGCCGCTACCACGCGCTGTCCGAGTTCATCTACGACCTGCGGCATCCGAACGCCGATCGGGTAAGCCAGGTACCGCGCCCGCTCATCGAACGCAACCCGCTAGCCTTCTGGCGCGGGCTCGCGATCATGCTGTCGCTGGTGATCATGTACTTGCTCTTCCTGTTGTCTCAAAACGATTAGCCGCAGCGTGGGCCAGGGCTTTGCACCAGGGCGACGCGTTCGAAAACCTTAATGCTCCAGAATAGGGCACTCAGTCCAGGCCACGGACAGCGCGCTTGGAAGATATGCCCGGATAATGAAGGGCTTGCGAGCGGGCAGCCAGATGGCATATTTCCTTAATGTGTCGAGTGTAAGGACAGCGGTTTAACAATGGTTACGGTAAGGCAGGTATTGCGAATGATTGGGTTGCCCTCTGTCGGCGGGGAGCCCGTCACGTCACCCACATGAAGTTACGCTTGGTTGTCATCGGCAACGGCATGGTGGGTCACAAGCTCATCGAGTGCCTGCTCGAGTCCAATACCCCTGCTCAATACCAAGTCGCGACCTTCTGCGAAGAACCGCGGTGGGCCTATGATCGGGTACATCTCTCGGAATTCTTTAGCGGCAAGACCGCAAGCGAGCTATCGCTGGTCGAGAAGGGTTTCTACGAGCGGCATGGCGTAACGGTCTTCCTCAACGACCGGGCGGTGGCGATCCATCGGGACCGCAAGCGGGTCGTGTCCGCAGGCGGCCATGAGGTCCCGTACGATAAGCTGGTGTTGGCGACCGGCTCCTACCCCTTTGTTCCGCCGGTGCCGGGGCACGATCGTGAAGGCTGTTTCGTCTATCGCACCATCGAGGACCTCGAGGCCATCAAGGCGGCGGCCGGAAGGAGCCTGGTGGGCACGGTAGTCGGCGGCGGTCTGCTCGGGCTGGAGGCGGCCAACGCCTTGCAGTGTCTCGGGATGGAGACCCACGTGGTGGAGTTCGCGCCGCGCCTCATGGCGGTGCAGATCGATGACGGCGGCGGCGCGATCCTGCGCAAGAAGATCGAAGACCTCGGGGTGCGGGTCCACCTCTCGAAGAATACCACCCAGATACGCGATGGAATCACCCACGCGCAGTGCATGTCCTTCGCGGACGGCGAGTGTCTCGAAACAGACCTGATCGTCTTCTCGGCCGGGATCCGGCCGCGCGATGATCTGGCGCGTGATGCGGGTCTCGAGATCGGCCAGCGCGGCGGGATTTGCATCGATAATCATTGCCGAACCTCGGACCCGGATATCTACGCCATCGGGGAATGTGCCGCCTGGAGCAACCAGGTGTTCGGCCTGGTCGCGCCCGGCTATCAGATGGCCAAGGTCGCAGTCTCGCAGCTCACGGGCGGCGAGGAGCGCTTCACCGGGGCGGACATGAGCACCAAGCTCAAGCTCCTGGGCGTCGATGTCGCGAGCATCGGGGACGCGCATGCAAAGACACCGGGCGCGCGCGCCTACACCTACATCGATGAGCCCGGTCGCGTCTATAAGAAGCTGGTGGTCAGCGAGAACGGCAAGCACCTGTTGGGCAGCGTGTTAATCGGTGATGCCGAGAACTACGGGCAGCTCTTGCAGATGGCGCTCAACGGCCTGGAGGTCCCTCGCTACCCGGACGAATTGATCCTGCCGCAACGCGGCGGCAATAAATCCGACGGCCTCGGCGTCGATGCCCTGCCGCAGGCGGCCCAGATCTGCGCCTGTAACAACGTCAGCAAGGCCCAGCTCTGCGGAGCGATCCGTGCCGGCGCCACCAGCCTGGGGAGCCTGAAACAAACCACCAAGGCGGCGACCAGTTGCGGCGGCTGCGGGCCGCTCGTGACCCAGATCCTGAACAAGGAGCTGGCGCGCCTGGGGGTGGCGGTGAAAAAGGGGATCTGTGAGCACTTCCCTTACTCCCGGCAGGAACTCTATCACCTGGTGCGAGTGGAGCACCTGGCCACCTTCGCCGAGCTCATCCGGAGACACGGCCGGGGACTCGGTTGCGATATCTGCAAACCGGCGGTGGCCTCGATCCTGGCCGCGTGTTGGAACGAGTATATCTTAAAGGCCGAGCATGCCGGGTTACAGGACACCAACGATCACTATCTGGCCAATATGCAGAAGGACGGCACGTATTCGGTCGTCCCGCGCGTCCCCGGCGGTGAGATCACCCCAGAGGGACTCATCGCGCTCGGGAAGATTGCCCGGGAGCATGGCCTGTACACCAAGATCACCGGCGCCCAGCGCATCGACATGTTCGGCGCCCGCGTCGAGCAGTTGCCGCGGATCTGGCGGCAAGTGGTGGACGCCGGCTTCGAGTCGGGGCACGCCTACGGCAAGGCCCTGCGCACCGTCAAGTCCTGCGTCGGCAGCACGTGGTGCCGGTTTGGCGTGCAGGACAGCGTCGGCCTTGCGATCGAGATCGAGCATCGCTACAAAGGCCTGCGGGCGCCGCACAAGCTCAAGATGGCCGTCTCGGGCTGTACCCGCGAGTGTGCCGAGGCGCAAGGCAAGGACGTCGGGGTAATCGCTACCGAAAAGGGTTGGAATCTCTACGTCTGCGGTAACGGCGGGATGAAACCGCGGCATGCCGATCTGTTCGCCACCGATTTGGATAAGGATACCCTGATCCGATACATCGATCGCTTCTTCATGTTCTATATCCGCACGGCGGATCGCCTGCAGCGGACCTCGGTGTGGCTGGAAAACCTGGAAGGCGGACTCGAGTATCTGAAATCGGTCATCATCGAGGACCGGCTCGGGATTGGAGAGGAGTTGGAGCGTGACATGCAGGCCGTCATTAACACCTACGAATGCGAGTGGAAGAAAACCATCGAAGACCCCGAAAAGCTCCGGCGCTTCCGCCATTTCGTCAACAGCGACGAGCCCGATCGCGAGGTGGTATTCGTGCAGGAGCGCGGCCAGTACCGGCCGGCGAGCCATGCCGAGCGGGCCAAGCTTGCCAACTCGGCGTGATCAAGGACCGGTATCGGATTAGCACGCGCGGGCATCCGTCGACCGAAGGCCACGCCGAACGCATTGCCCTTGGCGCACCCCTCGCTCGACCCACTCGATGGGGCTCTCGTATGGTATACAAAC
>JBOIDW010000137.1:0-2889 GCA_050740655.1 Gammaproteobacteria bacterium | reverse complement strand
CCTGAAAAGCGCGTAAAGTCCGAACGATACGGGACCGTGACAGCACGCGTGTCACCGAATATCGGGTTGTACTCGCAGATGACGATGGCAGGTGTGACGACATCGATCGCTTCCAATACCCAATAGTCGTTGCCGTCTATGTCGACCGACAGGATCCCGATCTCTCCCGCAAAGCCATTCTGAGATATCAGGTCATTGATATTCTCGCGAGTAATAAAGGCCGTTGTTGCCGTTATATCGTATCTCCAGTAAAGGCTCTCGCTTCGGAGCGCCTGCATATTGGCGCCGCTTCCGTCGAAGACGAGTCCCTTCCAATTGCGATTCATGAGCAAGAACCGGCAATTCGCCTCGGCAAACGATTCGACCCCGAACTCCACGAAACGGGTATTGACGCTCGGAAGATGTGCTACCAACCATTCTATAATGCCGTCTTCTCCCCACTGTGAGAACACGCACATCTCCACTTCCGACAGGTCGCGGATAGGGCGTTGTCGAGGCAACTGCCATGATGCAGCACGGCCCTGCAGCAGCATGGAGCGTTGGATGAAATCCCCCAAGTGATGCCAGATCGCGGCGCCGTATCCGACGCTCGTTTCGAGGCGCGGTTCCATGCGCTCGAGGTGCCGCACGGCCTCGGCGACCTCGGATCGAACCATCGCGCGTATTCGCTCTTGAAGTCCAGACATCATAGAAAAATCTCCTTCAAGTAAGACCTCTAGTCGCCAGGTCAGTCATCGACATGTCGCATTTGCGTAGACGGCAGATAAGAGATCGCGATATTCATCCATAAGCTGCAAGGTCTGATAGAGGTATGCCTTATCGGCAATGGTCTTCTGCATCGGATGCGCCCGACTCACCCCGATCATGTCCGGAACGTGGTAGGCGATCGCGCCGGCCATCGCCATGCGCAGGTAGAGATCGTAGTCCATTGCATAGTATAGGTGGCGCTTTATGAATGCACCCGACTCAAGCCATATGCGTCTCGAGAAGAATGCTTCCGGTTGAAAAAAATAGTGCCCGCGATGCCAAGAGCGCATGAATCTAAGTAAGTCTGGAAAGGACAGCGGTGTCGGTTCGGCGAGTGGTATGGCGCTGTGGTGCTGAAACAGTATGCTAGCCCCAGGTGGTCCGATCCGTAGACATCCGCCGACGACGAGATCGGCCGGCGATCGGACGAAGGCCTCCGCAATGCGGAACAGGGCGCCGGGACAGAGCATGTCGTCGCTACACAGCCAGTTCATGATCTCGCCGGTGGCGCGCTGGAAACCCTTATTAAGGGCGTCCGATTGTCCCTCGTCCGGTTCAATCACCGCTGCGGCAAGTTGCGGCCGGTAGCGCTCGATAATAGCGGCGGATCCATCCGTGGAGCCACCGTCGATAACGATGTATTCGAGATTCGGATATCCTTGAGCGAGCACGGATTGAATGCAATCCTCCAAGTACTCCGCCTGATTGTAGCTGACTGTGACGATCGAGATCTTCGGGTAGGTGCTCGTACTACCGAGGCTGGGCGACTCGACGGCAGCGGCAGCCAAAAGCTTAAATGTAGTCGCCGACGGCGAACTTGCAGAAGCGCAGGCAACCAACAGTGGCGGCGCAGGGTGAAGTGTGCCCTGCAAGACACGCAGATCGCTAGCGGCACTCTCAGGGTGCAGAAAGACGATTGCGCCAGTCTCGGCCAGACGTTCGGTGGCCCCGCTGCTGAGCCAGCTCAGGAAGGATCCGGCCGCCGGGCGACGCAAAAAACCCGGAGCGATCCAGGGCGTGCCGAATCCATAGCCCGGTTCAACGATAGTGCATTCACGTCCGGTGTGGCGGAGATGCTCGGCGCAGGCTTCGGCGTGGTCCTTTATTCCGACTAGCATGATCGGGCCTGGCCGCGCCGCACTACCGATGAGGTCGGCAAGCCGGCGTCTGTACGGACTGGGTAGAGTGATTTCCTTGATATCCGCCCCAGCTAGCGGGTCGCCGTGGTGCGTAGCCCTCGCAGGTGGCTGTTCACCATCCTCCACCCATGAAGCCCGGACCGTGAATGGCCTCGGGTGTGACGGAACCGAGGGGGGGCGTGTAATCGCCTCGGTCTCGATCTCGCGTTGCATGAGAAACGCCTCCTCCTGGCAAATCGCTTTCGATTCCAATAGTCCGTCTGCGTCGAGACGCACCCGCATGGGCGCTACTTCCCCCCAGCCCGTTGCCTGCGCAGACTTGCGCGTGACCGGATCGCTGCGCGAACGCAAACGGTGCGTACCCGTTCGATGTCGGAACGACGCCCCGGATGACCAGCGAATGGCCGCCTGGCCCGGTAGTCTTCCGAGAGAGTCGGGGCGTGCGGATGACCAATCAACCGGCGT
The DNA here is from genome assembly GCA_050740655.1 of Gammaproteobacteria bacterium. Lineage (GTDB taxonomy): Bacteria > Pseudomonadota > Gammaproteobacteria > JACCXJ01 > JACCXJ01 > JBOIDW01. The sequence continues at coordinate 538 of JBOIDW010000137.1, read as the reverse complement.
TGGGCTATCCCCGCGGGCGGCCGCGGAGACGGCTGCAAAAAAGTTATCACCCTGGCGGCGGCGTGCCGCAAATGCCCATGATGGATCAAGGGACAAGTTAGGCAGTATCCGGGTAGAGGCGAAGTTGATGAGCTCCGGTCGCCATCCGTACCGCTCCGCGGTGACACTAACCGATTGAGCTGCATCGAGTACTCGCATGCGGCCCAGTAAGCACTGCTCAATTAGTTTCGTGTAGTGCTCAAAGCGAACGGTGATATGTGTTCCGAAGCCGGTGCGTGCGCTGGCCACGCCATCGCGGCATAGCGTTACGATGCATTCGGCGATGATCGTCGGGTCCTCTTGGGTAATCTCCACCATATTGCCAGAGTCGAGGCCATAGTGCTCAAAATCGTGTAGGAATGAAGCGAAGACAGAAGTCGATGCCGAAAGGATCTGTAGCATTGGAATGGACCAGGCCGCAGTTGAGGTAGCTGCTACCGTTACGCCGCTGCCGCAACCCACGAATTGTGACGCATGTGCCGTCAACCCTGCACTCTCC
>JBOIDW010000136.1:0-2660 GCA_050740655.1 Gammaproteobacteria bacterium | reverse complement strand
CTGACCCGGTGAACGTGTAGCAAGCACGAGAGAGAAGAAGGGACGAAGACAGACTCCAGTTTTGTTCCGCAGTAGAAGGCGAAAGAGGACTTGTAGACGGAACGCGACGGAGCTAAGACCGGCGCAGGAGGAGTACGGTATGGCAGCCGAGTCGCAAGCAGCCCGAGCGCAGCGCCCAACGTATACGAGTCCGCCACACAAATTGGTGGCGTTTTTTGCTCAGAGCCGCGATCAGTGGAAAGCGAAGTGTCGCGGGGCGAAAGCGAAACTCAAGCAGGTCAAGAAGAAGGTGCAGCGGGGCGACGCGCGGCAGCGCCGAGCCCAGGAGCGAGTCCGAGCGCTGGTCCAGGAAGTGGAGTGGTTGCGAGCAGAGAATCGTCGACTCGCGGAGGAGCTGACGGCGGGGGAAAAAAAGGCGCGGTGAGCAGAGCGCGGGAGCGGCGTACCTGTCCGTGTTTACCCAGCGTGTTGGTCACCACCAGTTCTCTCTAGGGATGATGGGACTGTTTCTGAGCTTGGTGCTGTCAGCGGCCGTGAGCTTACGCGGGGCGAGTCGCGTGCTGGAGCTCCTGAGTACCGTCTTGGAACTGCCGGAAGCGGCCCCGGCGTGGCATACGGGCCGGCTGTGGTTACTGCGGGTCGGCTACTACAAACTGAGGCGGCCTAAAGAACAGGCGACGGACTGGGTGTGGATCCTTGATCATACGATTCAACTCGGCGTGCAGAAGTGCCTGGTGATTTTAGGCGTGCGGCTCTCGGCCTTGCCCCCGCCCGGGACGTGTCTACGCCATGAGCACGTGGAGCCGATTGCGCTGTATCCGGTGCAGACCTCGACGGGAGCAGTGGTCTATCAACAATTGACCGAGGCCATAGCCCACACGGGGGTGCCGCGCGAGATTCTCAGTGATGGCGGCTCGGATCTGCAAGCCGGGATCGCGCAGTTTCAGCAAGCGCATCCCGAGACCCATGCTATCTATGATATCAAACACAAGACGGCGCTGGTGTTGAAGCATGAACTGGCGGAGGAACTCCGGTGGCAGGCCTTCACCCAGCAGGCGGCCCAGACCAAACAGCGCGTGCAGCAGACACCGCTGGCGTTCTTGGCCCCGCCAGCACAACGGCGGAAAGCCCGCTATATGAATGTGGATATTCTGATTCGGTGGGGCCTCAAGGTGTTGGCCTATCTCGCGCACCCGCGCCAGTCGGACGCAGCCCCGGTGACAGCAGCGCAGCTCGTCACGGCGTACGGCTGGCTGCAGGACTTTCGAGACGCGCTCCGGGACTGGGGCGAGTTGTTGCAAATCGTCGACACGACCGAACACTGGGTGAGAAGTCAGGGGCTCTATCACAGCGGTACACAAGTGCTAGCACCCCAAGTACTGGAGGTGGCTCATTCGGCGCGCGGCCAGCACGTTGCGCACCACTTGCTCGCCTTTGTGGAGGCGGAAGCGGCCAAGGCCGCCCCTCACGAGCGCTTACTGGGAAGCAGTGAGGTGATTGAATCTGTCTTTGGCACACTCAAACGCCTCGAACAGCAGCACGCACGGAGCGGGTTTACCGGCTTGGTACTCGCGGCGGGAGCGCTCGTGTCCACCACCACACACGAAGTGATTCAAAAAGCCCTGGAGACGGTTTCCACCACACAAGTTCGGCAGTGGTGTCAGCAACACCTAGGGCCTTCGGTGCAGGCCCAACGACAACACGCCTTCCGTCAGCTCAAGCCTGAGGAAGAAAATCAGGTCCACTTTCCACTGGCGGCTTGAGGCTGCTGTTCACCGTGCCAGACTAGTCCCCTCCTCCCAAGCCTCAAGTCCCAAGTCTCTAGCCTCCCCCGTGGGCTTCGCTCACGGGCAATGTATTGAGCATTACGGCGCAGGGGAAGCATATCTGCCCATACTGGAAGCGTTGGGGCGGTTGTGTCGGGAGGAAGACGGGAAAGAGGTAATTGCGCTCTTACGGCAGCAGGCACCGAGTTGGCTCGTGCAGATGCCTGCGTTGCTAAGCACGGTGGACCTGGAGGAGTTGCAGCGACGGACCGCCGGGGTCACCCGTGAGCGGATGTTACGGGAGTTCGCAGAGGCGGTGGAAGCGTTGACGGCGGAGCGCGCGCTGATCCTACGGGTGGAGGATTTACACTGGAGTGACTATTCGACGTTGGACTTACTCTCGGTGCTGGCGCGGCGGCAGGAGGTGGCGCGCCTGTTCATCATCGGGACGTATCGCCCCATCGAGGTCTTGACGCGGGAGCATCCGCTCAAAGCGATCAAGCAGGAGTTGCAGGTACATGGGCAGTGTGAGGAGCTGGCGCTGGACTTTCTGAGCGAAGCAGCGGTGGCGGAGTATCTGGCGGTGAGATTTACCAATCGGCCCCCTCACCCTAGCCCTCTCCCACGAGGGGAGAGGGAACCCGTACCCGCCCAGACGCTACACAACCTGGCCCACGTCATTCGTCAGCGCACGGACGGCAATCCGTTGTTCATGGTCAACGTGGTCAATGACCTGATCGCCCAGGGCATCATGGTGCAGATAGACGGCAGGTGGGAACTCCGGGGGGAACTCACAGCTCTCAGCTTCGGGACGCCGGTGAATCTGCGCCAGTTGATCGAGCAACAGATTGAACGGGTCAGTGCTGACGCACGCAAAGTCTTAGAAGCGGCGAG
>JBOIDW010000135.1:0-3741 GCA_050740655.1 Gammaproteobacteria bacterium | reverse complement strand
GGGGGGTGTCGGCTGAGGGGTCTGGACCGGACGGGAGGGGGTATGGGTTGGGGATCAGGCTATTGGGAATCGATCGAAGACCTGAGCCGGTGATCGGGGCGGTGCTCTGATAGGCAGCCGAGATGAGCGAGGATCTTGGCAATCACGGTAGGGTCTAGGATGCCTGTCCTGAGCCTGTCGAAGGGGCGCCGCCGCACCGCGGACACTGCTCGATGTCGATATCGAATACCCGGCACGTGCAGGGTCAAGGTATCGAAATAGGCCGGGTGCATGACCGGATATCCGAGTTGCCGCAGACCCTCGGCCAGGATCTGTGTCATGCGGTGCACGCGCCCGGCGATGCGTGCCAGGCCTTGCGGCCCATGATACACCGCGTAAAACCCGGCGATGTTCGCCAGCAGCACCTGCGCAGTACAGATATTGCTCGTCGCCTTTTCGCGCCGGATATGCTGCTCGCGGGTCTGCAAGGCCATGCGCAAGGCCGGCTGGCCGAGGCTGTCCGCCGACACGCCGATGATGCGCCCCGGCAGCGAGCGCTTGTAGGCATCGCGCGTCGCAAAGAACGCCGCGTGCGGCCCGCCGTAGGCCATGGGCACACCGAAACGCTGAGCGCTGCCCAGCGCGACGTCGGCGCCCAGCTCGCCGGGGGGTTTCAACAGCACCAGGCTCAGGAGATCGGTCGCCACCGTCACCAGCCCCTGGCGCGCCTGCACCGCGGCCGCGAACTCGCTCAAGTCCAGGACGGCGCCGCTGGAGGTTGGATATTGCAGCATCGCTCCGAACAGCTCTCCATCGGGCGGCCCGGCCCACGCGTCCCCGACCAGGACCTCGATGCCGAGCGGGCGGGCGCGGGTCCGGAGTACGGCGATGGTCTGCGGGTGGCAGTCGCGATCGACGAAATAGCGCGGCGACCGGCTGGCCGAGATCCGCCGCGATAGGGTCATGGCCTCGGCCGCGGCCGTCGCCTCGTCCAACAAGGAGGCGTTGGCGATCGCCATGCCGGTGAGGTCCATCACCATCTGCTGGAAGTTGAGCAGGGCCTCCAGCCGTCCTTGGCTGACCTCGGCCTGATACGGGGTATAGGCGGTATACCAGCCGGGGTTCTCCAGCACGTTGCGCTTGATCACGGCCGGCATGATGGTGCCGTAATAGCCCATGCCGATCATCGAGATGAAGACCCGGTTGCGCTCGCGCCGCTGGCGCATCTGCGTCAACACGGCCCGCTCGCTCATGGGCGGCGGCAGGTCCAGGGGCGAGGACGCCAGGATGCTCGCCGGCAGCGCCTGATCGATGATGGCCTCCAGCGAGGTGAGGCCGAGCAGCCTCAGCATCTCGGCGATCTGCGATTCGTCCGGCCCGACGTGGCGCCGGATAAAATCGCCGCGCTGTTCCAGCTCGGCTAAGGACGGGTAATCCTCTTGCATAAATCCCGGTCCGCGTGGATGGGGCATTATACTCGAGGCACGGACCCTTTATCGCTCTTGGCGGGGTGGGGACCGTGCAGCCGCATTCCTGCGAACGAACGAGTTGTTCGGATCCGACGTACCATGAGGTGAAACGCATGTCCGCCAGTACACCGACGATTGTTGAGGTAGAAGAAACCCTGACCGGGCGTTACACGCAGACCGCCCGCACCGGCCGCCATGCCCTGACCGCGGACGAGCCCAAGGCCGTCGGCGGCGACGACGCCGGCCCCGGCCCGTACGAATATCTCTTGATCGGACTCGGCGCCTGCACGGCCATGACGCTGCGCATGTATGCGGAGATGAAGGGCCTGCCCCTGCGGCGGGTACACGTGCGGCTCTCGCACCTGAAGATCCACGCCCAGGACTGCACGGACTGCGAGACACGCGAGGGCAAGGTGGACGAGATCACCCGCGAGATCAGGCTCGAGGGCGATCTCACCGAAGAGCAGCGCGAGCGACTCCTGGAGATCGCTAACCGCTGCCCGGTACATCGCACGCTGACCTCGGAGATCAAGGTGCGCTCGTACCTGTCGGCCGAAGAAGCCCCGTGAACGGCTGCTCTTGGTCATCGAGGGATAGGCACAGAACAACACGCGGAGGTTTGTTTCTCGGAGCAACGCCCGGTAATGCACGAGCCCCTGTCCGGTGCGCACGGCGCACCTGGACGGTGACCGCCCGAGGAGGTGAAGGCGCGCGGTTACAACCTCTATATCGAGAACCCGCACACGGTGGCACGACCACGGCAACCCGGAGGCACTGCTTGTAAGCCTGAACGCCGCGGAGGCAGAGACCCGGCGCTTGCGCGCTCAGTTGAAGGCAATCCTGGAGGAAGCGCTAGCGAGATGAGCTACGATATGCACGTATGTTCTCCAATGACCACGGAAAGTCGCCATGCACGTTGATATCGCCAGCAAGCAAGCTGACCTGATCGCGCTCTGCCGGCGTCATGGCGTGGCGCGCCTGGAGGTGTTCGGCTCGGCGGCGCGGGGCACCGATTTCAACTCCGCGCACAGCGACGCCGATTTCCTCGTGACGTTCGCGCCCGCCGCCCGCGACGATCTTGCCGCCTTCGCCGATTTCAAGGAGACGCTGGAGACGCTCCTCGGCCGCCCGGTCGACCTCGTCGAGCGCGAAGCCCTTGAGGCGAGCCGCAATTTCATTCGCCGCCGCCGCATCCTGGCGGAGGCCACCACGCTCGTCGGGATGATCCAGGAGGACCTGATCGCCGAGCGCGTCGCCATCGACAGCTATCGCGAGATGATCGCCTATCTCGCGAACGACGACCCGACCACACGGCGCATGCTGGAAGGGATCCTGGCGATGGAAGAGGCGCACGCCGACGATCTCGTGAGCCTGTTGGAGGAGTTGGGCGGCTAGACTGGCTCGCGCGAAAGGTCGGCAAGTCAACAAGCGTTCCACCAACGACCCCGGTTGGGACGCCACCGGCGGCTGAAATGGTGCGCACGGCGTTCATACTCCGAGGCATGTAACCCGGTTATGATTCAAGTTCCGTGTGCGACGCAGGCCTTGCGATGCGTTCGTGACCCGTGATCGCGCGTTACATGAATTCAAGCGGCGGCAGCACGATAGGGATGGTGCCGTAGTGGTACGGGCTCTTGAGTTGCGGCACGGCATCACCGCCACCACGGCGTATGAGCCGCTCGTTGGCCATGGGGAGGCGACGCATTGAGTGTTTGGAAGAGTTTTGGAAGTGGTATCCTTGGCACGGAAAGGTGCCAGATCTGTTACTCTCCGGGCCGGGCGGTTTATCATAATGTAGGCGGTCGCGTAGCCGATTTCTGGTGCTCGTTCCTGTTTTTTAGACTCGCTGCAAACACCAATGGCCATATTCACGGATCTCGACACACGCGTCACGGCGGCCCCGTTCGACACGCGAGCTTATGAGCACGGCTTGCCCAATTGCCGTGCTATCGCCCGGCGGATTCCGTTAGTCCACGTAAGCGGCAGGGCGCGTCCTTTCCACGAAACTGTTCGAGACCCGCCACACGAGATTCCCACATCGGAGGATGCGCAGTACTGCACGGACGACACGCGCCGAGCGGAGAGCTTGCTCAGGCTCTCCCCTTCTGCGTACTTTTACGCTGGACGTGCACATCCGGCCTTCGGAGATGTAGCGCTGGCTTTCCCTGCGAGTTTGGAAATAAATCATACGGGGTCGGCGACCCCGTTCGATACGGGCGGGCTGGTTCATCCCAATCGCTACATGAAGATTCGCCTGAGCCCCGCCGATGGCGAGGCAGAACGAGTACAATAT
>JBOIDW010000134.1:0-10351 GCA_050740655.1 Gammaproteobacteria bacterium | reverse complement strand
GCAGCTTCTTGATGGCGCTCTGCTCGATCTGCCGGATCCGTTCGATGGAGACCGAATAGCGCTCGGCCAAGGACTGCAAGGTGGACTTGTCCTCGCTTAGCCAGCGCTGCGCGATGATCTCGCGGCTACGACCATCGAGGGTCGCGAGGGCGCGATGCAAGCGCCCGTCATGGTCGCGATGGATCTCTTCCTGCTCGACCGTCACGGCGGGATCGAAGCGCCGGTCGGGCAAGGTATCGGCCGGGGCGAAGTGGTCATCGTCGGCCCCCGGATAGGGATCAAAAGAGCTGTCACGCGCGGATAGGCGATCCTCCATCTCCAGGACCGTGCGCGGCGCGACGTTCAGGTCGCGGGCCACCGACTCGACCTCCTCGCGATTCAACCAGCCCGGACGCCGGCGCGCCCGGCGCAGATTGAAGAACAGCTTGCGCTGAGCCTTGGTGGTCGCCACCTTGACGATCCGCCAATTGCGCAGGATATATTCGTAGATCTCGGCGCGGATCCAGTACGCGGCAAACGACACCAAACGCACGCCTAGCGTGGGATCGAAACGCTTGACGGCCTTCATGAGGCCGATATTGCCTTCTTGAATGAGGTCTGCTTGAGGCAGTCCATAGCCGCTATAGCCCCGCGCGACGCGCACCACGAAGCGCAGATGCGACAAGACCAGCCGGCGCGCGGCCTCCAGGTCGCCGTACTGGTGGTAGCGCTCGGCCAGCGCGCGCTCCTCCCCCTCGCTCAGCATGGGCATGCGTTGCACGGCCTGGGTATAGGCCTCCAGCGACCCCAGAGGAACGGTGATGGGGAAATCCAATGCCTGGCTCATGATGTTTACCTCGCGAATGGTTACGAGCAATCTTAGCACTCTCGCGCTAAGAGTGCTAAAACCGCCAGGAAGTTCATGACGCCTGAGGGTCCTCGGCAAGCAGACTATCTATAAACGCGGCCGCATCGAAGGGCTGGAGGTCCTCCACGCATTCCCCCAGGCCAATAAAGCGCAGAGGCACCCGCATTTCCTCGGCCAGGGAGAAGACCATCCCGCCCTTGGCGGTGCCGTCCAACTTGGTCAGGACGAGCCCGGTCAGCGGCACGGCGGCATTGAAGTCCCGCGCTTGATTCAGGGCGTTTTGACCGACCGTCGCGTCGATAACCAGCAGTCGTTCGTGGGGCGCCTCCGCATCGATCTTGCCTAGCGCCCGGGCAATCTTGCTTAGCTGCTGCATGAGGCCGATCTGGGTATTCAGGCGTCCGGCGGTATCCACAATGAGCACCTCGGTGCGGCGTGCGCTGGCCGCTTCCAAGGCCTCGAAGGCCACCGCCGCCGGATCGGCGCCCTGGGCCTTGCTGGTGACCGGTACCCCGGCGCGCTGGCCCCAGTGCTGGAGCTGCTCGATCGCCGCGGCGCGGAAGGTATCGGCCGCCGCGACCGCTACGGTCCGGCCCTCTTGCACCAGGCGGGCGGCGAGCTTGCCGATGGTCGTCGTCTTGCCCGAGCCGTTCACGCCCAGCATCAGGATCACGAAGGGACGCGTGCGCCTAGGGATCGATAGCGGCTGCGCGAGCGGGGCCAGCGATTCGAAGAGGCGCGCGCGCAGCGCCGCGTAAAAGGCCTCGGCGCTCTCCAGATCGCGGCGCCTGAGCTGGCCCCGCAGTCCTGCGACGATGCGCTCCGTCGCCTCTACCCCGACGTCCGCGGCCAGCAACAGCGCCTCGATCTCACCGATCTGTTCCTCGCTCGGCTTCCGCGTCCCGCGGGCCAGACGTGCCAATCGTGTACCGAGGCGCTCGCGCGTGCGTCTGAGTCCCTCTCGAATCCCCATGTCCGATCGTATGAGCTTGGGCAGCGTTTTACGGATGCGCTATGCTAGCATCCCAATCGCCGCCGGCGCACCGCGCCCATGGTCAATCTCCAGAGTAGGACCCACGCATGCACAGGATTGTCGTAACGACGTTACTGGTTGCGGTATTGTTACCCGCTGGGCTCGCCGCAGCGCCGCCGGGCCAGGAGCAGGTGCTGGACAACGGGCTCAAGGTCGTTGTGCAAGAGGACCATCGCGCCCCGGTCGTGGTGTCGCAGATCTGGTACCGGGTCGGATCCAGCTACGAGCAGGACGGCACGACCGGCCTCTCGCACGTCTTGGAACACATGATGTTTCAAGGCACGCAACGCCATGGCGCGGGCGAGCTGTCGCGCATCATCGCGGAGAATGGCGGCGAGGAAAACGCCTTTACCGGCGCCGATTACACGGCCTATTTCCAAAAGCTGGAACGCTCCCGTTATCCCGTGAGCCTGGAGCTGGAGGCCGATCGCATGCAGGGACTGGTATTGAGCCAGAAGGAATTCGACAAGGAGATCAAGGTCGTCATGGAGGAGCGGCGCTTGCGCACCGAGGACGATCCCAAGTCCCTGCTCTATGAGACGGCCATGGCCATGGCCTTCCAGACCAGCCCGTATCGGAATCCGGTGATCGGTTGGATGAGCGACCTTCAGCATATGACCACGGCCGATCTGCGCCGCTGGTACGAGCAATGGTACCTGCCCGGTAATGCCATACTCGTGGTCGCGGGCGACGTGCAACCGCAGGAGGTATTTAAAGCCGCCGAACAGCACTTCGGGCCCCTGGCCAAGCGCGACCTCGTTCCGGTAAAACCGCGCCCCGAGGTCGCCCAGAGCGGCCTGCGGCGCGTCAATCTACGTACCGTGGCGAGCCTGCCCTATCTACTGCTGGCCTATAAAGTACCGGTGCTCAGGAATGCCATGGAGGCCCCCGAGCGCGTGCGCGAGTCCGAGATCTATGCCTTGCAGGTCCTGGCCGGGGTATTGGATGGTGGGGCTAGCGCGCGGCTCAGCCGCTACGTGGTGCGTGAGCGGCGCATCGCGGCCACGGCCGGCGCGCACTACGATCCGCATGATCGCCTGGAGAGCCTGTTCGTATTCGACGGCGTACCGGCCGAGGGCAAGCGCATCAGCGACGTGGAGGAGGCGTTGCGCGCGGAGGTCTCCAAGTTACGCGAGCAACTCGTAGCGCCGGAAGAGCTACAGCGGATCAAGACCCAGGTCATTGCCAATGAAGTCTACCAGCTCGACTCGACGTTTTATCAGGCCATGCAGATCGGCCTGCTGGAGAGCGTGGGCCTGCCCTGGCGGCTCAAGGATCAATACGTCGATCGCATCAAGGCCGTCACCGCCGAGCAGGTGCGCGAGGTGGCGCGCAAATACCTCATCGACGATCGCTTGACCGTGGCCACCTTGGAACCACTGCCGGCGGCAGCGGCGCCGGGCCAGGGAGGATAATGGGAATGTCTACGTGCTACGGCCGTCCTGCATGGCCCCGCCCCCCCGCGAGGGAAGGTCGGCACCAGGGAGATCCACGTGCAACCCGTCGTGACCTCGATCGCCCACGCATTAGGCCGCGGGACACGGGGACTCCGCAGTTCTATTCCGGATGGCGGGTTTATCGGCCCACCCTCGCATTCTTACTCCTGGTATCATGCTCGTCCCTTGCCTGGGCCCTGCATGACAGCGAACGCTGGCAAACCGCCAAGGGCACGACGGTCCTGTTTCGGCGCACGCCGGAGCCGCCGATGGTGGATATCCGTGTGGTATTCGACGCCGGCAGCGCCCGCGACGGCGCGCAGTGGGGACTGGCCGCGCTGACCAACGGCATGCTCGCCGAGGGCGCCGGCGGCCTGACCGGGCATCAGATCAGCGAGGGCTTCGAGGGCGTGGGGGCGCAATTCGAGAACGGCTCGGCGCGCGACATGGCCTGGCTGCAGGTCCGCAGCCTCAGCGAGCCGGCGAGCTTGCAAGCCGCGGTGAGCGGCCTCGCGCGCGTCCTGCAGCATCCGGATTTCCCGGCCGAGGCCTTGCAGCGCGAGCGCAGCCGCATGCTGACCGCACTCGAGGAACGCAAGCAGGACCCGGGCGCGCTGGCGGAAGACGCCTTCTTTACCGCGCTCTATCCTGATCATCCCTATGGTCCGCCACCACATGGCACGCCGGAAACGGTGGTTAAGCTCGAGCGCGAGCACCTGCAAGCGTTTTACCGGCGCTATTACACGGCCAGTAATGCGGTCATCGCCATCGTCGGTGACGTGGACCGCGCCCGGGCCGAGCAACTCGTCGAGGCGATAACCGGCGAGTTGCCGCGGGGCGCGGCGGCCCCCACCCTGCCCGAGCCCAAGGCGCCGAAAGGTCCGCAGGAGGTCAAGATCAACTATCCCTCCGCGCAGACGCACCTATGGGTGGGCCGCCTGGGCATGGCGCGGGTCGATCCCGATTACGTCCCGCTCTATGTCGGCAATCATGCACTGGGCGGCGGCGGCTTCGTCTCGCGGCTGTATAAAAAAGTCCGTGAGGAGCGTGGCCTGTCCTACAGCGTCTACAGTTATTTCATGCCGATGCGCGTGACCGGCCCCTTCGTCGCCGCCTTGCAAACCGCAAGTAGCCAGGCCCCCGAGGCCCTGTCGGTCTTAAAACAGACCATGGCCGACGTCATCCGCGCGGGACCCACCGTGGCGGAGCATCAGGCCGCCGTGAAAAACCTCACCGGCGGGTTTCCACTGCGCATCGACAGCAATCGCGAGATCGTCGAGCACTTGGTATTGATCGGATTCTATGGCCTGCCGGCCGATTATCTGGAGACCTTGCTGACGCAGTTCGGTAGCGTCACGCGGGAGGCGATACGCGAGGCGCTCGCGCGCCGTATTCCGCCCACCGATCTGGTCACGGTCAGCGTCGGCCCCGACAAGCCGCCGGCATCCGGCGGCGAGCCCATCCCGGCACCCACGGCAGGCTCGCGACACCTGGGCGGTGGTGGCCCGTAACCCCACACCCGGCACGGCCCGCATCATCGGCGGGCGCTGGCGGCGGCGGCGCATCCCCATCGCCAGCCGGCCGGGCCTGCGGCCTAGCCCCGATCGGGTCCGCGAGACGCTGTTCAATTGGCTGCAACCGGTGATAGCGGGCAGCCGTTGTCTGGATCTATTCGCAGGCTCCGGGGCACTGGGGATAGAGTCAGCCTCGCGCGGCGCGTGCGAGGTGGTGATGGTCGATATCGACCCGGCCACCGTGGAGGGACTCCAGCGGATCACGGCCGCCTTGGGCGCCGATACGTTAAGCATCCACTGTGTCGAGGCACTCGACTTCTTGGCCCGCCCGAGCGCTGCTCGTTTCGATATCGTGTTCCTCGATCCGCCCTACGCGGCGCGGCTCTGGGTACCCTGTTGCGCAAGACTTTCCGCAGGCGGATGGCTCAGTCCCCATGCGCGCATCTATATCGAATGTCCGCGCGGGCACAATCCGGCGTTACCGCAAGGCTGGACCGTGCTCCGCGAGGCGCATGCCGGACAGGTAGGATTTCTGCTTGCCCAGGCCCCGGCAACGACGATCGACACATGAGCATCCGGGCGATCTATCCCGGTACCTTTGACCCCATCACTTGCGGCCATACCGATATCGTGTCACGCGGCACGCGGATCTTCGATCGGGTGCTGGTCGCCATTGCCGCGAGCACCTCCAAGAAAACCGTCTTCAACGTCACCGAGCGCGTCGCGTTCGCCCGCACCGCACTCGCCGAGCTCGCCAGGGTCGAGGTCTGCACCTTCGATGGCCTGCTCGCCGACGCGGCGCGCCGCCATGGCGCGACGGTTATTCTGAGGGGGTTACGCGCGGTGTCGGATTTCGAATACGAGTTCCAGATGGCAGCGATGAATCGCAAGCTCATCCCTGAGGCGGAGACGGTGTTTCTGACCACCTCGGAGCGCTACGGTTACATCTCCTCCAGCTTGGTCCGAGAGGTCGCGGCGCTCGGCGGCCGCGTCACGGAGTTCGTCCACCCGGCAGTAGAACAGGCGTTATACGAGCGCGTGCGTCGTTAGCGGCCGGGATCGCCAAGCGCATTTCGCGACCGAGCTCTCGATACATGAAAAGAGGTATTGGCACGTCCCTGTGCCGGAAACCGCTCGTCCTACAAGACGGCGCTTCGAAAAACGGCTAAGGCAGGTTAGGATCCGTCGGCGCCGAGGATTTCAATACGTCAACGGCAGCCTGGGCCTTCGCCGTAGCGGCCTCGGTCTGTCCTTTGGTGCCCTCGGCTATGGCCTCATCGAGGTACCGCATGGCTGTCTGCAGGTTATAGCTGCTAAATGCCTTGCTCGCGCGGATGCCTTGCAGCTTAGCTTCCTCGGCCTTGGCGACCAAGGCCTCCGGTTTCCCTTGCTTTCCTGCCGCCACGGCCTCTTGCGCAAGCTTGAGCGTATCCGCCGTCTCGGGCCTTTCGTCCTTCAAACTCATTTGCGCGTAGGCGCCCGAAGCGAACAGCAGCCCCGCCAACAAGCCCGCAATAATTCTCATAGATAACATTCTCTTTTTCTCCGATTACTCTAGATGATGGGTTTAGTCAACAAGACGGTAACAAAGTGATGGCGCTACCCTGCCGATCGCTTTACAACCCCTTGGCCCGGCCATGATACAGCAACTCATCGGGGACCGCGCGTATTGACATTCGGCCCTCCGCTCACGAGCATCCAACGTTTCGGGCCCTGTGCGATCCGCGGGGCTGTCGTCGTATCGGACGACCATCGGGAGAACCTCCATGCATGTGACACTCGAACGGGCACAGTGTTCCGTCGCGGCTCCACCTTCAGTTGTTAAAAGGGCGCTTAGTATTACCAAGGCATCACGCAATTGCATGGGCGCGGTCCGGGAGTGCGGATAAGCGCTCGATCACCCGCGTGCTGGATCGGCCTCGTCCCCCAGCAGTTCCAGCACCGCCTCGGCGGCCCGGGCGCTGGCGCCGCGCCGCAGGCTCGCCGCGATCCTGCCGAGGTCCAGCTCCAGCCTGTGCGCCGCCGCGGGATCATCCAGCCATTGCAGTACGGCCGGGCCGATGACCTCGGCGCGTACCGCGCCTTGAATGAGCTCCGGTACCAAACGCCGGCCGGCGAGGAGGTTGGGCAAGGCGATGAATGGGACGCGTACCAGCGAGCGCGCTACCAGATAACTCAGACCGCCCATACGATAGACCACGACCATCGGTCTGCCGAGCAGCATGGCCTCCAGCGAGGCCGTGCCGGAGACCGTGAGCACGACGTCGGCGGCGCAGATGATCTCTCTCGCGCGCGCTACGCGCACGGGGATGTAAGATTCGATTTGCCGGCAGTGCGCCTCGATACGATGCCGGGCCGGATCCGAAACCGCAGCCATGACGTAGCCAAGGTCGGGGCGCCGCTCGCGTAACCATCGGACTGTATCGATGAACGGCTGTAGATGATACCGCCACTCGTTATGGCGGCTGCCCGGAAGCAAGGCGAGGAGCGGTTGTCGTGCCGGCAAGCCCAATTGCGCGCGTAGCACCGCGCGGTCGGCGGGCGCAGTGATCTCATCGGCCAGCGGATGGCCCACGCAGCGAGCGGCGATGCCGCGCCGCCGATAGTATTCCTCCTCGAAGGGGAACAGGGTGAGCATGCGATCGACGGAGCGGGCGATGCCCCGCACCCGCCATTCGCGCCAGGCCCATACCTGCGGGCTGACAAAGTGCACGGTCTTGATCCCCGCCCGGTGCAGTCTGTGCGCCAGTCCCAGATTGAATTCGGGCGCATCGATCCCGATGAACACCTGTACGCCTTGGGCGACGAAGTGCCCGGCCAAGCGCCGGCGCGCCGACCACAGCTCGCGATAACGCCCCAGGACCTCTTTGAGCCCCATGACCGACAGCCGCTCCAAGGGATAGAGCGCCGTGCAGCCGGCCGCGATCATCGCCGGTCCCGCAATCCCGTCTACCTGTATATTGGATCGGCGCTCTCGCAGGGCCCGGATAAGGGCGGCGCCCAAGCGATCGCCCGAGGCCTCGCCGGCCACGATCCCAATGCGGATCACGGGCGTCGGCGGGTAAAACCGCGTTTCGCGCCGGCGGCGAACTCAACCCATTCGCGGACCAGCGGCGAGGGCCAAGCGGCGAGATCGGCGAGGGCCTCGCGGACCGGGGTCTCGGACAGGAACAACAGGCGATAGGCGCGTTTCAAGGCCGCGACCTCTTCCGACGCTATACCCGCGCGCTTCAAGCCCACGAGATTCAAGCCCACCGCCCGTGCCGGTGCGCCGGTGACCATGAGAAAGGGCAGACAGTCCATATTCACGCCCGCGAGCCCCGACACCATGGCGATGCGTCCGATGCGGCAGAATTGATGGACCGCCACGTGGGCGGATAAGAAGGCCCGATCACCCACTGTGACGTACCCCCCCAGCGCCGCGCAGTTTGCCAGGATGATACGAGCGCCCAGCGTGCAGTCGTGCGCGACGTGCGAGTAGGCCATGAGATAGTTGCCGTCGCCGATCCGCGTCACGCCGTTCGGGCGGCTGCCGCGATGCACCGTGACCGATTCGCGAAACACGTTATCCGCGCCGATCTCGAGATGACTCACACAGGGTTGGAAGGCCAAGTCCTGAGGATCACCGCCGAGCGTGACGTGCTCATGGACCCGGTTATCGCGGCCCATGCGGGTATGGCGCTTGATGACGCTGTGCGCGCCGATACTACAGCCATCGCCGATGACGGCGTCCGCCTCGATCACGGCATAGGGTCCGACGCGGATCCCACTACCGAGGCCGGCAGCAGGATCAATCACGGCGGTAGGGTGGATGTGATTAGCCATCGATTTATCAATTTATCTAATCGCGATTCGGCGCACCGCCGGGGTTCCCGTTCCGGGCCTAGGCTTTGAGCCCTGCATTACATAGACTGCCCCGACCGTGAGGGGAATACATTTTTCAATTGGCGGCGACATGAGTGTCGGCAAGATTAACACGTGTGCCGCGAAGTTAGCGCGGAATACACCGCTCCGTGCGTTATGGGAATAGGACTACCGCGGCGGGAAAGGGGGGATCTGCCAGATCTTGCGCCATCCCCAATAGCCCGCATTCCGATACCGATAACCCGGCGACCGGCGCGCGAACCATAAGCCCCCCGGCGCGCTTTCCCTGGCCTGGCGAATCCAGTACCATGCACGCCTTGTCAGAAAGGGCGCAGGCCCTTTTTTTATGTATCTTGCAGTTTCAACCAAGAACGGTAAAGGGGGACCACCATGTCGATCACCATAGCCCTCAAGCACATCGCTGAGGACGTGCAGAAAGAGGCCGCCGGCTGCGCCAAGGTGGTGCTCGGCGACCGCCAGCAACTCATCATCGCGGGGGCGGTGCTGGCCGGCCTGATCATTCTGGCGCTCATCGTCGGCTCGCTGGCGTTGGCCTTTGCGCTGGCCTGTGCGGTTGCGGCCCTCGTTTACGGGGGCTTGTCGGTGCGTTGGGTGCTGGCGCGACCGGAAGGCAATGAGCGCATGAAGGCCATTGCGGCCGCCATCCAGCAAGGCGCCTCGGCCTATCTCAATCGCCAGTACACCACCATCGCCCAGGTCGGCGGCGTGCTGTTTCTGGTGATCTGGACCTTTCTCGATCTAAAGACCGCCTGCGGTTTTCTGGTCGGCGCCGCGCTCTCCGCGGCCACCGGTTACATCGGCATGAATATCTCGGTGCGATGCAATTTGCGCACGGCGGAGGCGGCGAGGAGCGGACTCAACGCCGCGCTCACCCTGGCCTTCCGCGGCGGGGCGATCACCGGCATGCTGGTGGTCGGACTGGGGCTCTTGGGCGTGGCCGGCTACTACGGCCTGCTCGCCGCGATGACAGCGGCGGGGCAGCCGGTGGGTCTCGCGCCGCTGGTGGGTTTAGGCTTCGGCGGTTCGCTCATCTCGATCTTTGCGCGTCTGGGCGGTGGGATCTTCACCAAGGGTGCCGACGTCGGTGCCGATCTGGTCGGTAAGGTCGAGGCCGGGATCCCCGAAGACGACCCGCGCAACCCGGCGGTCATCGCCGATAACGTGGGCGATAACGTGGGGGATTGCGCCGGGATGGCCGCGGACCTGTTCGAGACCTATGCGGTGACCGTGATCGCGACCATGCTGCTCGGCAGCCTGTTGGTGAAGAGCGCCACGGCGGATGCGGTGCTCTATCCGCTGGCCCTGGGCGGGGCCTCGATCATCGCGTCGATCATCGGCACGTTTTTCGTCAAGGCCCAGGAAGGCGGCAAGATCATGGATGCGCTGTATCGCGGCCTCATCGTCGCCGGAGGGATTGCGGCGGTGTTGTTCCTGCCCATTACCTTCTTCATGATGTGGGGGGTGAGCGAGTATAACTTCATCGCCATTTATCTCTCGGCGCTCGTCGGTCTGGCGCTGACCGGGGCGCTGGTGTGGGTCACGGAATACTACACGGGCACCCAGTTCCCGCCGGTCCGGCATATCGCCGAGGCCTCGACCACCGGCCACGCGACCAACATCATCGCCGGGCTGGCCG
>JBOIDW010000133.1:0-2755 GCA_050740655.1 Gammaproteobacteria bacterium | reverse complement strand
GCTTCACACCGTCGGGCGAGGCGTTACTCAGCCTGAGCTTGATCTTGTCGAAGCCCTGGCCGGCGGCGTTGATCGTTCCGTGATCGACGATTCCGTAGACGCCGTCCGCCGGCAGCGCGATCTCGATGCGGCCGCGGAAGAAGTAGTTGATGAGGCCGGCGCTGTAGGCGGCGGCGCGGGGGAGGAGGAACTCGTTGGCCGCAGCGTAGTTGAAGCGGTTGAGCGTGAAACTCCCCTCTCGCTGCACCATCTCCAGATCCGAATCGAAGATGGAGTACGTGCTCGTGCGGCCGTTGAGGCTTGGGCTGGGGCGATACCCGTCGAACACAGGTGTGCGAACGAACTGTATCTCGCCAGCTAGCGGCTGCTCAGGCCCGCGCGGACCCAAAAGATCCGTGTCAGTAATCGCGCGGCGATCAATGAATGCTAGCGCCGCGTTGGGGCTGGGATACTGCGGGTCCGTAACAATGCCGCCGTCCCGCCTGAAGTTCCGCCCCGCGCTGACAAAGTTGTGGCTGGTGAACTCGGCGATGCCGGCCCCGCCCATGTGCCAGAACGTACTGGGTTCCGGAAACGTCGCGTAGTCGGCCGTACCGTATCCGGAAGGCAGCATCGCTCTCACGTGCTCAAAGGTGTAAGCCTCATAGGCGCTCGGCCGGTAGGCGCCTACTACCGGGCATACGGGCAAGCGCAGCCACGAAGACTCGAACAAGCGCGTTGTCCACTCGTCGCAATGCATGTCGTTACGCACATGCTGTGGTTGCGCCATGTCCTGCAGATGATGAATGAGGTGACCCAGGGTCTCGAATGTTCGACCCAAAGCCGCCTCCCGAACATGCCTTGTTGATCCTGCAAGAGCGGTCTGTAGGAGTTCTTTCGCTCGCGCGTAAGAGAATGTTTCGCTTTCCTCTTGCCCTGCGCCGTCTATGATCCAGGCCGGTGACGGAACGGAACGCGTGCCAAGGTAGACGAGACCGCGTCCGTCGTTCTGCGGGTCGTAGAAGTGACTGAGGGATCGGCGGCCGGCGTCTTCCTCCTCCGCGCCGCGCACGACCAGCCTCAATGGCGTCAGGGTCAGCGGAAAGGGGGAAGTACTGGGCAGCACGCTACCGCGGTCATCCAAGCGGACATCCAAGGCTCGTAACACGTCACCCGAGTCCTCGTTCAGTACAGACTGCTCGACCGCCATCCTCGACACCATCGCGTGCGTGGCTTGCTTGTAAGCAAGCAACTGACCGCTCACAGCAATGAGACTTGCCGCCGCTGCATAGCGCAGGAACCTCATGTTTTGTCCTCCGGTTTCTTCTTTTAGTTCTGGAGAGGCGTGTTTCCTTGCTTCTACTTCGTGCTCTTCACCCTGCTCACGAGCAGTCCCACAACGAAAACCACAATCCACACAGCGAGAACGAACAGGAGCATGTTTCGTTTTGACGACGACGTCAGCGAATTGAATGCGCCGGACGCAAACATGAGCCAAGCGGGGCCTATACCGGCGCCATGACCTGCTGCGATCACGCCGGGACAGAAGATCAACGTTATTACGGCGCTCACCAAGAGCACGCGTACCCAACGTCGAGTCAATCCAGTTGACCACTGCCAGGTCTTCTTGGCGCACAGGACGCCGAGTGCGACGTATCCGGCGAGCAGACCCACGCCGAATACCAGTGCAAATAGCATCTCGGTTGTCATGGCTTGCGCCTCTACATCGCCTCGATGTGCCACATACCGAACTGATTGGCTACGAATCCGATCAGGAAGACCCGATTGGTCTGATCCACGGCACGATTCACGCCATACTCCGCATAGTCCTGCATCACCAGCGACCGCTGCGGCGCCGAGTACGACGCCACGATCGCCGGCATCTGCGGCATCAGTGCATCGAACACGGGCTCGTAATTCTCCCGAGCCTGTTCGCTGAGGAAGCCCAGTGCCATCGCCTTGTCTCCGGAAGCCAACGCCTCGTTCATCGCCCCCCACACCGCCTGGATGCTGCGGTCCACGGTTGCCAGGTCCAGCAGCACGAAGCTTACCCGCTGTTCGTGCGCCTGCAGCGCATTGTCGAACACATACACGCGGGCCTGGCGCAGGCCGACTCCGGTGTAGTTCAGTTCGATCGGGTCGCCGGGATTCAGAACCCTATCGATCGAGCCGTTGTTGTCGGCATCGATCTGGATCTGCCGGATGCCGCGGCCGGACTGGTCCCACACCTCGAGCCGCGGCTTTAGCGGCGTGACGCCGCCGGCGCGATCGGCGACCACGCGATACGGAAACGGCCCGCGGCTGGTCACATTGATCGTGCGACTGGCCACGCGACCGTCCTGCCCGTGCGCTTTCACCATGAGCGCGTTGGCGCCCGTCACCAGCGGCACCTCGGCGTAAAACCGCAGCGCAGAGCCCACCGACACACCGACCGCGACGACATCGTTCACCGTCACACCGGTGTTCGGCGGCGCGGTCAGGTCCACGCTGACGAGCAGCCGGTCGCCGTCTACGGTCACGCCGTTGGCGGGGCTCGACGTGCCGAACGTGATCGCGCCCGAGAACGGCCCGCCCGTGGCCTGCACGCTCGCGGCTCCGCCCTGGTTGGTGGCGCTGTCGGTCGCGTAGACCTGGACCGCATCCCCCGCCTCGCCCGCTAGCGTGGCGCTGAAACTGCCGTCGGCATTTGCCGTCACGGTGACCCGCTGACCGGTGCGCGCGTTCACGAGCGTCACGAGCGCTCCAGCCTCGACCGCCCCGGCACTCCCCGTGACCG
>JBOIDW010000132.1:0-2912 GCA_050740655.1 Gammaproteobacteria bacterium | reverse complement strand
GAGCTGAGTAATTACCAGGAAAAAGCTGGAATCAGCACTCAAGCCGCCCGCAACGCTGCCTTGAGTTGGGCCCCGATCTCGGGCTAATCGACAAACGGGTCGGTCGGGTTGCCGGCCTGGATGATGTCTTCCAGCCGTGTCTGCACCGCGCGCGTCAAGGTAGTTGATGCCTCATTCATCACAGCGCCTCTCGGACACGATGTGATCGGCCTATTAGTTCTTGATGAAGCCATACTTGATCAGCCGCAAGCTCTCGTCCCTAATGAGCCCAATCCCCGGAGCATAGTACTTGTACTCTTTTGCAGTAATGGCGATGGCCGATCCTTCCTTTACTTTCATGCATCTGGTGAACGTACCCGCAGGTGTCTTGCACGTCTCATTGAGACTGACGATCTCCGCCCGGTCCATCGCCACACCGGGCGCGAGTTCTTGGTAGTACTTCATCTTCAGTTTCGGCGTTCCGGCCATCATCAGACCGGCCCGGTTGCCGTTCGTACCCGCGTGCCACGTGCCGTCGTGCTTGACCACCTTGTCGTTTTCGTAGTAATCGACGTCTTCACCGAAATAGAAGACGTCCTTGGTTTGCTCGCACATCGCGAAGTAATTTCTCGCGACCTCGTAAAGTTTCCCGTCTTTCCATTCCCTCTCCTCGACGACGCGAGTGACGACCCCATCGACCATCTTGGTTTCATTGAGGACCGTGATCTGGAGCTTCGTATCGCCCCCCTGCAAGACGAGCTGAAAGCCAGGCTCCAGGACGAAGTATTGATTGCGGCCTGCCGCCAGCAGATTGCACTTGGAGATGCCGAACTCCTCCTGCCAGGTCGAGTTTGCCTCCTTGTCCTTCGCCCAAGTGGTGGAAAAAACGAGAATCGCCACGGCGGCAAGGATGGTTTGAAATGTTCGAGTAGTCATTGCATGCTCTCCTTTCGTATCAAACACGATTCGTGCCGCAAGCGGCACCCCCTATCGGCAGCGCCAAAGAGTCGGCCGTAACTCGATGACTGGCTCCATGGCCGCCGTACGCGGCTTCACCACCAGAACTTGGCCAGCATGCTGATCCCTTTGTCGGCACGGCGGATGTTGGGAATACCTGGGGTGCCATCATCCCTGTGAAAGGCTTTTCCGGGCAAGAACCAGCCGGCTCTCAAGTCCAGTCCGAGCCGCCTGACACCGAAGAGGTTGCGAAACCCGATCACAATGTCCAACCCGCTCCCCACATCCTTGCTCGGCTGCAAAAGTTGCGGCTCAACCTGGTTCATTTCGGCCGTCAGCGCCGAGTTGCGAAGCGTGCTTGCGATTTTGTTCAACCGGTAACGGTGATAGACAAGATCGACAGACACTCTCGGTGCCGGTTGAAAGCCGAAGCCCACGGTAAGAATCTTGAGATTGGAGAGTTCCGGGTCAAGCGCCTCACCGTAAACTTTGAACTTGGGAATGCCGCCGAACTTCGATTCATTCGACTGCAAGCCGGTTTGGCGAAACTCGTGGTTCGTGGCGTCGTCCGGATTGTCGTCGCCGGTGGCATACGCATAGCCGAGGGTGACTCTCGGAAGGAGCGGGTGACCCATAAACCGATACGTGCCGCCGACATCGAACGCGTGAGCCGAGAACTTATTCTTAGCCTCATCCTTGCCGCGCAACAAAGCCAGCTCGCTCCAATAGCTGAACTTGTCGGACGGCGTGCCGGAGGCGCGCACACCCATGAGCAGGGGCCGCCCTTCCAGCCTCTCGCTATCAACACGCTTGATCGCGTAGCCAGCCAGTTTGTGGTCTTCGATTCCGCGGTACTCCGTGTACAACATGTAATTGTTGATTCGGCCTTTCTTTACCGGACCCAGCAGGTCAAGGTCTAATCGATCCTTTCGTGACGCGCTCGCTTCGGTGTGAAAGTCGCCTAGCTTGAGCTTGACGATGACGGCATCCAGCGATGTGTCATACAGCCAATGCCGGTTGTCTTCGAAATTCCGGCGCCCCACCGTAAACTCGTAGGGGCCAGCCAGGTTATGGAACCTCACAAACGCCTGGTCGACAACCAGCGAGTTGTGCCGCTTCTTGGCGAATTGTGTCTCCCCGTTCGGAAGCGTGATCACCGGCTCTTCTCGCGCGGCGATCTCCCTCTCCGCGATCATCTCCAGTGTTGTCTCTATCCAGTCGGTCGGTCGATAGGTGATGAAACCGTTTATCTGCGGCGCCAGGATGAGGAAGTTGTCCCGGACGCGCTTATCGAGATCAGGGTCCCTGCGGTAAGTGATGTCTGACTCGCTCCCAATTGAATACTGGTACTTCAAGAATTGGGTCACCGGCCTTGCTGGCGCGCCATCCGCAGGGGGCTGAGGCAGCTGGAATTGCGCCCATTGAACATCAGCCAAGCCGTCCGCCGCGGTCTTTGCTGGCGCATCCTCGGTAATGGGGGCCAGATCCGGCGACGCACGGGTAAGGATGCCCTCCCCCGCATGGCTCGTTCCCTCGGCGGCGGCAACCGGCAGGCCCGAACCCAGGGCGACGACGAGCGCGGCTGACCACACCACGCCGACAGCAGCTGTTCGAGACCTTCCATTCCACCCGTTATTGTTGTTCATCGTTGCTGGCAAGTTGTTCATGGTTGCGATGCATCATGGCGTGGCGACGATAAAAAGGCAATACCCGCTGTTGCGTATGCAAGACGTGACCGATGGCCGCACGCTGTCCCGATGCCGGCCACCGATCTGCTGTTCATCACGGTGTACGCTGGTTTACGCGCCGGCTGGGCCCAGGTCGAGTTGGGGCTCCGATCCCGACCCGGCGAGCAGAGACAGCGCCGGCAGGACGAACAACGTGAACAAGGTGGAGGCGACAAGGCCACCGATGATCACGATTGCCATCGGCTGCACGATCTCGAGACCAGGGATGCGCCCGAAAACGACAATCGC
>JBOIDW010000131.1:0-2476 GCA_050740655.1 Gammaproteobacteria bacterium | reverse complement strand
CATGATGAAGGCCCTGGAGGTCATGATGATCGGGCGAAAGCGCAGCGTGGCGCCCTCGAGGGCGGCGTCCACGACCGGAAGTCCGGCGTGATAGCGCTTGTTCACGAACTCCACGATCAGGATGGCGTTCTTGGCCGAGAGGCCGATCAGGGTTACCAAGCCGATTTGGAAAAAGATGTCGTTGGTAATGCCGCGCATCCATACCGCCGCCAAGGCCCCGAAGATGCCGAAGGGAACCGCCAGATTCACGACCAGGGGAATTGACCAACTCTCGTACTGAGCGGCCAGCACCAGGAACACCATGAGCAGCCCGAAGGCGAACGCCGCGACGGATTGTGTTCCCACCTGGCGCTCCTGGTAGGAGATCCCGCTCCAGTCGAGCGCATAGCCCTTGGGGACGAGCACCTCCTCGGCCGCCCGCTTCAAGGCATCGAGCGCCTGACCCGAGCTGTAGCCGGGCGCCGCCCCGCCCAACACCAAGGCGGCGTTGTAACCGTTGAAGTGGGTCACAGGATCGGGCCCGCTCGTGAATTCCGTCGTGACCACCGTATCGAGCGGGATCATGGACGTGCCTTGCTCGTTCTGGGCGCGGACGTAGATCTTGGCGACGTCTTCGGGGCGCGAACGGTACTGGGCCTCCGCCTCCGTCTGCACGCGATAGACTCGGCCGAATTTCACAAAGTCGTTGATGTAGAGGTTGCCGAAATAGGCCTGGAGGGTGTCGAAGACTTCGGAAATGGGCACGCCGAGCGCCTTGGCCCGTTCCCGGTTCACGTGGACAGAGAGGCGCGGGGAGCTGACGCGAAAGCTGGTCCCGATGGCCCCAATCGCCGGATCCTGTTTGGCCTTCGCGATGAACTCCTGGGCGACGCCAGCGAATCGTTTAAAGTCCCCCCCGGCGGGATCCTGGATCTGCACCGAGAACCCGCCCGTTGACCCCAGCCCGCGGATCGAGGGCGCGTTGAAGGCCAGGACCTGCGCCTCGGGGATCTTCGCGAATTCCCGGAATGCGTTCCCGATGAGCGCCTTGACGTGTTGGTCAGGGCCCGTGCGCTCATCCCAGAGGTGCAAGGGCATGAACATGGTCGCCGTATTGGAGCCGCGGGTGCTGAACACGAAATTTTGGCCGACCAGGACGTTGGTGCTATGGATCTCCGGAACGGCCAGGTAGTACCGTTCGAGCTTACTCACGACCTCCGTAGTCCGCTGTTTTGACGCACCCTCCGGCAGCTGGACCATGGTGATGAAATAGCCCTGGTCCTCCTCGGGCAGGAAGGCCGAAGGGAGCGCCCCGAACATCCCGATGGCAAGCCCGATCACGATGGCGAAGAACCCAAGCGCCAGTCCCGCCCGCCGGATGTTCATCCCGACCGTGGCGGTGTAGCGATGCCGCGTCCACTCGAAGAAGCGGTTGAACGATTTAAAGAAAACTCTCTTTGTTCTGGGGTCGGGCTTGAGCACCAGGGCGCACAGGGCCGGGCTCAAGGTGAGCGCCACGAACCCTGAGATCGTGACGGAGATCGCGATGGTGACGGCGAACTGCCGGTAGAGCTGGCCCGTGATCCCACCCAGGAAGGCGGTGGGGATGAACACGGACACGAGCACCAGGACGATCGCGATCACGGGTCCCGTGACTTCCTCCAAGGCTTTCTTGGCGGCTTCCTTGGGCCAGAGCCCACCTTCCATGTGGCGCTCGACGTTTTCGACCACCACGATCGCATCGTCCACGACCAGCCCGATGCACAACACCATGCCGAATAGAGTCAGGGTATTGATCGAGAACCCGAGGACATACATGCCGGCAAGGGTGCCGATGAGGGAGACCGGCACCGCCACCATGGGGATCAGCGTGGCGCGCCAGCTCTGCAAAAAGAGATAAACCACGAGCACGACCAAGACCAGGGCCTCGCCCAAGGTCTGGACCACTTCCTGGATCGAAACCTCGATGAACCGGGTCGTGTCGTAGGGAATGTTGTATCTCACGCCGGGTGGAAAGCTCTTTGCGAGCGCGTCCATTTCGGCGCGGATGCGCCTGACCGTCTCGAGGGCGTTCGCCCCCGGAGAGAGAAAGGTCAAAAGAATCGTCGTCGGCTTCCCCTTGAATCGCCCCTGGAGGTCGTAGGACTGGGCGCCCAGCTCGACCCTCGCCACGTCCTTGAGCCGGATCATGGACCCGTTCGGGAGGGCCCTCACGATCATCTCCTCGAATTCATTCACCTCGGTCATGCGGCCCTGCGTGATCACCGGGAGGGTGAGCTCGGTTCCCGGCGGCGCGGGCTCGCGACCGACCTGACCTGCGGGAAAATCGCGATTCGGCTCGTTGACGACGTTGGCGATGTCGGTCGGTGTGAGTGAGAGCTGGGCCATCCGCACCGGGTCGAGGATCAACCGCATGCTGTAGCTCTGCGCGCCGAACACCAAGGCATCCCCCACGCCCGGCAGCCGCTTGATGTTATCGAGCACTCGCAGGATCGCG
>JBOIDW010000130.1:0-7764 GCA_050740655.1 Gammaproteobacteria bacterium | reverse complement strand
AGGCGGAAGACTTCCTCCAACAAGTGCTCGTCACGTTTCTGCCCTTTTGGCCCCATGCGCAAGTCGTGCTGGATAGCGCGGCGTATGACGGTCTCGTTGAGGAGATCGGCCACACGCTCCCACGGCTCCTCCGCGTTCGCTTGCGCAACCGGGTAGGCACCACGCTCAGAGAACGCCGCGAACGCCTGGTGGCGAACAACGGAATGCTCCTGGCCGAAGGCACGAAGCTCTTGCCAGAATGCCATGTCTTTGAGTGGTGCGAGACCGTTGTGGGGTAGAAAAGGAGGGATCTCGCCGAAGTCACGCAGCCGTGCGATCTCGCGTAACAATAGCGGCCCCATCTCGATCGTGGTGATGCGTCCCGCGAGGCTGTCGCGACCGGCCTCGATGCGCAAGGCGGAGCTGCCGGTTACGACTATGCGCACCGGTTGCAGATCGACCAGGTGTTTGAGCTGGGGCGCCCAGTCGGCCAGGTTCTGCACTTCATCGAGCAGGATGTAGGCGCCTTCGCCATCGGCCGCCGCGCGGTGAAACGACCTGCCGAGCACCTGGTCGGAATACCACCAGGCGAGATCGAGCATAGGCTGCGTCAGCCGCCGCAGCTCCGGTAGCTCATCGAACTGGACGCGGAAGATGCGGTGCGGCGCTACGCCGCTCTTGAGCAGATCCTCGATGACCTGGTTGAGTAGCGTCGTCTTACCGATCTGCCGCGGTCCGCGCAAGACGGTCACCTTGGTCATGCCCTTCTCGATCCCTCGCCGCACGGGCTCGAAGGCCCAGCGCCGGAGCTTGGGCAGGTCGAAGAGCGGATCGCCCTGCCACCACGGGTTGCCGCGCCGGAGCGTAGTTTCCAGACCCCGAGACAGCAGGTCGACCAACTGCAATTGCTTCATGAAGCCTCGGCTAGCGATCTCACCAGCATGAGCTCATTGAGGGGGTGCAAGGCAAGATCGGGCGAGGAAACGCGGATTGCATGGCGGTCAATGACCATTCCGAGCCCGGGTCCTTTGGAACGCCTTGAGAGCGTAACCCCGGGCGCGCAAACGGCGCTCTTCCGACGATGACGAGGTGTTGGTCGGGGTGACACGATTTGAACGTGCGACTCCTGCCTCCCGAAGGCAGTGCTCTACCAGGCTGAGCTACACCCCGAATGCATGGCGCCTGAGGCTACCTGAAATTCATTCCTTCGCCCCGCGGGAACGGGTGAAGGTGTCGAGTCATCGGGTTCGATACCCTCATCGTCAACTTCTCCCCGAAGGAGTAGGGAATTTACGATTTAATCGGAGGCCCCGAGGCTACGCCGCAGCGCGGAACGCGCCCGCGTTGCGGCGCTATCCAGGATACTCGAGTTGTCACTCCGTGACCGCCCCCCGCGTTTACGAATCGCGGTTGACCGCAATCTCCGCCAGCGCGACCAATGCCTCCTTGTACGGCGAGGCCGGAAGGTCATCGAGGCATTTCAAGGCCGATGCTACCTCACCCTTGGCAAGTGCCGCAGTGTACGCGATGGCCCCAGTGGCTTCAATGGCCCGCCGTACCTCGCCGATCTGCCCGCGGCCGCCGTGCTCTATGACGGTGCGTATGAGTTGACGTTGCGGTGCCGTGCCATGCCACAGGGCGTACAGCAGCGGCAGGGTCGGATTACCCTCGGCGAGGTCATCGCCGCTGTTCTTGCCCATCTGCTCGGCGCTGGCGCTATAGTCCAGGACGTCGTCGATCAATTGAAAGGCCGTGCCGAGATGCCGGCCATAGCGGGCCATCCCCTGCTCCGCCTCCGGCAGGCCGCCCAAGACCACTCCCAATTGGCCGGCGGCCTCGAACAGCTTCGCGGTCTTGTTGCGGACGGTGGCCAGGTACCGTGCCTCCGTGGTATCGGGATCATGGCAGTTGACCAATTGCATGACCTCGCCCTCGGCGATGGTATTGGTCGCATCCGAAAGGATCTCCATCACGCGCATGCTGTGGATGCCAACCATCATCTGGAAGGCGCGCGAATAGAGGAAATCACCCACCAGCACACTCGCCTCGTTACCCCACACCGTATTCGCGGTCTCACGGCCGCGGCGCAGATCGGATGCGTCCACTACGTCGTCGTGCAGCAAGGTTGCGGTGTGGATGAGCTCGACGATGGCGGCGATTTCGACGTGGCGGGTGCCGCGATAGCCGCAGGCGTGGGCGCTCAGCAGGGCCAGCACCGGGCGCAGGCGTTTACCGCCGCTATTGACGATGTAATGGCTCACTTGGTTGATGAGCACGACTTCCGAATGGAGACGTGCCTCGATGAGCCGGTCGACCGCCGCCATATCCTCGGCGACGAGGGCACGTAAGGCTTGGATATCCACTTGCTTCGGCTGCTACGCGATGGGCCGCTCATTGTGCCAACCGCATGGCCGAAATACCATGCCGGTCGCGCCCGTGTGCCGGGACCTTGCAGCTTGAGCGCGGCCGGCAATTCCCGTACACTCGCGCACCCGTTGGCTGACAGCGGGCCATTGTTCATAGATTACCTGGGAGCGGTCGATGTTTGCAGTCATTAAAACCGGCGGAAAGCAATACCGGGTGCAGGAGGATGAGACCTTGCGCGTCGAGCGCCTGCAAGGCGAGGTCGGGGCGGCGCTGGAGCTCCCCGAGGTATTGATGGTGGGCAGCGGCGAGCGCTGCGAGGTGGGCCGCCCCTACGTGGCCGGTGCCAAGGTGGAGGCGGAGATCGTCGCCCATGAGCGCGGCCCGAAGATCAGGATCGTGAAGTTCAGGCGGCGCAAGCACTATCGGAAACAGATGGGTCACCGGCAGGACTACACGCAGATCAAGATCACGCGCATCAGCGGTCCGCAATAACGGGCGGTGCAGGAAACGCCTGCGCCGAGCGAGTAGGGTAGGGTAGGCGAGGCCATTCGATCCCCGGTTCCCATCTACTCCCGGAGGGACTAGGGATTTTTCGAGTAGTATTGATTACACGAGGAGTGAACGGCTATGGCACATAAGAAGGCGGGCGGCAGCACGCGGAACGGCCGCGATTCGCAATCGAAACGCTTAGGGGTCAAGCGCTACGGCGGCGAATGGGTGCAGGCCGGCAACATCCTGGTCAGACAGCGCGGCACGCGTTTCCATCCGGGGGTCAATGTCGGCTGCGGCCGCGACCATACCCTGTTTGCCCTGGTGACCGGGCATGTCGTATTCCAGACCAAGGGCGCGGCTAATCGCACCTTTGTCAACGTCGCGCCCAAACCCCCGAGTAGCCCGTCGGACCCAGGATCGGCTGGCGCGGAAACGGAGCCCATGGTTCCGATTGTTGTCGTGCAATAGTGCTCGCTGTGCGCCTCCTATGAGCCAAGACCTGTCCTCGATTACCCACACGCCCCGTGCCGATCCACTACGTCCGGACGCCTGCTAGACCTTCAACGGTCATAAGTTACGGTAACTAGAGACGTATGCTGGTGTTTAACCAGGGACAAAAGCTCTATGTTGCCGTCATTCCAGCGTAAGCTGGAATCCACGTGGCGTTGGCTAGGGGGTATGGATTCCGGGTCGCGGTCGCACTGTTCCCTTGCCCGGAATGACGAAGCGTAAATCGTGGCCGTTTTCGGTGTAGACCGGTTCGGCGCGGCACGTGACCAGGCCCCGCTCGCGGGGCTTTTTGTTTTCAGAGGGGCGCCGGACTAGGCAATCCACGCCGGCGCCTTTACGCTATCCGCTATCCCCCATACCGCAGGATCCGAACCCACAGATGCGATTCGTCGATGAAGCCGTGATCCGCGTCGAAGCCGGGGCCGGCGGCCCCGGCTGCATGAGTTTTCGGCGCGAGAAATTCATCCCCTACGGCGGGCCCGACGGCGGCGACGGCGGCGACGGCGCCAGTATCTACCTGGAGGGCGACGAAGGGCTCAATACCCTCATCGAACTGCGTTACAGCCGGCTGTTTCGCGCGCCGAACGGCGAGCGCGGCGGCGCCAAGCAGTGCGCGGGACGCGCCGGCACCGATCTAGGCATACGTGTGCCGCTGGGGACGCGCGTCTATGAGGCGGATACTGGCGAGGTGATCGGCGACCTGGTGCGGCATGGCCAGCGTTGCCTGGTGGCGCGCGGCGGGCAGCATGGCAGGGGCAACACCCGCTTCAAGAGCAGCACCAATCGCGCCCCGCGCAAGACCACGCCGGGCTACCCCGGCGAGGCGCGCAATCTGCGCCTGGAGCTCAATGTGCTAGCCGACGTGGGTCTCATGGGCCTGCCCAATGCCGGCAAGTCCAGTCTCATCCGCGCCATCTCCGCGGCGCGGCCCAAGGTGGCCGATTATCCCTTCACCACGCTCTACCCAAAGCTGGGCGTGGTGCGCCTGGACAGCGAGCGCAGCTTCGTCGTTGCCGACGTGCCAGGCCTCATCGAGGGCGCTTGCTCCGGCGCGGGACTGGGGATCCGGTTCTTGAAGCACCTGTCGCGAACGCGCTTGCTGCTGCACGTGGTGGACATCGGTACGCCCGGGGCTATGCAGGATGCCGCCGGCCGCGTGCGGGTGGTGGAGCGGGAGTTGGAGCAGTTCAGCGAGGCGCTGTATCACAACGAGCGCTGGCTGGTCTTGAACAAGATCGATCTCCTCGCGGACGACGAGCGCGAGGCGTGCTGCACACAGTTGCTTGCCGGTCTCGGCTGGGAGGGACCGGTGTGCATGGTCTCGGCCTTGACCGGTGCAGGCTGTCCGGCGCTGGTGGAGCGGGTCGCGGCGCGGCTGGGGGCGATCAAACACAGTGCCGTCGCGGGCCACGACGACCATGAGCGCGCCGCGTAACGAGGTGGCCGGCGCGCGCCGCTGGGTCATCAAGATCGGCAGCGCGCTCGCCACCAACCACGGCACCGGCCTGCGGCCGGAGTCCCTGGATAACTGGGTGTCGCAGATCGCCGCGATGATTCGGGCCGGCAAGGACATCGTGGTGGTGACCTCGGGCGCCGTGGCGGAGGGTGTGGCCAGGCTCGGCTGGGGCCAGCGGCCGCACGCCCTGCACGAATTGCAAGCCGCGGCGGCGGTCGGCCAGATGGGCCTGATCCAGACCTACGAGGTGTGTTTCCAGCGCTATGGGCTGCGCACCGCGCAGATCCTCTTGACGCATGCCGATCTGGCCGATCGCCAGCGCTATCTCAACGCCCGCAGTACCCTGCGCACCCTGCTCAAGCTCGGCGTCGTACCGGTCATCAACGAGAATGACACCGTCGCGACCGAGGAGATCCGCTTCGGCGACAACGACACGCTGGCCGGGCTGGTCGCCAATCTGGTCGAGGCCCGCGTATTGGTGATCCTGACCGAGCACGAGGGGCTTTATGAACGCGATCCGAGGGTCGATCGGGAGGCGTGTCTCATCCCCGAGGCCCAGGCCGGCGACCCCGACTTGGAACGCATGGCCGGCGAAGCTACGGCGCTGGGGCGCGGCGGTATGCGCACCAAGCTGCGCGCGGCGGCGTTGGCGGCGCGCTCCGGGACCTCCACCCTCATCGTCGCGGGCCAGTTGCCGCAAGTGCTCGCGCGCCTGGCGGCCGGAGAGGCGCTGGGCACCTGGCTGCGCGCCGCCCAGGGCCCGCTCGCCGCGCGCAAGCAGTGGCTGGCCGGGGGGCTGCGGCCGAGCGGGCGGTTGGCGTTGGATGAGGGTGCCGTGCGCGTGCTGAGCGAGTCGGGACGCAGCCTGCTCGCGGTCGGGGTAGTGGGCGTCGAAGGCGATTTCAGCCGCGGTGAGCTGGTGAGCTGCACCGACCGCACGGGTCGCGAGGTGGCGCGCGGTTTAGTGAATTATTCGGCGACGGAGGCCCACCGCATCATGGGCCAGGGCAGCGAGCGGATCGAGTCGATCCTGGGCTACGTGGACGAGCCCGAGCTCATCCACCGGGATAATCTGGTGTTGATCTAGGTGGCCGAGGAGATCAAGGCGCGCAACGCCTTGTTCAGCCGGGATTTATGCCGGGCGGCCTTGTTCTTGTGAATAATCCCCTTGTTGACCATGCTATCCAGGACCGGTACCGCGGTGCTCAAGGCAGCGCGCGCCGCCTGCGGGTCTTTGGCCTCAACGGCGCGCACCATCTTCCGAACCGCCGTACGGAGTCGTGAGCGTTTCGAGCCATTGGCGGCGCGGCGTTTTTCGGCCTGGTGGGCACGCTTTATCGCTGAAGGGTTGTTGGCCAAGGTGACTACTCGATCGAAAAAAAGCCGGGGCGCAATATGCGGTTTCGGCATTGGATTGTCAACGACGATGGGTGCCGGCCCCGGCGTCAACACACAGCCCTCCCGGCCCACGTCGATGACGATCATCGGATCCACCTGGGCTCACATGCTATAAGCTTAGCGAGGAGCACAGGTATCTTATGTCCGCACAGGTCCGACCCGGCGATTTCCCGACCCAGTATTGGCACCCGCTGGCCGACGGGCGCGTGCAATGCGATGTCTGCCCGCGTGCCTGCAAGATGCACGAAGGCCAGGAGGGCCTATGCTTCGTGCGCGCCAATCACGGCGGCCAGGTGGTCTTGACCACTTATGGCCGCTCCAGCGGCTTCTGTATCGATCCGATCGAGAAGAAGCCGCTCAACCACTTTCTGCCGGGCACGCCGATCCTGTCCTTCGGGACGGCGGGCTGCAATCTGGCCTGCAAGTTTTGCCAGAATTGGGACATCAGCAAATCGCGCGAGATCGATACGCTCGCCGATCGGGCCGCCCCCGAGCACATCGCCCGGGCGGCACGGCAACTGGGCTGTCGCAGCGTCGCCTATACCTATAACGACCCGGTGATCTTCATGGAATACGCCATCGACATCGCCCAGGCCTGCCGCGCCTATGGCATCAAGTCGGTGGCGGTGACGGCCGGTTATATCTGCGATGCGCCGCGCCGCGAGCTCTATCGGTACATGGACGCGGCCAACGTAGACCTAAAAGGTTTCACCGAGCGCTACTATTGGAAGGTCTGCGGCGGCCACCTGCAACCGGTCCTGGATACCCTCATCTATCTCCGGCGCCACACCGATGTGTGGTTCGAGATCACCACCTTGCTCATCCCCGGCGAGAACGATTCCGACGCGGAGCTAGACGGCATGACGCGCTGGGTCGTGGAGCAACTCGGCCCGGACGTGCCGATGCACTTCACCGCCTTCCATCCGGATTGGAAGATGCTCGACACGCCACCCACGCCGGCGGCGACGCTGCGCCGTGCGCGCCGCATCGCGATGCAGAACGGGGTACGTTACGCCTACACCGGCAACGTGCATGATCGCGCCGGTGGCAGCACCTACTGCCGGCACTGCGGGGCGGTGCTGGTGGGGCGCGATTGGTACGTGCTAAGCGACTGGAATCTCACCGCGGAGGGCCGCTGCAAGGCCTGCGGCACGGCCTGCCCCGGTGTCTTCGAGGCGCAACCGGGACACTGGGGCGCCCGACGCGCGCCCGTGCGCTTGCGCGATTTTGCTTCCGGTTAAATACAGCTTTGTCCGATCGGCTGTTCACGATTTCGCGCGGATTGCGGCCAGCGTCTGTCGTTCACCATGGCACCATGATCGACCCAACACCTACCGTTCAGACTCATACCTCGTTGGCAACGCCACCCCATGTCCAGACTCATACCATGTTGGAAAAGACTGGACTGCCGGTAATGCCTGCGGGCGCGGCCCAATGCCTGCGACGGTGTTTTCGCCAGCACCCGGAGGAACGCTGGGCCACGATGCTGGAGGTAGCCGAGGGGCTAGGCCGCGTCTATCGCGAGCTGGTGGGACGGCGTACCCCAGACCCACGTCGAGCTT
>JBOIDW010000129.1:0-11555 GCA_050740655.1 Gammaproteobacteria bacterium | reverse complement strand
TGTTCTTCGATGTGCGCCAGGCGCCGGGGGATGAGATAACGCACCAACGACAGGGCATAGGGCTCGTTGCGAACCTGCCGGTAGGTGGCGAGCACGTCGCCGATCGATAGCTCCGCGTAGACGTCCGTGGTAAATAGCCGATTGCGGTGCTCGGCGAGATGCTCATAGGCGGCATAGCCCAGCAAGCCGATCAGCTCGCCGAGATGGCGTACGTGTTGGTTGAATCCCATGGCGCAGACCAGCTCACAACGATTGAGGCCCAGTGGTGCGGCCATCGATCCCGCGTTGTCGTTATCCCGGTCGGCCGCGGGTCTGAGGATCCCGGCGAGATCTTGAAGCTCCTGCTGCGAGGCACCGAGAAACACCGCATAGCGGTGCCGCGCGCGCAACTCGCGGGTCGGGCCGATGGTGGTCGTCATGTGCCCTCAGGCGAGCGACTTGGCCAGGGCGTAGATCTCCTCGGCGTCGAAGACCTGATCGTTACGCTCGAATAGGCGTGCGATGCAATTCCGGTGCACGGCGATCTTCAGCGCCCCGAAACCGATGGCGCCGAACACGGTCTTGCCGTGGCGCAGCTTGGCCTTGTCCATCATCTCGATGCCCTGGACCCCGAGCGGCGGTGTGGCATTGGCGTCGAGCAGCATTTCGATGCCGGGGTGATCCTGCCAATGCAGCTCGTCGATCAAAGCGACGCCCGCCGCGCCGGTGCCGAGCACGATCTGGGCGCCCTCCAGGACCTTGCGGATGGAGTCATCGCGCCGGCTCGGATCGTCGAGCGTGCAAAGCGCCGGCGTAATGTCGGTACCGAAGCGTTCCTTCATCAGCCGGCAGGCCTCGACGGCGCGTATCAGTGCGCGCGAGGTCAGGATGACCTGGGCGCCTTCCCGGGTCAAGAGCAGGGCGGCACGCTGCCCCACCGGGCCGGTGCCGGCCAGTACCACGGCCTTCTTCCCCGCCACCGAGCCGGTCTTGGTCAGGCTGGCGACCGCAGCCGCCGCGGTGGTATTGCTGCCGTTGCTGTCCAGCATCACCGAGACCCGAAAATCGCCGAAGAACTTCTTGCGTATGGCGTTGAACAGGGCCTGTCCGGCACCCAGGTTGCTGCCGCCGACGAAGATCGCGGTACACTTTTTATCCTTGGGGGCGCGGGTGAAGATCGTGCCCTCCACGAGGCCGCCGACGTTTTGGGGATTGACGTTGGCTATGGGTGTCACATGATCGGCGCCGCCGTCATAGGCCACGACCGTGTCGAACACGCTGGGCAGGGCATCGGTATCCAACTGGAATAATAATTTCTTCATCGCGACTCCTCGTTAGAATTTTTTGCTAGGCGGCACTCGGCGGGGGAGGTTAACCCAAGGCCCCGGCATGAACAACTCCGGCGCGGCCCGCCGCGCGGGTTCGTCGGAGTGCCGCTTACCGTATAATCTTGCCCGAAAAACGAGCGGGAGGGGATGCAGATGTTCAAAGACAGACCGGTACAGCTGTTTCTCGATGAGTTGGCCAGCAAGGCCTCGACCCCGGGCGGCGGGAGCGCCGCCGCGGTGATGGGGGCCATGGGCGCCGCCCTGGTCAGCATGGTGGCGAATTTCACCATAGGCAAGAAGGGTTACGAGGATCATGACGCCGCCATGCGTGCCGCCCTGTCCCGGGCCGAGTCGCTCAGGACACGGTTGACCGACATGATCCGCGCCGACGTCGAGGCCTTCAACCAGGTGATGGCCGCCTACGGTCTGCCCAAGGAGACGGAGGCCGACAAATCGACCCGCAACGAGGCCATACAATCGGCCTTGAAGGCCGCGACCGAGGTGCCGCTCGAGTGCGCGCGCGCCTGCGTCGAGGCCATTGAGTTGAGCCGGATAGTCGCCGAGCAGGGCAATCGCAATGTCATCAGCGACGCCGGGGTGGCGGTGCTGGCTGTTTATGCGGCCCTGCGCAGCGCCGCCTTGAATGTCTATGTCAACGCCAAGGCCATCAAGGACCCCGGTTTCGTTCAAACCAGGCTCGGCGAATTGGAGCAGATGCTCCGAGGCGCGGATGCAACTACCGAGCGGGTCTATCAGCTGGTCAAGGGAAAGCTCTAGCCCCAAGCGGGCGGCCGCCAGGGCCTGCCGACACGATGCGAAACGATAGGTCGATGGCGCGCAGGTGCTTGGTGAGTGCGCCGATGGAGACATAATCGACGCCGGTCTCGGCGACATGGCGCAGGGTGGCGAGGTCGAATCCGCCGGAGGCCTCGAGCGGGACGCGGCCGCGGTTGGTTGAAACCGCCGCGCGCAGCCCGGCCATCGTGAAATTATCCAGCAGGACGATATCCGCGCCGGCCTGGATCGCTTCTTCGAGTTGCGCCGTGGTCTCGACCTCGATCTCCAAGGGCGGTGCCTCGGGATAGAGGCGTCTGGCGTGAGCGAGGGCGGCACTCACCGAGCCCGCGGCGAGGATGTGATTCTCCTTGATCAATACCCCGTCGAAGAGGCCCATGCGGTGATTCTGTCCGCCGCCACGGTGCACGGCATATTTCTGCGCAGCGCGAAGGCCGGGGATGGTCTTGCGGGTGTCGAGCAGCCGGGTGCGGGTGCCGCGCAGTGCCTGGACGTAATCGCGGGCTGCGCTGGCCGTCCCGGACAGGGTCTGCAAGAGGTTCAAGGCCGTGCGCTCGCCGCTCAGCAAGGCGCGGGTCGGACCTCGCAATTCGCATAGTATCTGTTCGGGACAGACACCGTCGCCATCCGCGACCGACCATGCCGTCTCGACGCGCGCGTCCAATTGCCGGAACACCGCATCGAACCAGGCAATACCGCAGATCACAGCGGCCTCGCGGGCAATGACCCGGGCCTCGGCGACCGCATCCGCGGCAATCAAAGCGGCGCTCAGGTCGCCTGCGCCGAGGTCCTCGCGCAGGCATAGCGCGACCTGCTCATCGAGGTTGTCGGGGAGTTGCACCGTCGCGCCCGGTTGCCCTGCTGGCGCTCAAGCCGATGCCACTGCGCTGCGTGTACCCTCGGAGCCGCCTTTCAGTGCCGGCGGCAGATCGGGGATGGCCGCACATAACACCGCCTCGATGCGCTCGGCGAAGATAAACGTAAGGTCTTTGCTCACTTGATCGGGCAGGTCGCGCAGGTCCTTCTCGTTATCGTGGGGCAGGATCACGCGCCGCATCCCGGCGCGATGGGCGGCGAGGACCTTTTCCTTCACGCCGCCCACGGGTAATACCAAGCCGCTCAAGGTGATCTCGCCGGTCATCGCGGTATCGCTGCGCGCCGGCCTATCGGTATAGAGCGAGGCCAGGGCCGTGATCATGGTGACACCCGCAGACGGTCCATCCTTGGGGATCGCCCCGGCCGGGACATGCACGTGTACGCCCCGCTGCCTGAGGCTCGCGCCGATCCCCAACGCCTCGGCACGCGAGGCGAGATAACTCTGCGCCGCCTTGGCGGACTCCTGCATCACGCTACCTAGCTGGCCGGTCAGGACCAGCTCCTTGCCATCCGGCACCAGGACTGCCTCTACGTATAGCACGTCGCCGCCGGCCTCGGTCCAGGCCAATCCGGCCGCAACCCCGGGCGGGAGCACCTTGCGCATCGGCTCGGCGTAGTAGCGCTCGGGTCCCAGCAGCTCACCCAGGGCATTGGGCGCAATCGGTAGCGGCGTGTCATCCCCCAAGGCCATGCGCAGTGCCGCCTTGCGCGCCAGACGACCCAGCACCCGTTCCAGTTCACGCACGCCGGCCTCCCGGGTGTAGCGGCGGATGAGATAGCTCAGGGTCGCATCGCTAATCGCTAGGTATTCGGCCGTCAGGCCGGTCTCGGTGACCTGCCGGCCGATTAGAAAACGTCGCGCGATCTCGCGTTTCTCCTCCTCGCTGTAACCCGGCAGGCGCAGGATCTCCATGCGATCGAGGAGTGGCCGCGGGATGCTGTCCAGGGTATTGGCGGTGGTGATGAAGAACACCGATGATAGATCGAAGGGTAGGTCCAGATAGTTGTCGTGGAAGGCGTTGTTCTGCGCCGGATCCAGGATTTCCATCAAGGCCGCGGCCGGATCGCCGCGGAAATCCCGGCCCAGCTTGTCGATCTCATCCAGCATCAGTAGGGGATTCTTGACCCCGGCGCGGCGGATGGCGCGGATGATGCGGCCCGGCATGGCCCCGATATAGGTGCGGCGGTGGCCACGCAGCTCGGCCTCATCGTGTAGTCCGCCCAGGGCCATGCGCTCGAACTTACGCCCTAGGCCGCGGGCGATGGACTGCCCGAGCGAGGTCTTGCCTACCCCCGGCGGCCCGACGAAGCATAGGATCGGCGCCCGCGCCTTGGGATTCAACTTCATCACCGCGAGGTGCTCGACGATGCGCTCCTTCACCTCTTTGAGATCGAAGTGGTCCTCGTCCAGGACCTGACGCGCAGCGGCCAGATCGATGACGTCCGCGGTGGTCTTGTTCCACGGCAGCTCCAGGACCAGCTCCACATAGCTGCGGGTCATCTGATAATCAGGGGCCGAGGACGACATGCGATCGAGGCGTGCCAGCTCCTTGTCCAACTCCTTGCGCACCAGCTCGGGTAGACTCGCCTCCTCCATGCGCCGACGCAGCTCTGCGACCTCGGCCTGTTCGGGGCCCTGTTCCCCCAGCTCACCCTGGATGGCGCGCATCTGTTGGCGGAGCAGATACTCACGCTGCTGCTTGGAGATCTCGGTCTGCGCCTGGTTGGTGATCTTGTTGCGCAGCTCCAGGACCTGGACCTCGTGATTGAGGTAGTCGTGCGCCAGCCGCAGGGCCTCGCGCCGCGTGCGCGCCGCGATCAAGGCCTGCTCCTTGTCCACGTCCAGCGACAGCATCGAGCCGAGCAGATAGACCTGGTGCAGGGGGTCATCCACCTCGGCGATGATCTGAGACAGGCTCGGTTGCAACTGCGGCTGAACCAGTTCCAGCATCTTGCCGGAGAGATCCAGTACCGCGCGCTGCAGGGCCTCGACCTCGGTGCCGGTGTCCTCGGGCTCCGGGACGATGCGTAACTCCAAGGCCAGGTACGGGTGAGTCTGCGCCACACTGATGACCTCCACCCGGCGAGTGCCTTGCACGACAATCTGCATGACCTCCTCCCCGCGCAGGGTTTTCTTGATCACCCCTATGGTCCCGATTTCGTAGAGATCGGCACGCTTCGGCTCATCGATGTCCGCGCGGCGCTGCGCCAATACGCAGATGACCTTGTCCTCGCGGGTAAGCGCCGTCTCCACCGCCGCGACGGACGCGGGGCGTCCGACCGCCAAGGGCATGACCAGGTGCGGAAACAGTACGCTGTTCTTGATAGGCAGGGTGGGGAGGACGATGGTCGTGCTCATGCGTCGGGGAATGGAAAACGATTGAGCGGTATAGATATGGGCGGTATCCGGAGACTTCAAGCGCTATTGGTGCCTGTAGACCGAACATCCAACGGCTAAGGGTGGCGTCATATTACGGTAATATACCGTTGCACAAACGTGAGGAACGCGAGCAGACCCGGCACCAAGCCAAACCTGGGGCAGATCGGTTTACGCGGGCCGAATTACCGCCCGGCGCCGCTGAGCGTTTCGTGCGCTAGCAGCGGGCCGAACTGAGTAGGCGAGGCAGGCGAGGAACACGCCCAAGCTACCGCAAGCCCCTCGAAACGCCGTTGGCACCGCCCGCCCCGAATACCGGTGCCGACCTCGCCGATCTCGGGACTTGCGCATCATGCATCGGAGGGCCGCGAGCCGCGTTACAACGCGCCAGCAGCGATGGATACCGACGCGGGACGGTGAGGTCGCTATAAGGCCACCCACACCTCCGGCCTAATCGAATCTAATGAAACTGCTGCATCTGTTGGACAGTCATGCGGTTGATCTGCGTGCGATAGTCCCGTATGCGAGGCATGTCCAAGCCCTTGTGCCGGAGATAGGCAATCTCCCAGAGCGTGTAGTCGGGGTTGACGGCGATCGGGCTGTCGATGCGAACAAACATATCATCCAGGAGCTGGCTGGCTTCCCCCGAGGTCATGGTCGCGTGCGACCAGTTAAAACCCTGCCCACGCAACTGGTATTTCTCCGCCTTCTTGAAGATCGGCGTGTGGTGGAGGTAGTAAAAGGGTTGCTGGAAATAGAAGTCCAGGCCGGAGGTCGTGATAAACGCCTCGGTCTCGGCCACCGTGTCCCTCGTCTCGCCAGGGAATCCGACGATGAAGGCCCCCACGGTCACAATGCCTTGGTCCTTCAGCCAGCGGATGCCCGGTCCGTAGTACTTCGTGGCACTCCCCTTCTTCATGTGGGCTAGGACCGCGTCCGACCCGGATTCAATGCCGAGGAACACGCCCTGGCAGCCGCTGCGCCGCATCTTCTCCACCAATGGGCCATCTACAAACTGGCAGCGCAGGAAGGAGTACCATGGCATCTGCAGGCCCTCGGCAATCATGCGGTCGAGGAGTAGCTCGAATCGTTCGCGCGGTACGTTGAACGTGTCGTCGACGAAAAAGATCGTGCTCACCCCCGCATCCTTGGCGCGCCGGATCGTCGCCAGGGCATTGTCGAGTTCCATGAGGGCCAGCTTCCCGGCAATCGTGGGGTAAGAGCAAAATGCGCACTTGAACGAGCAGCTGCGCGCCGTGCGCATGTGGATGACAGACCCCGCCTCCATGCCCCCGAAGTTCAACAACGTGCTGTTGACGTCGTTCTCCTCCGTGCGACGGGCATTGATATGCACGGTTCCGTCGCCGTTCGTCCAAATGAGGTTGGGGATCTTCGTCAAATCGCCGGGCCAAGACTGGGCCAGCTCCAGCAGGGTAGCCTCTCCTTGCACATCGTTGACGAATGCGTCGAGTGACGAGTCCAGGAGGTAGCGCTGCTTCGCGGCGTCATCCATGTATAACAGCGCCGTGAAGACGTGATGGCCGCCCGCGACCACGAATGCGTTCGGGAGGGCGCGTCGAAACAGCTGGCCGGCCTCCACCAGATGTCGCATCGTGAGGACAAACGTCGTGCTCAGGACGATGATGTGCGGATCGAATGCCTGGAGCACGCGAAGCTGCTCCTCCTGGTTGTCGGAATCGATGTAGTTGAATAGCAACACTTCGATGCCATGCCGTTCCAAGTGGGACTTCAGCAGCAGGCCGGAGCATAGGTACATCTCCCAGACCGAGAAGGAGTCGGTCGCCGGCAACCCGAGGGTCCGCTTAAGGTAGGTGACGTGGTCCACCATCTCCTGGTCTTCGGTCAGGACCCGGGTATAGTTATAGATCTGCTGTACCGACTTGCGTGCCTTCCGGGCTTCCGGCAGGGGAATTGCGGTTGGCGTCGTCACCAAGTGGGCGACTATTGCTACACGGGTCGCCATCGTCTAGCCCCCCACCCCAACGGGTTTGTGCACGTATTCCTTGGCCCAGGCCAATCGCCCACCCCAGCGGACCTCGCCAACGACACTGCATGCACTTAACGGTAGGGTCATTTCTAACTCCACGGTAAATTTCTAGAGGATTGGTAAGGCATTAGTATCTTACGCATCCTTCGCATAAGCAAGTTCCATGCTAAAATTGCCGCATCGTAGCGATGGCGCATCCCTAGCGGCTTACCGGCGCTTCAAGTATTCTCCCCTGGGGGCTGCACTGTCAACGCATGTGAATCGGGGAGCGGTCTAGAGCGCCGAGGGCTGGGATCCAAACTGAAATGCGTCGCCGCCCTTGAGTCTGTGTAAGGCCCAAGCCATCTGCAACCTCTGCGAGATAGCGCCGAACAGCGAAAATGCCGTCGGAATTGAGGGTCGGTACCGTATCCTCGGTCACCATTGAATTATCGCCGCCTATGGTCGAGGCATTTGCTCGGCTAACGGGCGACCGCAGCCCGCTGCACACCGAGGTGGATTTCGCGAGGAGGTCGCCTTACAGAGACTCCGTCGTGCACGGGATGCTTCCGATAGCGTTTCTACCCCTCTTGGATTTCTTGTGGACGGAAAACGGTGGATTTTACCCGCGCGAGCTCAACGGAAAGTTTCTGGCGCCGGTATTCGCTGGCGACGTCCTGAGGCTCACCGCCGAGGTCGTGGCGTTCCAGAGTCCCCGGGTCACCATCGACTATTACGTCGAGAAGGCCAAGACAGGGGCTAGAATCACTACCGGAACGGCCCGGCTGGAGCTTGGGCCTTCGGGAGGTGCGGTGGCCGAGAACTCCGCGGAGGGCGGTGTTGCTCCCGCCATTACCGAGGTCTTGGAGCCGTTCCGGTTCAATCTGGAGGAGATACAAAAGGGGGGCAAGGATGCCTTTGGCTTTCGTGTCCATGACGCGTCGATATGGGGTTTGAAGGCCATCCTCTCATTCGGCGACCCGGACCAGAGTAGGCTGCCGGGACTGGAGCGGCGTTTCGACCTGCGGGGGCTGCTCGCGGTTCTGCTCTTTTCAACCTCCGTCGGCATGCGCATCCCGGGTCGGTACGCGACCTTTCTCGAATTTACCGCCCGCGTCGAATCCACCTTGGCGCCGGATGAGGATTATCTACTAACGGGCGAGGTCATTCACGTTTCCCGCTCGACTAGGATCGTTAAGAAGTCTATTGCCGTGATGAGCGGCACGACCGCCGCGATATCCGGCAAGGTCAGCGTCATGGTGAGCGCGCCGTCGTTGCCGATGCCTTCCGTCCGGGCGCTCCGAGAACAGGCCCTGGACCTAGGTTTGAGGGGCAAGACCGCTTTAGTCACGGGCGCGAGCCGCGGCATTGGCGAAACCACGGTCAAGTTTCTTGCCCTGCATGGAGCCCGCGTGATCGTCAATTATTTCCGCGGCGAAACGGATGCCAATCGGATTGCCGCTGAAATCGTACGGGAGGGGGGCGAGGCGCTGGCCTTGATGGCCGATGTCTCAGACCCGGCCCAGGTCACGCAAATGGTGCGATTGGGTATCGAACGGTTCGGCTCGATCGATATACTGGTCAATAATGCCGTTCGGGACTATAGACCGGCTAGTTTCCTGACGCTCTCGTGGGACGATATCCAAACCGATATCGACGTTATCGTGAAGGGCGCTTTCCATTGCTGCCGCGCGGTCGTCCCATCGATGACCGCGCGTGGCGGCGGAAAGATTATCAACGTCTCGA
Organism: Gammaproteobacteria bacterium; assembly: GCA_050740655.1. Classification (GTDB taxonomy): domain Bacteria; phylum Pseudomonadota; class Gammaproteobacteria; order JACCXJ01; family JACCXJ01; genus JBOIDW01. The sequence continues at coordinate 2,467 of JBOIDW010000129.1, read as the reverse complement.
CCGTTTATACGGACGACCCGCCACCGAATCAAGCGAAGTACGTCATTTCGAAATCCGCTCTAGTGGGGCTCACCAGGAGCCTGGCCGTGGAGCTCGCTCTGCAAAACATTCAGGTCAATATGGTCGTCCCGAGCTTTGTCGAGACGGATTCGGTTGCGCATATACCGGAGGCGTACCGGAAGCAGATTGCCCGGAATAACACCATGCAGAGAAACGCCTCCCCGGTTGAGGTCGCACAGGCCATTCTGTTCCTGGCGTCTTCCTACTCGTGCTTTACCACTGGGCAGAAGGTGATGGTCACGGGCGGCAGGCCGTACCTCTGAGTAACGAACCGCCTGCTTATGCTTAGAAAGTTTATCTCGCGGTCATTGAACCCACGGCACAAGCTGGCCCTGAAATCGGCCTATTACCGCACGAAAGGCGTCATAGTAAAACACTTCCGGAGCTACGATGCAGAGGACCTCGAGGACAAGCTGAAGGCCATGGGGATTCAGGCGGGCGACACCCTCCTGGTGCATTCCAACACCAATCCTCACAGTGGATTCTCGGGTGGTCCGCCGGAGGTCATCAAGGCCCTCATCGACACCGTCGGTCAAGAAGGCAATCTGCTGATGGTCTCGATCCCATTTCAGGGCTCAGCCTACGACTATCTCTCCAAAGGCAGACCCTTCTATAAAGATAAGACGATTTCCATGATGGGCCTGATCAGCGAGATATTCCGCAGGACCGAGGGGGTGAAAAGAAGCCTCAGCGCCACCCACCCGGTGCTGGCCTTCGGCAAGGACAGCGACTGGATCGTCGCCAACCACGAGCGATGCAGATTTCCGTGCGGTAAGGGGTCACCGTTCGAAAAGTTCCATAGGCTACACGGGAAGATCCTTTGTTATGACGTCGGTTTCGGTGCCATCACGTTTTTTCACTACGTCGAGGACCTTACCCAACATATGCTTCCGTTTCCCGTCTATCACGGGCAGCCTTTCCATACCGAGGCCTACGATGACGAAATGAATGCAATCCGAATTGAAACGTACGTATTCAATGGCAACGTCAAGAGAGAGGCGCATAGACTCGAAGAGGAAATGAAGAAACGAGGGCTTATCCGGTACGATCGGATTGGCAACTCGGGCCTAATCCTCATCAAGGCCGAGGATGTCGTCACCTGCCAGACCGAGATGATCAAGGCCGGGAATCTGCCTTATAGCTACAAGCAATCCTAGGAGGAACCAATGGAAGCCCGGGACAGGATTAGAAAATTCATCCTAGAGGAGGTGTGCCCCGATGCCAACCTTGCGCATATCGAGGATGATGCACCTCTGGTCACCTCCGGTTTGGTTGATTCTCTCGGAATTCTCAGGATTCTTTCGTTCCTGGACGACGAATTCGGGGTCAATATTGCTTCGGAAGAGATCAAACAGGAGAATTTCTCCACGATTGCGACTATTGTGGCCCTCCTGGACAATACGCATATTTTACCATGAGCGAGCATGGGGCGGGTAAGATGGAAGACAGGATCAAAAGCCTTTTTGCGACAATTATTCGTGCCGACGAAGCGCTGATTAGCGATACGACGACGCCCCGGACGCTGCAACACTGGGATTCCCTGCGGCATATGTTTCTGATCTCCGGTTTCGAGGAGGAACTCGGGATAGAGATAGAGCCGGAGGAGGTCATAGAGATGTACACCGACTTCAGCGCTTTCAAGCGCGTCATCTTGCGCAAGATCACCTGAACGCTTGTGAACCCATCGGCTGCGCCCGGGTCCGCGCGTCCCGGCGGCGTTCAACACCCTGACGCACGTGATAGGAACCCACCAAGATGCCTAAATCAACGTTTCAGGGCATTGCGATCCGCGGAATAGCCGGTGCCGTTCCCGCGAATAAAGTCAGTGTGCTGAATGACCACGTTTTTTGCGCCGCAGATGAACGACGCAAGATAGCGGCCCTGACCGGCATTCTGGAATACCGCAAGGCTACCCCGGACCTCTGCGCATCCGACCTATGCCAAACGGCAGCGGAGAAGCTGCTGTTCGCACTTTCCGTCAACCCCGAGAGTATCGATGCGATCGTATTCTCTACGATAACTCCGGACTATCGCATGCCGTCGAATGCCTGCCTCCTGCAGGCACGCTTGGGCGCCTCACGCTCCGTGGTCGCCTATGACATCAACATGGGTTGTTCCGGCTATGTGGTTGGCCTTTACAATGCCTGTGCCCTCATCGCCGGGGCGGGGTTGCGCCGGGTCTTGCTTCTGGCTGGAGATACGCAGACCAAGCTCTGCCACGAAGAGGACAAGAACGTCGTGTTTCTGCTGGGTGACGGTGCTACCGCGACCCTGCTGGAAGCGGACCCGCGGGCGGCGGAGATCGTAATAGAGATATTCACGGACGGCAGCCGGTATAAGGCACTATATGTGCCCGCAGGGGGGTTTCGCGAACGATCCAGCGCGGCCAGCCGGGAGGTCAAGCTGA
>JBOIDW010000128.1:0-22737 GCA_050740655.1 Gammaproteobacteria bacterium | reverse complement strand
CACAGGCACCCGAGTGTATACTAAATTACCCGGGGGACTCCGAGTACTGCCGAAACGCGACGCGCCCAGCGTAGCATTTCTTCACACGCACTGACTCTGGGCCGGGCCTCTGGCCCGCCGCAGATCTCCATACGGCGGCCCTGATCCCGACCGGCGCACATCCCTGCCGTCGCTCGCCGGAGGTCCTGAATATCGTTCGCGACCAAAGAACGGTGCACCTGTGCATCCAGTAGCCGCTGCCGGGGATTGGCCGGTGCAGACTAGAGGTGAGGAACTTTGTGAGACGAAGACCGATGGACACTGTGCTCGCCGTTGTCGGCGCCGGTATGCTGGCTGCGTGCAGCGGTTCCAGCGGTGAGGTGTACACGGGATACGCCGAGGCCGACCTGGTTTACGTATCGGCGCCGAGCACGGGTGTGTTGCAGTCGCTCGCCGTCACGCGCGGTGCCCGCGTTGAAGCAGGCGCAGAGCTGTTCCGGCTCGATGCCGATGTCGAGTCGATGAGCCGCGCCGAAGCGGCGGCTCAACTCGCGCAAGCGCAGGCGCAGGCGGCTAACCTGCGCAAGGGCAAGCGGCCGGCCGAGATCGCGGCCATCGAGCAGCAGCTGGTGCAGGCGAGCGCCAGTCTAGACGCCTCGCGCGCGCAGCTCGCACGCAATACGGAACTAGTGCGCCGTGGTTTCGTTTCCGCCAGCCGGCTCGACGATCTGCGCGCCGCGGAGGAGCGCGACGCCGCCCGCGTGCGTGAGCTCGAAGCGCAACTGACGATTGCGCGCGCGCCGGCGCGAGCCGACGAGATCGCAGCAGCGGAGGCGCAGGCACGGGCGGCGAGTGCATGGCTCGCGCAGGGCGCGTGGCGCGAAGAGCAGAAGCGGCAACTCGCACCGACCACGGGTCTGGTGTACGACGTCACCTACCGGATCGGCGAACGCGTGCCGGCCAACACGCCCGTGGTGGCACTGCTGCCGAACGATGGACTGAAGCTGCGCTTCTACGTACCGCAGGCGAAACTCGCCGCGCTGCGGGTCGGGCAGTCGGTCGCCGTCCGCTGCGACGGCTGCGCCGCCGGACTGACCGCGAGGGTGAGCTTCGTGTCGCCGCAGGCCGAGTACACGCCGCCCGTGATCTATAGCAACGAGAACCGCAGCAAGCTCGTGTTCCTGGTCGAGGCGCGGCCGGAAGGCGAGGCGCGCTCATGGCTCAAGCCGGGGCAGCCCATCGACGTGCGACTCGTTACGGCCCCGATCTCCGGGGCGCGGCCGTGAACTCGCCCACGGAACACCTGCCGGCCCTGGCCATCGACGTACGCCATCTGGGCAAGCGCTGCGCTACGCGCGCCGCCGTCGATGACCTCGCGATCCAGGTGCCGCGCGAGCGCATCCGTGGCTTCCTCGGGCTGTTGCTAGCCGTTGCTAACGGCACGGTGTTAGCGACGGCACGGTTGACATCACCCTTAAAGAGATATGAAATAAAACTAAGAAAAGACCGGAGGTTTTATGTGCAAACACCACACCTCGTTAGCTGCAGCCCGATTCGTGTACCTCTCCCTGACGGTCGGGCTCACGTTTACACCCGCCGTACAGGCCGAACATATCCGGGAAGTCGCGCCGGGCGCCTACCAATACCAATACGGCGGACGCTTCCATTCCGGCTACGCGAACCCCTCCTTGAAGGCCGACTATATGGCCGCGGACGGCCTGGTAGCACGCCCGATGGGGCTCGTCGCAACCGCCTTGGGCACCGGACTTTTTCTATTGACCTTGCCCGCCAGTCTGCTCAGCGGGTCGGTGGAGGATTCCGCCAGGACCCTCATGCGGGAGCCGGCCGAATACACCTTTACGCGCTGCCTCGGGTGCTTTAACCGCGAGCGCGGAGCACGGCACCCGATTCGCCGTGCGGAACAGCGGGTGCCCTGATGCTCCACCAGGGCACCAGCACAGGGCCGATGATGGTCTCGCCGGAGGCCAGCCGGGACGTGGCGCTGAGGGGGAATGGCCTGATCACTATTACGATCGCGAAGTACGAGCGCGAACGCCCTGCAGGTCGTGTTGCCGTCGGGCGCCGTGCCCGCATCGAGCGCGGCCTATAACAAGTGGCCTATAACAACTGTTTCCAGCTTCGCGGTGGGCGTCCATGCGCAAAGGCCACGAGTCCATTACCGCCTGCACGCACCATGTGGACTCGCAACCACGGCGCGTTTTCTGTGGGGCTTTCCTCCCCGATAGTCAATCCAGGCCCTTCGGAAGGTCGGCATCCGCTTGGCTAATACCATCATTTACCCAAGAAAAACCGGGCGAGACGATTGTTTCGGCGCGCCGAGCGGCTACAATGTGCTGGGCAATGCCACCCGCGCGCCGCGCGCCGGGCGGCTTGTAGGGTGATGCGTTAACGATGTAGCAATCGGGGGATTAAATGGCGAGCAATGATACGAAGCTGAAAGCGATTTCCGAGAAACAAACCAAGGCGGCGATCATCGCGACTATGGCAGAGGATACAGGCCTCAGCCGACCGCAGGTGAAGTCCGTAATGAATGCACTGGCAAACACGGCGCGGCGCCACCTGATGAAGCGCGGCTCCGGGGAGTTTGTCGTGCCCGAGCTGGCGGTGAAGATCCGGCGTGTGGAAAAACCCGCAACCAAGGCCCGCAAAGGCCGCAATCCCTTGACCGGGGAAGAGATCATGATCAAGCCCAAGCCGGCCCGCAAGGGGATCAATGTGCGGGCGCTGAAGGCGTTGAAAGAGGTCTTGGCCTAAGTCTTCGGCACGGCGCGTACGCGATCGCTAGGCAAGCGTTTTGAGGTGCGGGTCGGGGGGCGCGGTCACCGGATCGCGCTCCCCGAACCCGTTGCGAACGCTCATCCCGCCGGCCTGAGTGAGAAATCGCTCAGTACGATATCGCAGGGCACTTCGTCGTCAGCCGAACAGTAATCCGGTACACCCGTTATCATCCCGCGGCCCCTCCAGGTAACTACAGCCGCCAGCGGTGAGGCGGTGATGCATGTCTGTGGCGCAGTACCTATTCGAGAGACCGATCTCGAATGGCATTTCGTGCGCGCCGCGGGTCCCGGCGGACAGAACGTCAATAAGGTAGCCACCGCCGCGCAGTTGCGTTTCAATTTGGCCGGGGCCGGCTACCTGCCAGAGCCATTGCGCGCGCGGCTTGCCATACTGGCACGCCGGCGCATCAACAAGGACGGCGTGCTGGTGATCGAGGCGCGTCGCCACCGCACCCAGGAGCGGAATCGTCACGATGCCCTCCAGCGTCTAAGCGATCTCATCGCGCGTGCCGCGCTCGCACCCAAGCCACGCGTGGCCACGCGACCTAGCAAGGCGGCACGGGAGCGGCGCCTCGCGGACAAGCAGCAGCGCGGCCGCGCCAAACGATTGCGCCGCTCCACAACGCTCGTGGATGGCGATTAAGCGGGCGATGCCCTCGTTCTTGGAGGTCCCTCTATGCGGACTTCAAGGACCAATGGGTCGCGTATGCCAATAGCGCCTGCTGAACGCGCGATGCCGATACGGCGGCGCGATCGCCGTGCCGATCTCGAAACGGATCATGCCTTCTGCGGCGCTGTTGTAAACACGCGCGCCGCGTGCGGTGTAACGCGCGACGATGTCCGCCGCCGGGAAGCCATAGCGATTACGGTAGCCCACCGGAAACAGCACGTAGGCCGGGGCCACGGCCTCGATGAATTCCGGACTCGATGAGCTGTGGCTGCCATGATGCGGGGCCACTAGAATCTGTGCCTTGAGGTCCCCGGCATAGTGTTCGATGAGTTGCCGTTCCGCCTCTACCTCGATGTCACCGGTCAAGAGGACCGCGTGGTCCCGGTTGCTCACCCGCAGCACGCAGGACTGGTTATTCTCACTGCCTATGGCCTGTGCCGGGGGATGCAGGATGGCGAGTTGTACCCCGTCCCACTCCCAATGCGCCCCGGCCCGGCAGGGCCGCACCTGCGGACCCTCGATCAATGCCGGTGCACTGGTCAGGACCCGCGCTACGGGCACGGCCTCGCGCACGCCAGGCCATCCGCCGCGGTGGTCGTTGTCCGCGTGGCTGATGATCACGGTATCCAGGGCGCGGATCCCCTGCTCCCGCAGATACGGCAGGATGACCGCGCGGCCGGCGTCGAAGCGCTCGGAGTAGCGGGCCCCGGCGTCGAAGAGTAGCGCGTGCCGATGGGTCTGCACCAGCGCTGCCAACCCCTGCCCTACGTCCAACAGGGAAAACCAGATCTCGCCGGTCGCGGGGCGTTGTGGTGTATATACCAGCAGCGGCAAACACCAGACGAGGCCCAGCCAACGCGCCGGCATCCCGCGCGGCATCAGTAATAGCGCGACCCCGACGCTACCGGCCGCTATCGCCCAGCCCGCAGGCAACGGGCGTTGCCATAGCATGGTATCGAACCGCGACCACCAGTCCAGATAGATCCACAGCCAGTCGAGGAGTATGGCCGCTACTTGCAAACAATAGGCGGCGAAGGTCTCCGCAAAGCCGGCGCAGGCACTGCCGATGAGCACCAACGGCAAGACTAGGAGGCTCACATAAGGCACGGCGACGAGATTCGCGATCGGACCGATGAGCGGGTCCTGGCCGAACAGCATGAGGAGCAGCGGTGTCAGCCCGAGGGCCACCACGAGGTGTACGCGGCCGATGCGCCACCACAGACTCGGTTTGCCGTGACGGGCCTGCATGCCATATACGATAAAGGCCACGGCGCCGAAGGACAGCCAAAACCCCGCCGCCATCACGGCCAGGGGATCGATGAGCAGCACGGCCAGGAGCGCCAGCGCCAGCAGCTCCGCCGAGGCCAGGCGTTCGTCGCGCAGCAACCCCAGCATGAGCACCGCGACCATGACCAACGAGCGCTGGGTAGGAACGGAAAACCCGGCCAGTGCCGCATACAGCGCGGCCGCCAGCAGTCCGATCAGCGCCCCGGCGCGCGGCGCCGGCAGGTACAAGGCGCCGCGCCCGGCCAGCGACCAGCCCCAGCGGCCGAGCACGAAACCAATCCCCGCCACCAGCGCGATGTGCAAGCCGGAGACGGAGATGAGATGGCTGGTCCCGGTGGCATTGAAGACCCGCCACTGCGCCGAGGCGATCCCCTCCTGCACGCCGATGGCCAGCGCCGTGACCACGCCCGCCTGCGGGTAGCCGGCCAGCGCCCGTTCGAGCCGCCGTTCCAGGACCTGCCGCCAGCGCTCTAGCCATGCGCCTTGCGCCGGCGCCAAGCGCTGATTGTGGCGGCCGCCGATCACGTAGCCGGTCGCGCGAATGCGCTGTTGAAACAGCCAGCCCTCGTAGTCGAAGCCGCCCGGATTGGAAAAACCGTAAGGCCGCTTGACGCGGACCGCGAGCCGCCAATGCTCTCCGGGTATCAACTGCGGCGCGGTGCGATACCAGCTGAGACGCATGCGCGCCGGACCCGGCCACTCACGGCCCAGGGCGAGCATCCGCGCCGTATCCAGCTCGAATTGCAAGCTATCGCCGCGCTGCCTCGGTAGTCCGGCGATCCGGCCTTCGATCTGCAAGGTCTCGCCCTCCAGCTCGAGCGGCAGCTCAGCAGTCAGCACGGCGCCCGCGCGCCACAGTGCCCAGGCAAACCCGAGCACGAGACCCGCACCGGCGCGCCACCCGCCGGCGCCGCGCAGCATCGGCAACGCGGCGAGCGCGAGCCAGCCCCAGCGCGGATCCGGCAAGGCCGCGAAGGTTTGCAGGCTGGCCACGCCGCACAACATCGCCAGCGAGAACAGGATCACGGCCGCGCTTTCTTGACGGGTCCCGGGTGCGCCATCAAACTATGGCGAGTGAGGATGAGGGGATCGAAAGCCATTACCTACCTCCCTCAGCCTGGCCCTCTCCGGCGCGCGCCAAGGGAATTCTTAGAGGTGCACTGAATTCGATTGGCCCCTCGCATCCGTTCCGCGCCGGGGGCGGGAAACCAGAGTAGGCCGGCTAGTGGTCGGTACCGGAATATACATCCAGCGTCGCTATGCATTGCGCCCTCCGGACTTGCGCTTCGTGCTGCTGCCACTCCTGTACCGCGGTGGACGCGGAACGATCCCTGCCTGGCCCTCACCGGAACACCAGCGGATCTCGTAATATTGCATGCGCGACGCGCCGCGACTGAGCAAGCCGTGAATCCCAAGCGGTTCTTCCAACGCTATATGCCGGCGCGCGAGGCGCTGCATACGAACCGCGTGCTGCGCGTCGTGGGGCGCCGCCTGCACGATCCGGGGCTGTGGGGGCTGAATCGCCGCTCGGCTGCGCTGGCCTCTGCGGTAGGTATATACATCGCTTTCTTTCCGCTGCCCGGACACACGCCGCTGGTCGCGGTCGCCGCGGTCCTGCTGCGCGTCAATCTGCCGATCATGATGCTGACCTCCTGGATCATGAATCCGGTCACCTTGGTGCCCTTGAGCGTTTTAGGCTATCAGATCGGCGCCTGGCTGCTCGGCGCACCACCGCTCTCCGACACCACCGCAGCCGACGTGGACTGGATGCTCGGCGTGATCGCCGACGGCTATGGCAGCTTCGCCCTGGGCTGTACCGTGCTGGGCATATCGGGAGCGGTGCTCGGCTACGGGCTGGTGGATGGCCTATGGCGCATCTATCTCATCAAGCGCTGGCGCCGCCGCATGGCGCAACGCCATCCCCTGGTGGCAGCGCATCAGGACGGCTCCAAGCGCCCCTGAGTGAGGTGCACGGTGCGGTCCATGCGCCGTGCGAGGCCCAGGTCATGGGTCACGATCACCAAGGTCGCGCCGTAGGTCTTATTCAACGTCAGCATCACCTCGAACACCTGCTGCGCCGTGGCCTCGTCGAGATTCCCGGTCGGCTCATCGGCCAGCACGCACTGCGGTCGGTTGACCAACGCGCGCGCCACCGCCGCCCGCTGCCGTTCACCGCCGGATAGCTCGCCGGGCTTGTGCTCCAAGCGTTCGCCGAGGCCCACGGTCTCCAGCACTTCGGCGGCGCGCCCCCGGGCCTCGCCGATGGCAGTCCCGCCGATGAGCAGCGGCATGCAGACGTTCTCCAGGGCGGTGAATTCAGGCAGCAGGTGGTGGAATTGATAGACGAAGCCGAGCGCGCGATTGCGCAGCCGGCCGCGCTCCGTCTCGCTCAGCGCGGACATGTTCGCCGCGCCGATCGTGATGGTGCCGGCGTTGGGTAGATCGAGGCCACCCAGGAGGTGCAGCAGCGTGCTCTTGCCGGACCCCGAGGCGCCGGTGATGGCCAGCCGCTCGCCCGCCGCGACCTCCAGGTCCACACCCCTCAACACATCGACCTTGAGGCCCCCCTCGCTAAAGCGCTTGTGCAGCCCTCGGCAGCTCAGCACCGCGCCCTTACTCATGGCGCAACACCTCGGCCGGGCGGGTGCGCGAGGCGCGAAACGCCGGGTACAAGGTACCCAGCATGCACATGGCAAAGGCCACCATGCTGATCATCCACACATCCGGCCAGCGCAGTTCGGAGGGCATGCGGCTGATGTAGTAGATGTCGGACGGCAGGAACTGCGTTTGAAACAGGTTTTCGATGGCCGGGACGATGGTGCCGACGTGGGTCGCGAGGTAGGTCCCTCCCAGCAGCCCGAGCAGGGTCCCGATGAGCCCGATCAGCGTGCCCTGCACGATGAACACCGCCATCACCCCGCGCGGCGAGAGCCCCAGCGTGCGCAGGATCGCGATCTCCGCCTGCTTGTCCGTTACCACCATCACCAGGGTCGAGATGATATTGAAGGCCGCCACCGCGACGATGAGCGTCAGGATCACGAACATGACCGTCTTCTCGGTCTTCAGGGCGCGAAAAAAGGTCACGTTGCGCTCGGTCCAGTCCTGGGCCGCGTAGTTCGGCAGCATGCGTTCCAGGTCCTGGCCGATCTGCGGTGCCGCGGCCGGATCCGAGACCTTCACGCGCAGGCCGGTTACGCCGTCTCGTACCCGGAAGAGCTTCGCCGCGTCCTCGATGTGCAGCAGCGCCAGGCCGTTATCGTAATCGTGCATGCCGACCTCGAAGACGCCGACCAGGGTAAATTGTTTGAGCCTCGGGATGATCCCCGCCGGTGTCGGCGTCGATTGCGGGGCCACCAGGGTCACCTTGTCGCCGATGTTCGCCCCCAGGGCGCGCGCCAGCCCCCGGCCCAAGGCCACATTGAATTCCCCGGCCTTGAGTCGAGCAAGGCTACCCTCGACCATGCGTTCGCCGACCTCCGAGACCTCGGACTCGACCTCCGGCGCTATCCCCTCGACGATCCCCGCATGCACGTTGCCGAGGAAGGTCAGCATGGCCTCCCCGCGCACAAAGGGTGCACTGCCGCGCACCTGCTTATGGCGCTCCACTGCGCTGCTCAACGCGCGCCAGTCTTGCAGACTGCCGCGCAGGTCCACCAGCGTGATATGTGCGGTCATGCCGAGGATGCGTTCGCGCAGTTCCTTCTCGAAGCCGTTCATCACCGATAGCACGGTAATCAAAGCCGTGACACCGAGTGCGACGCCCAGCATGGAGATCATGGAGATGAAGGAGATGAAGTGATTTCGGCGCTTGGCGCGCATGTAGCGCAGGCCGATGTACAATCCGATGGGTCGAAACATGGGCGCGCATTATAGCCGAACCCCACTCCCGCGCCGGGCCACCATGAACCTACTCGCCATCGATACCTCCACCGAGGCCTGTTCCGCGGCCGTGCTGCGCGACGGCGTGGTTGCCGAGCGCTACGAGCTGGCCCCGCAACGCCATAGCGAGCTGATCCTCGCGATGATCGAATCCGTGTTACGTGCCGCCGAGCTCACCCTGCCCGAGATCCAGGGTCTCGCCTTCGGCTGCGGACCGGGCTCTTTCACCGGCCTGCGCATCGCCGCCGGTGTCATACAGGGGATAGGCTACGCCCGCGGCCTGCGCGTAGCGCCGGTCTCGACGCTCGCGGCCCTCGCCCAGGGCGCCCATCGCGAATGCGGCGCCGAGTCCGTGCTGTGCGCCCTCGATGCCCGCATGGGCGAGGTCTACTGGGGGATGTACCGGCTCGATGATCAGGGGTGCATGCGGCCGCTGCGGCCCGACTGCGTCGCCCCCCCCGATCGCGTACCGTTGGCCGAGTCGGGTCCTTGGATAGCGGCCGGTCCCGGCTGGAGCCCCTACCGCGAGGTCTTGACACGCCGCCTCGGCTTTACGCCGGCGGCGGTCCGTTCGGACGATTATCCCGCGGCGCGCGACGTCGCGCACTTGGCCCGTGCGGCCTTCGCCTCGGGAACGAGCGTCGAGGCGGCGCAGGCCGTACCCGTGTATCTACGCGACCGGGTAACAAGCACGCCTTAGACGTGGAATGGCTTGAAACGGCGCGACCCCCGCTTACCTACATGCATCGCTTCTAAACGCTCTCGTACCCATCGGGAGCATGCGGGAGGCGAGGTTACCCTACAGTTGCAAACGAAAGCCGCGCGACTCCCGCGAAGCGCCGCTGCTCTTCGACTCGCCTCGCGTATTACGAGGAAATCCTGGAATGCACCGTTGGAGCGATCCGGATACGTGCTCCAGACCTCACGCGAGCACCGCAGAGCGCGTCAAGGTGAACATCTTTCACGATTATTAAGGCAACGTTAGGGTTCATGCTTTAGGATTGACGCCCTAAGTAATGTCGATTAGGACAGAGGTGCGCCGCTGAGCGGATAGGGACCAGCGCAGCACCATCCACTCGACAGCATCTATTGAAAAGAGGTGCGATATGAGCAGAGCAGCACGGATTATCGTCGTAGTATTAGGATACGTACTGGCTACCGTAGAACCTGCCCATGCAGACCACGTGGCAGCAACGTATAAGGTCTTCGTAACGGCCAGCGACGGGACAACTTTCAGGGACTGTTTGCACTTTGATGATCCCGCTATCGGGGGACTGACCATCGACGGGCTGGGGACGCTTACCTACCGCCACGGGCGGCTCGATTCCGCGTACAACCGGTTCAAGGCAGTGACTCGGGGCCGCGGGGTCGAGACCATGTTTTACGGGTCATTTCGTTCCAATCTGCGACGGCTTCAAGGGGAGGCGCTCGACGAGCTCGGCACCACCTACGTCTTTACCGGGAGACGCAATGCGTACTGTCCGTTTAGCTCGACGTCCGTTCCTCCGGGCAAGTCCTGGGCGGCTGCCCGAGCTCACGTTGAATAAGGTTTGCTTCGACTGACAAGGAGGTATGACCCGAAGTCGCGGACGGGCGGCTAACGCACAGTGCAGGTTTGACCAACTCGCGCGCGGAGAGGGAACGCCTTACACGCCGGAGTTATTAGACAAGATGACCGCGAGAGCCTTTACGAACGCGAAACAGGGTAAGGAAGTGAACCCGGATGTCACCCTATGATTTGCCGTTGATCCTTTCCCCGCAGGCGGAAACAGATTTCACGGACATTATCCAATACACGCTCGAAACGTGGGGTGGCGCGCAGGCGCTTGCCTATCGTGCGGTTCTGGATAAGGCGCTTGTGACGATTCAGGGGAATCCGGGGATCGGTCCGTCTTCAATCCATCATCAATACCGCCGCCCCCTGTACCCGGCCTGCACGCAGCCGCGCCAGCGCCTCGTTCGCCTGTGCCAAGGGATAGGTCTCGACGGTAGCGCGGATGGGCACGCGCGGCGCGAGGGCGAGGAACGCCTCGCCGTCGCGGCGGGTGAGGTTGGCGACCGAGCGCAACACGCGCTCGCCCCATAGGATCGAATACGGGAAGGCGGGGATGTCGCTCATGTGGATCCCCGCGCAGACTACGCTACCGGCCTTGACGACCGCCCGAAGTGCGACTGGGACCAAGTGGCCTACGGGGGCGAAGAGGATGGCCGCGTCCAGCGGCTCGGGCGGTGTGCAACCGGAATCGCCGGCCCAGGTTGCGCCTGACTCGTACGCGAGGCCCTGGGCGGCCTGGTCGCCACGGCGGGTAAAGGCGAATACGCGCTTACCCTCGTAGATCGCGAGCTGGGCTACGATGTGTCCGGCCGCCCCGAAGCCGTAGATACCGAGCCTCTGGCCGTCGCCGGCCAGGCGCAAGGCGCGATAACCGATGAGGCCCGCGCACAACAGCGGGGCGGCCTGCTCGGGGGGGAAGGCGTCGGGCAAGGGAAAACAATAGCGCGCGTCCGCGAGCGTATATTCGCCATAGCCCCCATCGATCTGATAGCCGTGGAAACGCGCTTCAGGGCAGAGATTTTCCTGACCGCGGGTGCAATACGCGCACTGTCCGCAGGTATGGCCCAGCCATGGCACGCCGACGCGTTGGCCGGGCTTCAACCCCTGCACGGCATCGCCGAGCACGGCGACCTCGCCGACGATCTCATGGCCGAGGATGAGCGGCAGCTTGGGCCCCGGGAGATCGCCGTCCAACACGTGCAGATCGGTGCGGCACACGCCGCAGGCGCGAACGCGGATCGAGACCTGATGGGCGGCCGGGACGGGTACGGGCCGTGTTTGCAGGGCCAGGGGCCGGCCGGGGGCCTCCAGCACCATGGCTTGCATGAGTGCCATCACGCGCCGGCCGCTGAGCGCCGCGCGCCGCAGTCGACGTCGTCCCGGAAGAAGAGGAATACCAGCTCGTTCAGATAGCGCCGCCCCAGCTCACTCGGCCGCAGCCTTCGGCCGTCGATGTCGATGAACCCGCGTTGCAAGGCCTCTTGCACGGACGGCTCGATGAGCGCCGCCGGCACGCCCGTGCGTTCGCTGAACAGCCCGAGGTCGAAGCCGTCGTTGATGCGCAATGCATTCATCATGAATTCGACCACTATCTCTTCCGTACCGAGCGTGTGTTGCTGGTCGATGGCGCCGGCCCGCCGGGCGTGCTCCATATAGCCGCGCGGGTCTTTGCGTTTGGCGCTGCGCACGATCTCGCCGCGCTGCGCATCGCTGAGCTTTCCGTGCGCGCCCGCCCCGATGCCGAGATAATCGCCGAAGGTCCAATAATTGAGATTGTGCCGGCAATGCCGTGCGTCACGTGCATAGGCCGAGACCTCGTACTGGACGTAGCCCTGGGTGGCCAGCCAGCGCTGGCCTCGCTGCTGCGCCTCCCAGGTCTCGTCGTCGTCGGGTAGCGCGGGCGGATGACGGTGGAATGCCGTGTTGGGCTCGATGGCGAGTTGATACCACGACAGGTGCTCTGGCGCCAGGGCCGTGACGGCGCGCAGGTCGTGCAAGGCCCCCCGCCGGTCGTCCTCGGGAAGACCGAACATGAGATCGAGATTGATATTGTCGAATCCCGCCTCGCGGGCGGCATGCAATGCCGCAACGGCCTCGTCGCTGCTATGGATCCGCCCCAGGGCACTCAACATCTCGTCGCGCATCGACTGCACGCCGATCGAGAGGCGGTTGACACCGGCCTCGCGGTAGGCGCGTAGCCGGTCCGATGAGACCGAGCCCGGGTTGGATTCCAGCGTGATCTCCAGGTCCGACACCGTGGGCAGTCTGGCGCGCACACCGTCCAGCAGCTCGGCAATGGCCGCGCCCGAGAAGAGACTCGGGGTGCCGCCGCCGACGAAGATGCTGACCAGCTTGCGCCCCGCGGCGCGGGCGGCCTCGCTGTCCAGATCGCTGAGTAGCGCCGCGACGTATTGCCGCTCGGGCGCCGGCCCGCGCAGCGCGTGGGAATTGAAATCGCAATAAGGGCATTTCCTGACGCACCAGGGGATATGGATATACAGCGATAGGGGTGGTTCGGTCAGGCGCATAAACCGCTCGTTACGGATGCGTTTCGCGCCCGGTCAGCAATCGACACAGCCTGCGCGAGGCCTGAGCCCGATGACTGAGCAGGTTCTTGATCGCCGGCGTGAGTTCCGCCGCGGAACCAGCGTGCCCCGGTACATGGAAAATGGGGTCATAGCCGAAGCCGTTCCGACCGCGCGGGGCCGAGAGCAACCGGCCTTCCCAGGTGCCGTCGGCAATCAGTGGCGTCGCGTCCGCGGCGTGCCGTAGGAACACCATGACGCAGACAAACCGTGCCCGGCGCACCTCTTCCGGGCAACCGCGCAACTCATGCAGGAGTTGCGCGACGTTGTCGCTGTCGCTCGCGCCGCTCCCGGCGTAGCGGGCGGAATGAATCCCCGGGGCGCCGCCCAGGGCCTCGACCTCTAGACCCGAATCATCCGCGATGGCCGGCAACCCGCTCACCGCGGCGGCCTGGCGGGCCTTGAGTATCGCGTTCTCCACGTAGCTCAGGCCGGTCTCTTGCGCGCGTTCGCCGGTGAATCGCGAGAGCGGTAGGATGGAGAGATCGGCGTCATCCAGCAGCGCCGTGATCTCCCGCAGCTTGCCGGCATTGCCCGTGGCCAGCACCACCTTGCGGCTGCCTGCGCGATGGGGTGTAGTCTCCGTGGTCATGGCGCCAGCGCGCGTGTCTGGATCTCGATGATCGCGGCGATCCCGTGCCGCGCGAGGGCTAGCATGCTGTGCAATTCTTCGGTCCGAAACGCGTGTCCCTCGGCCGTGCCCTGCACCTCGATAAAGTTACCGGCCTCGTTCATGACCACGTTCATGTCGGTCTCCGCCTCGCAGTCCTCCGCATAATCGAGGTCGAGTACGGGCAGGCCGCGATAGATCCCCGCCGAGACCGCGGCCAGCATGCCATGGATGGGGTTGGTCTTGAGTGCCCGGCGGCCGAGCAGCGCGCGCACCGCATCGACCAAGGCCACGTAGCTCCCCGTGATGGCGGCGGTCCGGGTGCCGCCATCGGCCTGGATCACGTCGCAATCGATGAGGAGGGTGCGCTCGCCCAGGGCTTGGAAGTCCACGACCGCGCGCAGAGAGCGTCCGATCAGGCGCTGGATCTCCAGCGTGCGCCCGCCCTGTTTCCCGTCCGCGGACTCTCGCCGCGTGCGGCTAGCCGTGGCCCGCGGCAGCATGCCGTATTCGGCCGTTACCCAGCCGCGGCCGCTATTGCGCAGGAAGGGCGGCACGCGCTCCTCCACGCTCGCGGTGCAGATGACCCGGGTGGCCCCATAACCGATGAGCACGGAACCTTCCGCATAACGGGTGTAACCGCGCTCGATGGTGACAGGGCGGATCTGATCCGCCGCGCGGCCGCTGGGGCGCACCGGGGTATCTCGTTTCATGTGAACAAGTAATTATAACCGTCAACGATATTTTGCGTCACGGCGCGAGGCGATGTGCGCGAGTAAGGCAAAAGTGTGAAAAAGTCACAGATCGCGGGTGGTCATGCGCGTAACATCCGCCGGTATGGACTGGTGGCTTTCCATGCGAGACCCAGGTTCCCTGGCGTGAATCGATGTCCGGAGATTCCGTACCGCTATGCTTCAACAGCCAACAAAACAAAGAGATAGGTTTTCGTTAGCAGCCCGGTTCGTGTGTTGTTCAAGGAATCTGCGGCTAATACGGATTAATCCTGGAATAGACTCGCCGGGGGCTTGGTCAGTGCAGAGATCCGCGCTATTATTAGGCCGCACACGCGGTATGAGTTGCCCGTCGCCGGTGGCGATGCCGGAGCACTGTCGGCAACGCTCGCGCGATTATTATAATAATATCGGAGCGGCTGCATGTTGTGGGGCGTCGTATCATCACCTCGCTTGCGCGCCTTCCGCGGGACTAGTGTTCCGCTCGCCTCATGTTTTAACCGCACAGCCATTGACCATCGAGCGTTGGTGCGATTACGTGCCAACGGCACTGCGCGAAGGCCGTTGCCATCCGGGGGACATGCTTGGCCTGCGCACGTTGCACCGGGTACGGGCCTGGGGGGCCGCCAATGCCGCGCCTAATCGCCGCCGCCACGATCGTTCCCGGCGCCGGAAACAAACCTAAGCGGATCGAAGAATATGTCGGTCGCGTCAACACCGGCCATACCGAGCTCAGCGTGGCGCGCATGGTCTCCCCGCCCGTATGGACCGAACCTGGCCAGCGGCCGGAGTTCCGGGAGGTCACCCTGGTATTGCGCGGCCTGCTACGCGTCGAGCACGAGACCGGGGCGTTGGAGGTACACGCGGGTCAGGCCTTCATTGCCGAGCCCGGCGAATGGGTCTGCTATAGCACGCCCAACGCCGAGGGCGCCGAGTATGTGGCCATATGCCTACCGGCGTTTACTTTGGAAGCCGCGCACCGCGATTCCGGCTAACGATCGATATTGTGCGGATCCTCGACCAGCGCTGGCGCTCTCCCGTGAGTCGCACGATAACACGAAAAACGGCGGCTGCCGGGCGGCGTCTTGGCCGAGCCTGCCGGGTGCGGCTACGGCTCGCTATCCTGGTGTTCTTGGGCGGCGTCGCACCCTACGCCGCTGCGCAGACCTGCGAAACGGTAGCGGGTCGTATGGTATCCGCTGAAGGACAGGTCGAGGTCGCGCGCGGCGCCGGTCTGCCGTGGCGGCGGGTCGGGCTGGAAGACACCTTGTGTCCCGGCGATCGGGTGCGGGTGGGCCGGCATAGCCGCGCCGCGGTCTTTCTGGTCGCCGCAGAGACCTTGCTGCGGCTGGATCAAGGCACCACGCTGACCCTGCTAACACCCGAGGCTGCGGGGTCGAGCCTGCTGGATTTGGCGCGCTGCATATCTTGAGCCGCGTGCTGCAGCGCTTGGAGATCCGCACGCCCTTTGTTAGCGCCGGCGTGGAAGGCACCGAGTTCGCGCTACGGGTCGGTGGCGATCGGACCGATCTGTGGGTGTACGAAGGGCGGGTACGGTTTGCGAACGGCCTGGGTAGTCTTCCGGTGAGTGGAGGGGAATCCGCGTTCGCCCGCCATGGTAGGGCGCCGCAGCGGCGCATCGCCGTCCGTCCCCGCGAGGCCGTGCAATGGGCACTGTATTACCCGCCACTCATCGATGCCCGTCCGGAGCGCTATCCGGCCGCTTTGCGCCCGGCCGTCTGGGCCTATCGGCGCAATGACCTGCAGAGCGCGATTACGGCCCTCGATGCCGTACCCGATCCGCAACGGGATGACGCTTATTACGGACTGCGCGCTGGGCTATTGCTGAGCGTGGGCCGGGTAGCGGAGACCGAGCGGGACATCGCCGCCGCGCTCAAGCGCAACCCCAGGAACGGCACCGCGTCGGCGCTGCGCGCGGTCATCGCCGTAGTCCGCAACCAAAGCGACGAGGCCTTACGCCTCGCCCAACAGGCCATCGAGGCCGAGCCGCAGTCCCCCGCGCCGTATACGGCGCGCTCCTACGCCGAGCAGTCGGCGTTTCGGATCGAGGATGCCTTGAAGAGCGCCCAGCACGCGGCGCAAGTCACCTCGGCGGACGCCCTCGTCTGGGCACGGATTGCGGAGCTTGAATCCTCTCTCGGCGACCTCGATGCCTCGCTGGAAGCCGCCAAAAAAGCCGAGCAGCTTGATCCGCGTTTGGCACGAACCCAGACGGTGCTCGGTTTCGCCGAGCTGACCCGCATCGAGGTCGATGCGGCAAAACGGCGTTTCACGCAGGCGTCGAGGCTCGACCCCGCGGACCCGCTGCCCCGTCTGGGTCTCGGCCTGGCCAAGATCCGCGAAGGGGACGTGGACGAGGGGACGCAGGAGATCGAGATTGCCGCAGCGCTCGATCCCGGTAATTCGCTGGTGCGGAGTTATTTAGGTAAGGCTTATTACGAGCAGAAACGCGCCGGGTTGGCGAGTACGGAATTCGAGCAGGCTAAACTACTCGATCCCAAAGATCCCACCCCCTGGTTCTACGACGCCATCCACAAGCAGACTACCAACCGGCCAGTGGAGGCGCTGCATGATCTGCAAAAGGCCATCGATCTCAACGACAACCGTGCGGTGTATCGTTCACGATTGTTGCTGGACGAGGACTTGGCTGCGCGTAGCGCGGCACTCGGGCGCGTGTATAGCGACCTGGGATTCGAGAAACGCGCACTGGTTGAAGGGTGGAAGTCGGTCAATACGGAGCCCAGCGATTATTCGGGGCATCGGCTGCTGGCCGATAGTTATTCTGCTATTCCCCGGCACAATATTGCTAGGGTAAGCGAGCTTTTGCAGGCCCAACTCCTGCAACCGATCAACGTGACTCCGGTGCAACCTAGTCTGGCCGAAAGCAATTTGCTGGCGCTGGATACGACCGGACCACAACGACTAGCTTTTAACGAGTATGGGCCTCTGTTTATCCGCAATCGCCTCGCGTTCCAAGCCTCTGGCGTATACGGCAATAAGGATACCTATGGCGATGAAATTACGCATTCGGCCGTGTGGGATAACCTTTCCTACAGTTTAGGGCAGTTTCATTTCGAGACTGAGGGGTTTCGTCCCAATAACGATGTTGCGCATGACATCTACAATGGATTCGTACAGATAGCTCTTTCGCCTATGCTGAGTGTGCAGGTTGAAGCCATGCACAGGGAGGTAGAGCACGGTGACTTACAGCTAAGATTCGACAAGAGCTTTGACCCTGTTTATCACAGAACCTTTCGAACAGACGCTGTGCGCTTTGGTGCCCATGGGCAACCGTCTAGTAACGCTGATGTGATCGCTTCTGTGATCTACCAAAACGAAAAGGATCAAGAAGACGGGAGCGATACTACGACGGTGAATAATGAAGGGTACGTAGCCGAAACACAATTCCACTACCGTGCTTCCCATTTCAGGTTGCTTTTAGGGGGTGGGTATACCCGCGTTGACGGCGATATAGACAAGGTCCTTGAAACCGATGTATGGCACCGGAATGCCTACATGTACTCGTACTTCTCCGCGCCCCAACCGATTCTGTGGACACTTGGAGTAAGCTTTGATTCGCTTTCGGACGATGATCTAGGAAGCGCCACGCAAACTAATCCGAAACTCGGTGTTACGTGGAATGTAACCAGAATGACAACGTTGCGACTAGCTGCTTTTAGAACATTGAAACGACCGCTACTATCCGATCAAACGATCGAGCCTTCACAGATCGCCGGCTTCAATCAGTTTTTTGACGATAGCGGTGGCACGGAAGCGTATCGATACGGCGTGGGGATAGATCAGAAGTTTACCGAAAATCTCTACGGGGGCCTGGAAATATCGCAGAGAGACGTCAAGGTACCCATAGCAGCGGGCGAGCAAATCAAAAAGGACGACTGGAACGAGCATGAATATGAGGCCTATCTCTATTGGACACCAAGCGCCCAATGGGCGCTATCGGGTAGTTGGCATCTCGAATGGTTTGAAGCAGACCTATTAGCGCCGGACACTAGAACCCACCGTGCTCCATTACAGTTACGCTACTTCGGTGACACCGGGTTATTCGGGCAAGTCGGTGTGACGTATGTGAACCAGGCTATAGAATTTGATGAGAACAGCCCGGATAGCAGTGAGCAATTCGCTTTGGTCGATACGTCTATTGGATTCCGATTCCCAAGGCGATATGGTGTTTTCCGTGTCAACGTTAACAACGTGCTTGATCAAGGCTTCAGGTATCAGGGACTTGAAGGCAGGACGGAGAAAAACGAGCCACCACCGTTCTTTCCAGAGCGCACGATATTGGCCCAGGTTCTATTGTATTTCTAGGAGTTGCCAATGCGAGGCCAGAAATGTTTCATTGAAGATTCCGGCCTCGGAAATGGGATGCTGGGCGCTGGTGGGATGAAGAGAAACGATGTGAAACTTAAGGAGATACGCGCATGACTCACGAGCAAGTAAGTATTTCCAAGAACGTATTTTTAGTTCTTGCGATTGGTGTAGCACTATTAGTAGTATCATTGCTGTATTGCCTGTATAAGCTGTCCTCCGTGAAACCGCCGGAGATAACCGATGTGCCAGTTGACACACATACTATTCCAGAATCCTACAACGTTCCGTTTCCGGATAACCTAGTCGACTTCCTAAAGGAGAAGAATATCGCTACGGTGACGTTAACGAATTCGGCAGGCCAAGTAAAGCTTGTTGGACCCGCTGGGGCTGAGATCAAGCCTTGTGGCTTTGAAGACGGCATGGAAATTAAAGGGCACTGTCACCTCAAAGGAGTGACATTAACGGCCGTCAACCAGCTACTCATATTTAAAGGTTCGTATAACCCGAATTGCATATTTAAAAAGTACGGAACCAAGTGGTATGAGGTTCATGACGGTAGCCAAAGCCAGTGGCCATTAGGCGCGTATGATTGCGATAACGTACCCCTGAGTTCGCATGTCCTTAAATAATAAACAGGCAAGCGGGTTGAGCTGCCCGGTTACTGGAGGTGCAAGATCCGACTCGAAGATGAAGCCGACAATCGAATATTGGAATGCGCGATTGCGGGTCGTGCCGAGGCAATCGTGACCGGTGACCACGCAATGTTAAGGCTCGGCAAGTACGAGAACGTGTCTATACTGAAAATGGGCATATCTTACGCTTTTACTGACGTCTTGCCGGCGAAAGCCGGCATCCAGAATGAGCTGCTATGCCGCACTGGACCCCGGCTTTCGCCGGGGTGACAGTTAACAGGTGGCGTCTTGAATCTTTAGGAAAATAGGAAAATTATGCCCGTTCGCGGTATATAATAACTCTGCGTGATTACCTGAACTCCACATAGACCTGCACCAATGTGACGGCCCGGCGAGGGTAGGTTGCTCATCGCAAGCGGACCAACCTAGGCGGGTTACGCGGCCCGGCGACTACACCGTCAAGAGCTGGTAGAGCCGCCGGGTGGACTCGGCATGCTGTTCATGACACAAGCCACCGAATTGGCCCGCAACGCGGGCCTCCTTTCCCAAGCCGTGCTCCAAGGTGCCGCTGCGGCCGGCGGGTTGGTGGCTTACGCCACAATCGATGCCCACGACGCGCGTAATGCATGATCACTCTGCAGGATAAAACCGCCCTGGTGACCGGCGCTGCGCGAGGCCTAGGCCGCGCCATCGCACTGGCCCTGGCGCGGGCCGGAATGGACGTGGCTTTTATTTACCGCGCGAGCAGCGGCGCCGCCCGTGACCTCGTTAAGGACGTAGAGGCACTGGGCCGCCGGGCTTATCCTATCCAGGCGGATCTGTCGGCGCACGACGCGGCCGAGCAGGTACGCGAGCGCTTGCTCGCACAGCGCGACGAACTGTACCTGTTGGTGAACAATGCCAGCCGATTCGAGCCCTCGCCGTTGGGGCAATTACGGGTCGAGGACTTCGATGCGGCCATGGCCGTGAATGCACGCGCCCCGCTCCTGTTGAGCCAGGCCTGCGCGCCGCTGCTCGGCGCCCGCTATCAAAGCACGGTGCCCGGCAGCGCGGGCCGCATCGTGAACCTCATCGATATCCACGTGCTGGGCGAGCCGCTGCCCCGGTTCGTCGCCTATAACGCCTCCAAGGCCGCATTGCTCGAGATCACGATGAGCTGTGCCGTCGAGCTTGCACCGCGCGTCACGGTCAATGCGATTGCGCCGGGGGCCATCACCTGGCCGTCATTTTATAGTGCCGAGCAGAGTGAGGCATTCTTGGCCCGCATCCCATTGCAACGCGCCGGACTAGCCGAGGAATGCGCCGCCGCCGTGGTCTTCCTGGCCCGGGACGCGAGCTATTGCACCGGGCAGGTGATCCGTATCGACGGTGGCCGCGCCCTGACGTAGGGAGGACTTATTCGCCGCGGAGGCTCTGTTAATATGGCCGCATGATGAGCAGCCCTCTCCTCGACCCGCTCAATGCGGCGCAACGCCGGGCCGTGGCGGCCGAGCCGGGTTCGATACTCGTACTTGCAGGCGCCGGCAGCGGTAAGACCCGGGTGCTCACTCATCGCATCGCCTGGTTGATCGAATACGGCCACGCCTCGCCGCACGGCATTCTCGCCGTCACCTTCACCAACAAGGCCGCGGCCGAGATGCGCGCCCGCATCGACACCCTGCTGCAGACACCGGCCCGGCAGATGTGGGTGGGGACCTTTCACGGCATCGCCCATCGCCTGCTGCGCGCCCATAGTCAAGCGGCCCGCCTGCCGTCGGGATTCCAGATCCTGGATAGCGAGGACCAACTGCGTCTAATCCGTCGCACGATCCGGGCGCTGGAGCTGGACGAGAACACCTGGGTGCCTCGCGAGCTGCAATGGTTTATCAACGCGAAGAAGGACGAAGGTCTGCGCGCCGCCGATCTGCAATCCGCTGCGGACCGCTACCTCGACCAGCAGCTACGCATCTATCGCGCCTACGAGACCGCCTGTGAGCGGGCAGGGCTGGTGGATTTCGCGGAGCTCCTGCTGCGCGCCCACGAGCTGTGGCGCGATCACCCCGAGCTCCTCGCCCATTATCAGCAACGCTTCCGGCATGTCCTGGTCGATGAGTTCCAGGACACCAACACCATCCAGTACGCCTGGATCAGACGGCTCACCGGCGAGGCGGGTCACGTGTTCGCGGTCGGGGATGACGACCAGTCGATCTATAGCTGGCGCGGCGCACGCGTCGAGAACATGCAGCGTTTCCAGCGCGACTATCCCGGTACCGAGTTGATCCGGTTGGAGCAAAATTATCGCTCTACCGCCACCATCCTGGGT
The DNA here is from genome assembly GCA_050740655.1 of Gammaproteobacteria bacterium. Classification (GTDB taxonomy): domain Bacteria; phylum Pseudomonadota; class Gammaproteobacteria; order JACCXJ01; family JACCXJ01; genus JBOIDW01. The sequence continues at coordinate 1,359 of JBOIDW010000128.1, read as the reverse complement.
GCGGCCAACGCACTCATCGCCCACAACCGCAAGCGACTCGGCAAGGCGCTGTGGACGGCCGGTACCGAGGGCGAGCCGATCGCGCTGTTCGCGGCCTTCAACGAGCACGAGGAGGCGCGCTTCTGCATCGAACAGGTCCGCAGTTGGCGCGCTGCGGGCCGGCGTTACGACGATTGCGCCATTCTGTACCGCACCAGCGCCCAGTCACGCGTCTTCGAGGAGGCCTTGCATCAACGGCGCATCCCTTATCGGGTACACGGCGGATTCAAATTCTATGAGCGTGCCGAGATCAGGGACGTGCTCGCTTATCTCAGGCTGCTCGACAACCGCGATGACGATGCCTCCTTCGAGCGTGTCATCAACACGCCGAATCGCGGCATCGGCCAACGCAGCCTGGAGCTTATCCGGGAGCAGCACACCAGGCGCGACGGGCTGTCCCTATGGCGGGCCGTGCTGGCGTTGCTTCAAGGGCGCGAGCTTGCGGCGCGCGCGGTGCTCGCCGTGCAAGGATTCCTGGACTTAATCGAGCGGCTCAGCGCCGAATGCCGCACGCTAGCGCTGGGCAGCATGGTCGAAACGGTGATTAAAAGGACGCAGATCGCCGAGCACTACCGCAAGGAGAAGCGTGAGCAGGCCATCGATCGGCAGGAAAACCTCGACGAGCTGGTCAGCGCCGCGAGCCGGTTCGTGCCGGAGGAAGGCAGCGAGATGGATCCCCTGGCGGCATTTCTCGCCCACGCCGCACTGGAGGCGGGTGAGGCCCAGGCCGATGAGTTTCAAGACAGCGTGCAGCTCATGACCTTGCACGCGGCAAAGGGCCTGGAATATCCCCTGGTATTCATCGCCGGACTCGAAGAGGGCCTGTTCCCCCACCAGCGTAGCGCCATGGACGCGACTCAACTCGAGGAGGAGCGGCGCCTGTGCTACGTCGGCATCACGCGCGCGAAAGAGCGCTTGGTCTTAAGCCATGCCGAGGCACGCCGGCTGCACGGCAGCGACCATTATCCCAGGCCCTCACGCTTTCTGGACGAGCTGCCGGGGGCGCTCATCGCCGAGGTCCGCTACCAGGCCAAGCCCGTGCCGCTAGCGAGTAACACAGTCTCCGCACGCGTCAGCGCACCGGCGCGCGACATCGCGGGGCTGCGCCTCGGCCAGCGCGTGCGACATGCCAAGTTTGGAGAAGGCATCGTGTTGCAGCTCGAAGGCGATGGCGAACACACGCGTGTGTTGGTCAATTTTGCGGGCGTGGGGCAGAAGCTGTTGGTCGCCGCCTATGCCGGTCTGCAAGGCCTTTAACCTTTATAGCGAGCACGGTTACAAACCGCCCTTGTCCTGATCCCCTCACCCTAGCCCTCTCCC
>JBOIDW010000127.1:0-44382 GCA_050740655.1 Gammaproteobacteria bacterium | reverse complement strand
AGCCGAGGGCGTCGTTGTGGTAGTGGATGACGCGCTCCACGGCCTGGGCGTGGAGGGCGCAGAGCGTCAGAAGGAATAGCAATAGCCGTTTCATGGTTGGACCTCTGGATCAGGGGGTCACATAGCGGCGCAGTGTTTCCCGGTTGCCGGCCCGATCAATAGCATAGTACTCGACAGTCTCACGGGTGGTAGTGGGGAAGGTCGCATTGTAAATCCACCAGGGCCGCACACCGACGATCTGTGCATAGATACTAGAGGTCTCGTTGACCGTGATGCGGATCTTGCCGTAGTTGAGGCGGGTTAGCGTTGAGCGCGGCGCGATCTTGTCACCGGCCACGGTGTTACGATTGACGGTGATTCGCACGAAGTCGGTGCTGGCGGCGCCGAGCGGATCAGTGACCTCGAGTTCGAACTCCAGGGCCGTCGCGCTGTCGACATACGGCGCTTTATACGAGGCTGTGGCAGTCGCCGGATTGGCTAGGGCAACGGTGACTCCGGAGATCTGCCGCCAAGCGTAACTCAGTGCGCCGCCTTCCGGATCGCGGGAGGTGCTGCCATCCAGGGTCACGGCCGCGCCGCCGTTGACACTCCTATCGAGCCCGGCTTGGGCGCTGGGCGCGGCATTGACGGTAAAGTTTGCGGTATCGCTGCCCGTCAGTCCCAGCGTATCGGTCACGGTCAGTTCGAACACGAGGGTCTCGCCCGCTGTCGTGGGTGCGGTAAAGCCGAGCTGAGGCGTATCGGCGCCGCTCAACGTCACCGGCGTGCCGGAGAGTTGTCGCCAGGCGTATTGCAAGACCTCGGGCTCGTAACTCGTTATGTTGGCATTCAGCGTAGCGAGCGTGCCCGGTGTAGCTCCTTGATCGGGTCCGAGATCGACGATAGGCGCGGTATTGGCGCGGATGAAGACTTCGAGCGTATCCTTGCCCGCGGCGCCTTCGGGATCGGTCGCCTTCAGCTCGAACACCAGCGTTTGATCCGCGGCGGCCAACGGCGCAATAAAGAAGCGCATCCAGGGATCACTGTTCGGCAGGGGCGTCAGCGTGACGGGTGAACCGCCGATCTGTCGCCAATCCAGGTTTAGGGTAGTGTCGAGATCGCGATCGGCACCCTGGCCGTATAAATAGCCGGTATTCAGGCCGCTAATCCAAAGATCCGCCCCGGCGTTGACCGTTGGGGCATGGTTCGGACCGATTGTAACCAGAACGTTCACCGAGTGATTCAGCTCCTGAACGTCCCATACGGTGAATTTGAAACGCAGAGTCCAATCAGAGGTCACCTTCGGCACCACGAACGTCGGATCGGCGGTCGTGTGCCTCGTCAAGACGACGGCTGGATCGCCCGGGAACACGAGTTGCGACCAGAAATAACGCAGCGGCGTTCCCTCCGGATCGTAGGAGCCGTCACCGTGCAAGGTAACGGTACGGACATACCGGGCGTTGACATTAGGGCTGATGGCAACCGGGTGTTGATTCACCGTCAGCAGCACGTCCACTGTGTCAACGGAGGATTTACCCAGCGGATCGGTGACGGTCAGTTCAAATTGCAGCGTCTCCGCGGCGTTGCGCGCTTTGAATTGCACCTGCGCGTTGGTTGCGTTGGTCAGCGTGACGGTACCGCCGCTCAGTTGCCGCCATCGGTACGTCAGTAGGTCACCCTCTGGATCGTTGGACGCCGATCCGTCCAGGGTAACGGTGGATGCACCCAGCACGCTTTGATCGGCCCCCGCATTGGCGGCCGGCGGTTGATTGACATACACGGTGATCGTGACCCTGTCCGTACCGGTCTCAGCGTCGCTATCGGTGACCGTCAACTCGAATCCGAGGCTACCCGCCACGAGTGGTGCGGTAAAGCTCGGGGTAGCGGTATTGGCGCCCGAGAGCGCGACCGGCGCGCCCGAGATCTGCGTCCAGGCGTACCGCGCGATAGTCCCGTCCGGGTCTCGCGAGGCCGAGCCGTCGAGCGTGGCCGTCGCGCCGTCACCGGCGCGCTGATCGGTACCGGCATCGGCCACCGGAGGCCGGTTGGTCTGGGCGCTCGCGACCTGCTGAGCCCCGAGGTAGATATATTCCTTGCCGAACTGCCGCGCACCGGTATATTCACCGAGCAGTTGACCGGTGCGGCCATAGACGAAGTCGGTCACCTGGCCTTGAGGGTCGGTGCGCCGCATGCGGTTGCCGGCAGCGTCGTAGTCGAAGTCGTGGTGGCGGAAGTGATCCCCACTCCCATCGCGCGTCTGCTCGGTGGCCTGAAGCAACTGGCCGACATCGTTATACAGGTATTCTTGCCGCTTGAGGAGTTGCCCGACCGTATCGAGCCCAACGAGCTCGGTGTCGGCCCGTACGTTGCCGTAGACATCGTGGGCGTACCAGGAACGGGTCGCATCGTTGTGGATGACGCTTTGGAGCTTGAGGGCGTTATAGGTGAATCGGTGCCGGTTCGCGCCCGAGACCATCTCGGTTACATTACCGAAGAAGTCATAGGCGAAGCCGCCCGCGCCCCAGCGGCCCTGGGCACCGGTGAGGCGATTCAGGGCATCGTAGTCGAAGCCGCGGTCCTCGGTGGGGTTGAGCACGTCGGTGATGCTGCGCACGTTGCCGAGGGGATCGTATCCGTAATTCAACTCGGCCGCACCGCCCGGCCCCTGGTGGCGGATCTCGCCTACCCATTGCCGCTCGTTCAAGGCGACGTCGGTCACCTGGCCGTTGACGTGGCTGAATTGCGCGAGTGGCCCGCCGGGGTGATAGCTCACGGTGCTCACATAAGGCGCCACCCGAGTGGGCCGGCCGAGGGCATCCGGGCGATACTCGATGCTCCGGCCCGAGGGATAGCTCATCGCGCTCAGAAAATCATGCTGGTCGTAGGTAAAGGCGAGCGGATAGAGGACGGCGCCGATGCTCAGGTTCTGACTCCTGAGGTTGTCATTCTCGTCGTAGAGATAATCGATGACGCTGCTGCCATTGGTTATCTGCGTCACATGGTTATCTGCGTCGTAACGTGTGGAGACATCCGGGGTTGCGCCGGGATAATCGGCATAGACTTGGCGGTTCAGGCCATCGTAGGTGTAGTTCGTGATCCCGGACGCGCCGATCTGGCGGGAGATCAGGTTGCCCAGCGCGTCGCGGCTGTACGCCGTGACGCCGGTCTCTGGATCTTGCACCGAGGTGAGGTAGAAGCGTGCGTCATAGCCGAATCTGCGGTATAGGCCGGACAAGGATCCATCGGTCGGGTCTCTCTCGCCCTGAAAGACGCTGGTCAGATGATTGAGCTGATCGTAGGCGAGGACGGTGGAGAGGTTCTCCGGCGAGGTGAGCACCCGGAGCACCTTGTCTTTGTCCGGCGCCCCGTAGGATCGGTAGAGGAATACGGTGCTGTTACCGCGCTCATCGGTCTCCGTCACCTGCGGGCTGTCATGACTATAGGTGCGGCGAGCCCCGTCCGGGTGCTGGAGTTCGATAAGCCGCTTGAGCGTATCGTAGCTATAACTCACGCCGGTCTCGGAATTAGGATAAGACTCGAAGATTATATTGCTGTGTACGTCGTAGCGCGTGGTGCGGGTGATCTGCACCCCTGAGACCGTATCCTGCCGCGTCGTGCGGATCGGCCGGCCGAAGCCATCGAGATCGATACGCTCCTGATAGTTGCCGCGGGTGAGTGTCTTGCCGCTCGCACCCCAGACGATGCCGACCGGTGAATTGAGCGGATAGGTAATGTCCGTCAATCGGTTTAGGTCATCGTAGCTGAAGCTGCGGGTGTAACCCCGGCCGTTGGTCTGAGACGCGACAGTCCCGGTATCGTTGACGACGCGGGAGAAGGTGACCGACTCCGGGTGCCGTTCAAGCTGGGGAATGCCGCGTTTGTAGTTGGCGTAGGTGGTGGTATTCGAGCGTGCATCGGTCACGGTTTCCAGATCGCCCTGTGGGGTATACGCATAGGCGGTGGAGACGCCGTTCTTGTTCTCGCTAGTCAGATCGCCATCGCTGTTGAATGTCCGGTCGACGTGGCTCACGATTTCCCCGGCCGGCCCGAGGACGGTCTCGTCCTCTACCTGGTGCACGATCCATTTGGCCTTGTCGATGCGGTAACTGAGCCGCGTCACCTTGTCCGCATCCCCGAGATTGGATTTTTCCACGACCCTGCGGGCATTGCCCAGGTCATCGTAGTCTTCGTAATCCGTCCGGTGACCGTTATCGTCGCGGTTGTGGACCCGGCCGATAAGCTGCGCCGCGTAGGTATCGTCCTCCGATGCCGCCCGGCCGTGCCAGTAGTCCTCCTGGGATATCAAGCGTGGGGCCCAGTCGTTGTAGATCGACTCTATCAGGCGGCAGGCACCCCCTACACTGGTTCCGCCGCCGCAATTGCCATCGTAGTTCTCTTGCTGATACGGCATGCCGGTGATCCACAAGATGCCGCTGGACGGGCCGCCCGTGTAGGAGAACCCATAGTGGAGGTAAACCTGCTTGCCGCCGGGCATGTACACGGTGGTCTTATCGAGACCAGAGGCCAAGGTGCCGTCTTTGGTGGTAAACAGCTCCGGTGATTCGGGCTCGTACTCGAAGCGCCATTCACCGCCTGGGAAGGACGGGTCGGGATCGCCGACGTACGTCCCCGGCAATCGGCCGGCCACCCTCTTGGTCGCCATCACCGTGGTCGGTTCATCCCATTGGTTGTCGACGTCCGAGGGATCGAAGTCGACCTCCTGATAGCTGTAAACGATGTTCGCGCCATGCGGGTACGTCACCGAGCGCATGGCATAGTTGCCGACGGCATCCGCTGCGCTATCGTAAGGGTAATAGCTGTACTTCCAGCTCAGGCCATCCGGTCGTACGACCTCGGCCAGATGGTAATAATTCAGCCCTTCCGGCGTATCGACGTGCTCGTAACGGTAGTGCCAGGTTTGTCCGTTCGCGCTGATTTCCTTGAGCCGGACGTTTTCGGTATCTTCGACCTCGTATCGAAATTGCACCAGCCGGCCGTCGCTCGCCGTTATCTTATCGACGTAGATGAAATTCCATGAGTTCGTCTTGTAAACGACATCGATCGTATTCCCATGGCGGTCTTCGATGCGCGTCGTATACCAGCTCCAGTGGTTGTTCAGCGTATTGAGCGCGTCCATCGTGTACTTCACGCCTGAAGGCGAGGTCGCGACCAGGCCTTGGCCCGCGGCATTGCACGTCGCCCGCCAGCCGCTCTTGGTGACGAGGTATTGTCCGTGGACGGCATCCAGCACCAGCAGCTCGCGCCCGCCGTCGGGGAACTCGATGGAGGGATTGTCTTCCGTGCGCGCATTGTAGGTGTCTTGCGCGCAGAGCTTATCCTTGTGTGCGGTCGGCGCGACCAAGCGGCCGAAATGCATGGTCCAGTTCGCGCCGGTCACCGTGCGGACACCGAGGTGTTTCTGCGGACTGGTGTAGACGCGCGTTACCTTGATGTCGAGGCCGCCGTTGCCTGGGACAACGAGGTCGGTATGGCTGTGCTGCAGCGTTCCCGAGAAGGGATCGATATGCTCATTGAGGTCTTGGTTCAGCGTCTCTTTGAAGGGATTGAGGCCCGGCTCGGCGTAAAAGTCCCGGATCTCCTCGCCCCGAGCGGCGCAACAGAACACCAGGATAAACACCGTAAAATTGCAGACACAGGTACGATTTATCATATCACCCACTCCTTGGGCTCGATTCGAAGGGTGTAGGCCGGGGCGCTGAGCCCGCAGCGGCTTATCGGCGATGTTTCCGCGGCAACGGCCCCGGCACATACCGGCCGGGCTCGCGCAGCGCGCTACTTGCGCGTTGATTGGTCCCGGGCGCCTCACCCGCAGGGGGCACTTCGGGGCCCTCCGGGCGATAGGCCGGTACGGCAGCGGGCATCTCGATCTTCTCAGGCCGCTGACCGGTGGCCTTGGCATCGCGATCCGGTGTCACCTGCTCGGCCACGATAAGGGGGGAAGATAGTAAAAACGGAATGACGAGGACGGACCATCCTGATCGTCGTGACATGGTACGAGTCTCCTTAGGTGATTTATATTCCGCAACCCTGCGAGAAGCGATGCATACCGATAGACTGCTCGTCGCCCTTGCCACCACTTCGGTCGCGGCCGCATCCCGCGGCACTGCGGTCTCATACGGGGTCCCGAATTTATCGCGCGATCCCGATAAACATTTAGGAATTTCTTCGTCCGCCCCGGAACTGATCATGTCGCCAGAACCGGACGCTGGTGGAGAACGACCTGCGATTGGAAGGTTAGTAAGTCCGGCAGAATAGGAACAAATAAGGGCAGAACAATCATTGTCGCTATTCCCAGACACTGATTCGAGCTTGATCGGCACAACGCAGTCCGAGCGCTCCCATGATGACGCGACCGGTAAGCGGTTTGCGCGATCGATGCCGTCATTCAGATGGTGTCGTCCAACCGAGACCTGGATCATCGCCGCCGGTTCCTGTTCGGCGATTGCGACGCCTGCGTGTTCCGCTGTCGTTCGGGGAGGGTACGAGCGGTATGCACAGCTCCACGCGATGCATGCCGGCCATGGCTGTCGGCAATTCCTAACGCTGGCAGCGCGGGCAGTGCCGAGCGCTGGCCTTTGCGGCAACCGCGCAGCCGCGTGGTGCAGCGCGGGCCGCGCTGTCCGGCGCGGTCATAGACCTGGAGGTCGCGGGCGAAGTAGCCGGGCCGGCCGATGAGGAAGGGCGTTATCGCGCGGCGGATGGTCTCGGCCTCGGACCGCACCGGTATACAGAGACGCCGGGACCAGCAGCGCCATGGTCTGGGTGAGGCGCTCCGCCCCTAGGCCGCCGGCTGTTTCGCTGCGACCTTCTTCTTCGGGCACTTGGGCCAGAGTAGGCGTCTTGCCAGTCCATTGTGTAGGGTTACTGCACCCGAGGTCTTGGCGCGCCAACATGTGTTCCGGCTTGCGCGCCATAAAATCAAAAAGCAGGCGGGTACGGTGCTTACGCCATCGAGGATTCTATCTTATCGCAACGGGTTCATTGTCCGGACATTGGGGAGCACCGAAGTTGCTCCTCCTTCTCCTTTAGCGTCAAACGTATCTCCCTATGCCTCCCAAGCCCAACTACCGAATCGCCGGGATACCCCCGACCAAGGCCTTGGCCGCGGTGGTGCTGAAGCGCTCGACGAAGCGGTCCAGATAGTCCTGTTTCTGGGTGAAGTCGACGATGGTCTCGGCCTTGATGACTTCGCGTGCGACATAGCTGCTGCTCCCCAAGGCATCCACCAGCCCCAGGGCTACGCCTTGCTCGCCGCTCCATATGAGCCCGCTGAATAACTCGGGCTGCTCCTTCAAGCGATCGCCGCGGCCCTTTTTGACCACGTCGACAAACTGCCGGTGAACCTGTCCGAGGACGCCCTTGAGATGATCGAGGTCTTGCGGATTGAGGGGCGAAAAGGGATCGAGAAAGCCCTTGTGTGCGCCGGCGGTAACCAAACGCCGCTCGACACCCAGCCGTTCCAGGGTACCGACGAAACCGAAGCCGTTCATGGCCACGCCGATCGAACCGACCAAGCTGGCCTTGTCGGCATAGATGGCGTTGGCTGCCACCGCGATGTAGTAACCGCCCGAGGCGCACATATCGGTGATGACGGCATAGATCGGGATCGCGGGGTGGGCGCTGCGTAGGCGGAAGACCTCGTCGGCAATGTAGCCGGCGTGGACCGCGCTACCACCCGGGCTATTGATGCGCAGGATCACGCCCTTGGTGTTCGAGTCCTTGAAGGCCGCGCGCAGTCCGCTCACCACCGCATCGGCACTCGCCTGCGGATCGCTGCCGACCTCACCCTGGATATCGATGAGCGCCGTGTGCAGGCCGCTGGAGGTCGAATCCGATCCCCAGTGCTTGCTGAGGGCCATGGTCAAGAAAATGCTCAGATAGGCGAAGGTCAGGCACTTGAAAAATATCCCCCAGCGGCGCGTGCGGCGTTGCTCGACGAGCGCCGATTGGGCCAGCGCGGATATCAATTGTCGTTCCCAGTCGTTAGGGGATGGGCTCGGGATGGGCGGTGGGGTGTGGTCATGCTCGTTCATAGTCGATGTCAATACTCCATATCTGTACGGAAACGGATTGCGGAAAAAGGCAATCGGGGTGCCAAGGAAAGGATTACGGCGTCTCCGATGAGGAGGAGCCGACGTCCGAGCGCTCGCGCAACTGGCGCAGGACCGCCTCCAGTTCCAGCGGCAAAGGCGCCTCGACGCTGAGCGTCGAGCCGTCCTCGCCCTCATCCCATTGCAAGCGCCGGGCGTGCAGAAACAACTGACCCTGGTTAAGCCCGTAGACCCTCATGCGCTTGTTGAAATCCCGGTCGCCGTACTTTTCGTCGCCGGCCACCGGATGACCAAGATGACTCAGGTGCACCCGGATCTGGTGTGTCCGTCCGGTCAGGGGTTGCGCCTCGACCAGGGTTGCCGCGCCAAAATGCTCGCGCGGTGTTACCACGGTCTCGGCTAGTTTGCCGTCGGCGCAGACGCGAACCACCCGTTCTCCGGAGCGTTGCCCGTAACGCCGCAAGTTGGTCTCGACGCGCCGTGGCCCCCCGGTCCAGGCCCCCGCGCTGAGGGCCAGATAGCGCTTTTCGATCCTGTTCTCGCGCAGCATGACGTGCAACTCGCGCAGCCGCATCGGGCTCTTGGCGACCATCAGGCAGCCGGAGGTCGAGCGGTCCAGACGGTGCACCAGCTCCAAGTAGGGGGCCGCGGGACACAGGGCGCGCAGGATCTCGATGACTCCGTATTTGACGCCAGAGCCAGAATGTACGGCAATCCCCGCTGGTTTATTGACGATCAGCATGGAGTCATCTTCATGCAGGATGGCGCCGTCCAACCAGCCGCGTAACCGGTCCGAGATGATGGCGGGCGGTGCCGCGACCGTGTGCCGTACCGGCGGGATCCGCAGGACCTCCCCGCTACGCAATCGGTGGTCCTGGCGGACGCGCCCGCCATCGATCCGCACCTCCCCGCTCCGCAGCATGCGATAGACCCGGCTCTTGGGGACATCGCCCAAAAGCCATAACAGGTAATTGTCGACACGCCGCCCGCTATGTTCGTTTGTAACGGTAACTCGTCTCACCTTGGTATAAGCGCCTACCGTCTCGGGCGAGAGATCCGTCATGGCCGATTGCTGCACCGCGGTTTCATTGCTATATTGGCGGCGCGGCGGGGTTGCGCCAAAGCGCTCGTTGCGCGGACAAATCTAGCCCCCGCCGGGATAAGGCGTTCCCATTGGCCTATACGTTCTGGTGCCACGAAGCTCGGTTGCGAGGTAAGAGGGGGCATGTCACTCGCCCGCAGCGTATGCTGCGCCGTCTTGGGGTCAAATTCCACCCTTCTCCGTGCGGACCGCGGTGCCGCCCAGGTTGCCGGGGCACGGACAGGCACGCAGGTGCTGCATGGGACTTGCGGCCCGAAAACCACCAGAGCGACTGCCGGGACTCCACCACTGAACAATTCTAAGCGCCACGACGTCACGCGGATTGCGCCTATGCCTCGATACTATTTTCGGCCCGGGCACATGAGCACCGACCTACGCCAGTGTGCCTGCAATTCCGCACCCGCTCGCCGCGCTATCGTGTGCATACAAGGACATTATTTCGATGAAAAGAATGCTGATCAACGCCACTCAGCCAGAGGAGTTGCGTGTCGCCCTGGTCGATGGGCAACGTCTATACGATCTTGATATAGAAGCGACCGTACGCGAGCAACGAAAATCCAATATCTACAAGGCCCGGGTCGTCCGTATAGAACCTAGCCTCGAAGCGGCCTTCGTCGATTACGGCGCCGACCGTCACGGTTTCCTCCCGCTCAAGGAGGTGGCGCGCTCGGCGTTCTCAGAGTCCCCGCGGGGAGGCGGACGGGTCAATATCCGCGAGGTCCTGCGCGAGGGACAGGAGCTCGTGGTGCAGGTCGAGAAGGACGAGCGCAGCACCAAGGGGGCGAGTCTCAGCACCTTCATCAGCCTGCCGGGACGTTACCTCGTGCTGATGCCGAACAACCCGCGTGCCGGTGGCGTATCCCGCCAGATCGAGGGCCTGGAACGCGATGAGGCCCGCGAGGCCATCGCCGGCCTCGATATACCGGAAGGGATGGGACTCATCGTGCGTACCGCGGGCGTGAGCAAGAGCGCCGAGGAGCTGCAATGGGACCTCGATTATCTGTTGCACCTCTGGCGTGCGGTGGACGAGGCGGCCGCCAGCCGCTCCGCGCCTTTTCTCGTCTATCAGGACGCCGACGTCATCATCCGTGCGCTCCGGGATTATTTTCGAAACGACATCGGGGAGGTCCTGATCGACGACCCCGGCCTGTACGAGAAGGCGCGCCGCTTCATGGAGCAGGTCATGCCGCAGAACCTGAAGAAGCTGCATCTCTACGAGGACGGCCTGCCGTTGTTCACGCGCTTCCAGATCGAGAGCCAGATCGAGTCGGCCTATGGACGTTCCGTGCAATTGCCCTCCGGCGGATCGATCGTTATCGAGCCGACCGAGGCCCTGACCACGGTGGACATCAACTCGGCGCGCGCCACGCGCGGGGGCGACATCGAGGAGACCGCCTTCCAGACCAACCTCGAGGCCGCCGAGGAGGTGGCGCGGCAGCTTCGGCTGCGCGACCTCGGCGGGCTCATCGTCATCGACTTCATCGACATGAGCAGCCAGAAGAACCAGCGCTTGGTCGAGAACCGGCTGCGCGAGGCCCTGAAGATGGACCGCGCCCGCGTGCAGATCGGCCGGATCTCGCGCTTTGGGCTGTTGGAGATGTCGCGGCAGCGCTTGCGTCCCTCGCTGGCCGAGTTCAGCCACATCGTCTGCCCGCGCTGTGATGGCCAGGGTACCATCCGCAGCGTCGAATCCTTGGCCTTGTCGGTGCTGCGCGTCATCGAAGAGGAGGCAATGAAGGAGTCGACCGTCAAGGTCATCGTGCAGTTGCCGGTGGAGGTAGCGACCGTTCTGGTCAACGAAAAGCGCCAGGAGGTGGCGAGCATAGAGTCACGTCAAACGGTACGGGTGGTGGTGTTGGCCAATCCCAAGCTCGAAACGCCGCAATACACGGTCAAGCGCCTCCGGCAGGCGGAGCTCGCCGCGGCCGCCAACAGTGCCGTCAGCTACAAGCTCATCGACGCCGCGCCGGTCGAGGAGATCGAGGTGGGCACCAAGGAGCAGCGCCGGGCCGAGGAGCCGATGGTGAAGGGGGTCGAACGCGAGGCACTCAGCGCACCGTCCGAGGCGGAGGCGGTAGCGGAGGCTGGCGCCCCGCGCCCCAGTGGCTTTCTCAAGCGCTTCATCACCTCTTTGTTTGGCGAAGAGCATGCCTCGGTGCCGCAACACGAATCCGACCCGCCGGCCGTTTCCGACTTGGCCCATGCACCCGAAGAGACAGACGTGGGATCGGAGGAGCCAGGCGGGGAGCAGCGGCTGGAGGAGCATCGGCAGCGCGAACGTGGCCGCCGAATGGGCCGGCACCGGGGCGGGCGGCAGCAGGCGCGCCGCTCCGAGCGCGGTCATCGAAACAGGGGCGATGCCGTACCGCAGGCCGGGGCGGGCGTAGCCGAATCAGGTGACGAGCCCGAGGCCTCGATCGACGACGCTACCGGGCCGGTGCCCGCCGCCTTCGAGTCCGTGAGCGACGCCGCGGAGTCGGCGCCGCAAGAGTCGGCAGCATCGCCTCACGAACCGCACCGCGGCCGCGGGCAACGTCGTCGCGGACAGCGTGGCCGGCGGGGCGGGCGAGGCAGAGGACGGCGCGCGGGGCGGGCCGCGGGCAACGGCGAGTCCGCGTCGGGGGCGCACGACGCCGATGCGGAGCAAACTGCGCCGCCAGCCGATGAAGGGCCTGGCGAGACCTCGATGCCTCCGGTGGCGGGGGAGCGGCAGGGTTACCGGCTCAGCGAACCCGCCGCGCCCTCCGATCGCGAGGCGGACCCTACCGCGCACGCTCGTGAACGCGAGAAGGTCCCGGTCGCGCCGCCTCCGGGCAACGTCGTCGAAGATTGATTTCATGCCTGCGCCGGGGGCGGTGTACAAGACGAGTGCCACCGATTTCAGGCAACCCAGGGCCCGCCAATACCAGTCCCTCGCCCCACAGGCGCGGCTCAACCCGTTTGACGTCCCCGCGCGTGCTTGGTTATGTTGCCGCGATGACAGACCACTGCCCCTTGGCGGTTGTAGGGTAATCGGGCGGGTGCTTCCGTACCCACCCGCGGCGACAAGCCATTGTAGGCTTGCTCTACGTAGGCGCGGTATTCCGGGGCCTGACCTTAGCGCAATATGAGGCTAATCTTCAGGAGGAGGCTGGTCATGCAATGTCTTACCCGTTCGATGCTCATATCGGTTGCGGTGCTCGTAGCGCTGCATGGCGGTTCCACGCGCGCCGACGAGACCTGTATGTCCCCCTACATGGCCAAGATCATCGGCCAGGAGGACTATGTCTACGTCTGGACCCTGGGCCAGCAGGGCTTGGGGGATGAACAGGATAAGCTGGTCGCGATTGCCGCCAATCCCGCCTCCAAGGACTACGGTAAGGTCATCGCGACGCTGTCAGTCGGCAGGCGCAACGAGGCCCATCATGGCGGTTTTACCGATGACCGGGCCTATTTATGGGCGGGTGGGCTCGACACCAGCAAGGTCTTTGTCTTTGACGTACATAGCGATCCGGCCAGGCCGCAACTGGTCAAGACCATCACCGACTTTGTTGCACGCAGCGGCGGTGTGGTCGGGCCGCATACCTTTTACGCCATGCCCGGCCGGATGCTGATCACCGGGCTGTCGAACGACAAAGACCACGGCGGACGCACGGCGATGGTGGAATACGCCAACGCGGGGAATTATCTCGCGAGCTACTGGATGCCGACCGATGAGGACCTGCGTGGCGCGAAGAAGGCCGGGCAGCACGCCGATGGCTATGGCTACGACGTGCGCGCCCTGCCGCGTTTGAACGTGTTGGTCAGCTCATCGTTTACGGGCTGGTCGAATTACATGATGGACCTCGGCAAGCTGCTTCAGGACAAGGCGGCGATGCAGCGCTTCGGCAATACGGTGGTGGTGTGGGACCTGCACGAGCGCAGACCGAAGAGCGTCCTCGAGGTGCCGGGTGCGCCTCTGGAACTGCGCTGCGCCTGGCAACCGAATCACAATTATTGCTTTACCTCGACGGCGCTGACCTCGAAGATCTGGCTGATCCACCTCGATGCCAAGGGCGCGTGGCGGGCCGAGGCCGTGGCCGACGTGGGCGATCCGGCCAAAGTCCCGTTGCCGGTGGATATTTCGCTGACCTCGGAGGACGATTACCTGTGGGTGGACAGCTTCATGGACGGGACGGTGCGGCGCTACGACGTGCGCGATCCCTTCCATCCCAAGCCGGTCTACGAAAAACGCATCGGTGCGCAACTCAATATGGTATCGCAGAGCTGGGACGGGAAGCGGCTCTACTTCACCAGTTCGCTGCTCGCCAACTGGGACAAGAAAGGCGCCGATAACGAGCAATTCCTCAAGGCCTATGACTGGGACGGCAAGGCGCTCCGGGCCCGCTTCGAGTTGGATTTTACGGCGGAGAAGCTCGGCCGGCCGCATATCATGCTGCTCGGGGCGCGCAGCCTGTATGCGGACAGCGGCAGTGGCGCGGTCGCGGCACACGATTGATACCGGTGCCGGCTGGCGTGCCGCTGGGGCTGTTGCGCTGGCACTCGTGCTGGGGTGGAACGCGGCAGCCCTGGCGGCGCCTCGCGGGTTGCCCGGCTATGCGTTACCCGCGATCGCCCCGGCCGCCGATGTCCCGGTATTAACCAGTCAGGGCGCTGAGACCACCCTGCACGCCTTGTTGGGCGGCAAGCTGGTGGTCTTGAGTCTTATCTACAGCCATTGCAACGACGCGCGGGGCTGTCCCTGGGCGACTGGAGTGCTGCACATGCTCGCGCGGCGGCTCGCGAGCGATCCGGCGCTGGCCGGTCAAGTGCGGCTCATC
The DNA here is from genome assembly GCA_050740655.1 of Gammaproteobacteria bacterium. Taxonomy (GTDB): domain Bacteria; phylum Pseudomonadota; class Gammaproteobacteria; order JACCXJ01; family JACCXJ01; genus JBOIDW01. The sequence continues at coordinate 30,430 of JBOIDW010000127.1, read as the reverse complement.
AGCCTGAGTTTCGATCCGCGCCGCGACACGCCCGAGGTCATGCGCCGCTACGGCGCCTCTTTCTCATCGGCGGCGGACTGGGTCTTTGCCACCCTAGGCACCGACGCGGCCCTGCCCATACTCGCCGGGCACTACGGACAAAGGCTTATTGCGGAGCAGGGGCCACAGGGCAAGACGAGCGGCGCTATTACCCATTTATTACGGGTGTTTCTCATCGACAAGACGCGGGCGATTCGAAACATATACAGTGCCTCGCTGCTCGACGCGACCCGCGTCGAGTCGGACCTGCGTCTCTTGGCCGGCGAGCCGAAGATGGGGGAGGGCGCGGCGGGTCGAGAGCGCGGACCGGCCCCGACCGTGGCGCCCCTGCCTGTCGAGGGGCCGCCACCCCTCGGGCTGCCGCCCGTTCCCGTTCTTCCCGACAATCCGCTCTCGGTGGACAAGGTCGAGCTGGGGCGCAAGCTGTTCTTCGATCGGCGCATGTCCTTGAACGGCACGTTGTCGTGCGCCATGTGCCACATCCCGGAGCAGGGTTTTACCAGCAATGAGCTGGCGACACCCGTGGGCATGGAAGGGCGCTCGGTACGCCGCAACACGCCCAGTCTCTTCAATGTAGCCTATGCACAGCGGTTGTTCCATGACGGGCGCGAGCGGGCACTGGAGACGCAGGTCTGGTCACCGCTCTTGGCGATGAACGAGATGGCGGCGCCTTCGGTCGGCTGGGTGATCGAGCGCATCGCGGCGCTGCGCGATTACACGGGGCGTTTTGAGCGCGCCTTCGGCCGGGCGGTGAGCATGGGGGGCATCGGTGCCGCGCTGGCGAGCTACCAACGCACGCTGGTCTCGGGCGGCTCGGCCTTCGATCGCTGGTATTTTGCCAAGGACCGGAAGGCACTGAACGACGCGGCCCGGCGCGGCTTCCGGATCTTCACCGGTCCGGCGGGGTGCGTGGTCTGCCACCGTATCGATAAGGGATATGCCTTGTTCACCGATCAAGGGTTGCATAGCAACGGGATCGGCTGGGCTCGCGCCATGCGGGGATCGGGTAAGGACATCGACCTAAGCTTGGCGCCGGGACTGACGGTTAGACTCCCGGGCGCCGCACTGGAGTCGGTGAGCGAGCGGCTGGCCCACGACCTAGGCCGTTACGAGGTCACACAGCGACCCGAGGATCGCTGGCTATATAAAACCCCAGGATTACGCAACGTCGCGCTAACCGCGCCCTATATGCACGACGGCTCGCTGGCCAGCCTCGACGACGTGCTCGCATTCTATGACCGCGGCGGCATCCCCGGACCCTATACAGACCCGTTGCTGAAGCCTCTTGGCCTCAGCCCGGCGCAGCGCTCGGACCTGCGGGCGTTCTTGGAGTCGTTGACCGGCGAAAACGTCGCGGCGCTGATTGCCTACGCGCGCGCCGGCGGACGCTAGCCGGGACCCGCCGCCTACGCTCACTGCGGTTTCGCCAACATCTTCACCAGCCGGTCGGCCGGTATGTAGCCGCCTATCGCCTGGCCCGTCTCCGTATATAACGCTGGCGTACCCTGCACGCCCATGCGTTGACCGAGTTCGTATTGAGCGACCACCGGATTGTCGCAATTGGCCGGCTTGACGGGTTTGCCGGCCTTGGCGTCGGTCAGCGCCGTCCGGCGATCCTTGGCGCACCATACCGAGACCGCCTTAGCATAGCTTTCCGAACCGATCCCGGCGCGCGGGAAGGCCAGGTAACGTATCGCGATGCCGGCGTCATTGAGCTGTCCGACCTGCTGATGAAACTTGCGGCAATAACCGCAATCCACGTCCGTATAGACGTAGAGGACGTGCCGGGTGTCCTTCGGTGCGAACTCGATCATGCTCGTAGGCGCTACGCCGCGCAGCGCCTCGATATTCACCTGTCCGCGGCGTTCATCGGTGAGGTTGCGCAGCGAATCGATATCGAGCAGGTCGCCCTTGACGAGAAATTTTCCGTCCTCGCTCATGTAGAAGATTTCGCCGTCGGCCTGCACCTCATATAAACCGTCGAGTGCCGCGGGTCGTACTGAAATTACCTTCATCCCCGGCGAGACCTTCATGAGAACCTCCGTCAGCCGCTGCCTGATCGCGCCTTCGGCATGGGCATGCCCCGCTAACAGCAGGGCTGCAAAATATACGAGCGATCTCGTCTTACGCATGTCTACCACCCGTGGTCATAGATTGGAAAATCGCCCGTGCTCCGCACCGGACTTGCATCCGGAGCGGCAGGCCCGGGCGCCATCTTATCAAACCACATGCCTTCTTATGAGCCCTCCCGTGCAATCACCCTCGTCGCTTAAGCATATGCCAGGGCTGCCGATAGGACTTCCTGCACGGACCAGACGGTACTCGGCGACGGAAATGACGACACCGCACACAGGCACTCCCGCCATTAACCTAACTATCGGAAAATATCAATTAATTCGCGAGCTTGGTTCTGGGAGTATGGGGATGGTCTACCTCGCCCGCGACCTGTTCATCGACCGCGAGGTCGCGGTCAAGCTCGCACACCGACAGCGGCTCGCGTGTCCGGAAACGGGAGAAACCTATAAACGCCTGTTCTTCAATGAGGCGCAGTCGGCCGGCCGGCTCATGCATCCGAATATCACGACGATCTTCGATGCCGGCATCCAGGAGGAATACCATTACATCGTCATGGAGTACGTGGCGGGCGGCCAGACCCTCGCCGATTTTTGCACCCTGAGCAGGTTGCTACCGCTGCCCGAGGTCGTCAGTATCCTGTACAAATGCGCTTTGGCCCTCGACTACGCCCATCACAAGGGCATCGTGCACCGCGACATCAAGCCCAAGAACATACTCGTCACGCCGGATCGCGACGTCAAGCTCGCGGATTTCGGCATCGCCTTCTCGCCGGACGAGCCCGGTCACGCGGACATCGAGCAGGCCGGGTCGCCCCTCTACATGTCGCCCGAGCAGGTACGCCACGAGCGTTTGACCGGGCAGAGCGACCTGTTTTCGTTGGGCGTGGTGTTGTACCGGGTGTTGACCGGCACCCATCCATTTATCGGCGACAAGATCGCCTCTATCCACGAGATGATCTTGAACGTGGATCCCCCTTCCCTGGCGAGCCTACGCTCGGATGTCCCCGCGATCCTCCAACGCATCACCCGCCGAGCGCTGGCCAAGGACCGGTCGCGCCGCTACAAGAACGGTAGGGACATGGCCGGCGATCTGAGCCTGGTCTACGACTTTATGCAACCACTGGCCGCATAGCTATACCGCGTTACCCGCGCGGATGGTGGCGGGCGTGCAATTCCTTGAGGCGGGCGCGCGCGACGTGCGTATAGATCTGCGTCGTCGTGATGTCGCTGTGGCCGAGCAGCAACTGCACCACGCGCAGATCGGCGCCATGATTCACTAGATGGGTTGCGAAGGCGTGCCGCAGGGTGTGCGGTGACAGCGGTTTGTATATACCGGCCTGCCGCGCGTATCTCTTGATGAGGTACCAGAACGCCTGGCGGGTCATCGGGCCGCCGCGAGCGGTCACGAATAGGAAATCGGACAGCGCGCGCTTCAGGAGCGTCCCTCGCCCCTCGTCGAGGTAGCGCTGCAACCAGCCGACGCCTTCCTCGCCGATCGGGACCAGCCGGTCTTTACCCCCCTTGCCGGTCACCCGTACCACCCCTTGCCGCAGATTGATCTGAGCACGCTCGAGCCGGACCAGCTCGGTGACCCGCAACCCCGTCGCGTATAACAGCTCCAGCATGCTGCGGTCGCGTAGCCCGGCCGGGCTTTCGATATTAGGGCCTTGCAGCAGCAGCTCTACTTCAGCTTCGCTCAAGGTACGCGGCAACACCCGGCCGACGCGCGGACCCTCGATCGTGGCACAGGGGTCTTCTTTTATTAATCCCTCCCGCACCAGATAGCCATACAGTTGGCGCAGGCTCGACAAGCGGCGTGCGAGGGTGCGTGCCGAGGCATTCGGCGTCGCGCCCAGGAAAGACATGACCTCGCTACGCCCGGCGCTGACGAGATCGGCCTCAGTTTGTGCTAGCCATCGGGCAAAGAGAGTCAAATCGGTGACATAGGCGCTCAGCGTATTCGCGCTCAATCCCCGCTCCATCCACAGCGCGTCACGAAAGCGCTCGATGAGCGGCGAAACGGGGGGCGGATCGCTAGGCGCGCGCGCGGGCACGCTCGTGGTCCAGCAGCCAGCGCTTGACGTCAAGCCCGTGCTCGTTGGCCCCCATATACCCCCCGAGTCCGTCGGCGGCGACCACGCGATGACAGGGGATGACGATCGGGACGGGATTGGCCCCGCAGGCCCGCCCCACGGCGCGTGGCGCGCTGCCCAGCCGGATCGCGAGCGTGCCATAGGTGACCGTGGTGCCGGCGGGAATGCGGCGTAGCGCCGCCCAGACGCGCCGCTCGAATTCCGTGCCTTCGAGCGCCAGCCTGAGGGAAAACCGGAAGCTCGGGTCGCGGAAATAAGCCCGCAACTGCTCGATCATCGCCTGGTATTCCGGGGCGATCGGTACGCCTACGCGGCGAGCCGCGGGCAGGAAATCGATCCCGGACAGGCCGCGCCCCGAGACGCGGATCCCGAGCACCCCCAGCGGCCAATCCAAGACGGCCTGATAGCCGTCCCCGCTAACGGTGCTTGATCTTTTCCTTGATCCGGGCCGCCTTTCCACTCAGATTGCGCGTGTAGTAGAGCTTGGCGCGCCGCACGTCCCCGCGACGCTTGACCACGACCTCATGTACCAACGGGCTGTGGGCTTGAAATACCCGCTCCACGCCCTCCCCATGCGAGACCTTGCGCACCGTGAAGGAGCTGTTGAGGCCGCGATTACGCTTGGCGATGACCACTCCTTCGAAGGCCTGCAATCGCTCGCGCTCGCCCTCTTTTACCTTCACCTGAACCACGACCGTATCGCCGGGACGGAAGTCCGGTAGCTGGCGCGTCATCATCTCCGATTCGATTTGCTCAATTATACGGCTCATATGCGACCTGCTCCTGTTTCAATCGCCCTTGTCGTTACCATCGCCCAACGGGCGCCGTTTCTCATCCATATACTCCTGTACTAGTCCCTGTTGCTCGGCATCCAAGGCGCCCAGCATATCCGGACGGCGTTCCCAGGTGCGGCCCAAAGCCTGCCGTAACCGCCAGCGGCGTATGGCTGCGTGGTTGCCGCTCAATAACACCGCCGGTACCGCCAGACCATCCACGGTCTCGGGGCGCGTATAATGCGGGTGGTCCAGCAGACCCGCACGGAACGAGTCCTCGCGCACCGAATCGGCATCGCCTACAGCCCCCGCGATAAGCCTCACCATGGCGTCGATGAGCACCATGGCGGCCAGTTCCCCGCCGCTCAATACGTAGTCGCCGATCGAGCACTCCTCGTCGGCCAGCCCCTCGATGACGCGTTCGTCCATGCCCTCATAGCGGCCGGCCACGATGATGAGCGGCTGGCGCGCCAGCAGTACCGCTGCGCCGGCCTGGTTCAAAGGCCGGCCCTGCGGGGTCATCACCACCACCCGGGCCGCTGCACCCAGGGCGCGTTTCGCGGCGCGGATCGCGTCGCGCAAGGGCGTATACAACATGACCATCCCCGGTCCGCCACCGTACGGCCGATCATCCACGGTGCGATGTACGTCACACGCAAACTCACGCGGATTCCAGCACCGCAAGCGTACCAGACCCCGCGCCACGGCGCGTCCTGTCACGCCATACCCGGTCAAGGCCGCAAACATCTCAGGAAACAGGCTCACCACCCCGAGGTAGAGCTGCGCCGCGCCGGCTACGGCTCCAGACCTTGCTGGGCTTGACACGGTCATCGATCGAACCCGCGCGGCTCACGCATCTTGCAGGGGATGGGAACTGCCAGAACAGCGCACACCTCGATCGCTAGTCGTCCGGATGCCAATCCAGAGCGATGCGTCCGGTCTCGAGATCGATCTCCCGCACGTAGACCCCTCGCACGAACGGCACCAAGCGCTGCCGGTCCCCGCCGATCACCAGCACATCATGCGCGGCAGTGCTGAGCACGTCGACGACCTTGCCCAGCGCGATGCCCGCCGGGGTCATCGCCTCCAGGCCGATGAGGTCGAATTGATAGACCTCACCCTCCGTCAGCGCGGGCAATTGGACGCGCTCGATTGCGATCTCCGCCCCCAGCAACCGCGCCGCTTGGTCCCGATCGGCATAGCCGGCGAAGTGTGCCACGATGCCCTTGCCGGCGCACCCGCCTGCGGTCCGGGGGAGGGGCTGCCAAATACCCCGGGCCTCTATATACCAGGGCTCATAGCTCAGGATCTGCCCGCGCGGCTCGGTATAGGAAATGACCTTGACTGCACCCTGGAGGCCGAACAGGCCGGCGATCCGGCCGATGAGGACACACTGCGCCGGGCCCTGGTGCAGCGGATCGGCCGGCGCCATAGGACTGCAGCGCTACGCCGAGGCGGATTCTCGCTTTACCAGGCTGAGCACGCGCTCCGAGGCCCGCGCACCCTTCGCGACCCAGCTCGCGTAGCGTTCGCGGTCGACCTTTAGCGTCTGCTCATGCGGTGCGGCCATGGGGTTGAAGAACCCGACGCGCTCGATGAAGCGCCCGTCACGCTTGCAGCGGCTGTCCGCGACGACGATGTGATAAAACGGCCGCTTCTTGCTGCCGTGCCGGCTCAATCGGATGGTGACCATGCGCTATGCCTTTGTTCCGTGAATTTCCAAACCATCATTGCCCATCGCGGGGGCCGCCATGGACCGCCTTCATGCTCAGGCGGATGCGGCCCTGTTTGTCGATCTCGAGGACCTTGACCTTGACCCTATCGCCCTCGCGCAGTTTGTCGCTGACGCTCTCCACGCGCTCGTCGGAGATCTGCGATATATGCACGAGTCCGTCCTTGCCGGGCAGTATGGTTACGAAGGCCCCGAAGTCCATCAGCTTGGCGACGCGGCCCTCGTAGACCATGCCGACCTGCACGTCCGCAGTGATCTGCTCGACGCGGCGGCGCGCCTCTTGGCCGGCGAGATTATCCACCGATGCGATCTTCACGGTGCCGTCATCGGAGATGTCGATGACCGCCCCGGTCTGCTCGGTGATGGAACGGATGGTCGACCCGCCTTTGCCGATGACGTCGCGGATCTTCTCCGGATCGATTTTGATGGTGATGATGCGCGGCGCGTAATCGGACATCTCGGCACGCGGCCTGGCGAGCACGGCATTCATCTCGTTCAGGATCTGCAAGCGGCCGGCGCGCGCCTGGTTCAAGGCGGCATCCATGATGTCGCGGGTGATCCCCGCGATCTTGATGTCCATCTGCAGGGCGGTAATGCCTTGCGCGGTGCCGGCGACCTTGAAGTCCATGTCGCCCAGATGGTCCTCGTCGCCCATGATGTCGGACAGGACCGCGTAGCGTTCGCCCTCTTTGATCAGGCCCATGGCGATGCCGGCCACCGCGGCCTTGATCGGTACGCCCGCGTCCATCAGCGACAGGCTGGTACCGCATACCGATGCCATGGAGCTGGAGCCGTTGGATTCGGTGATCTCGGACACCACGCGCACGGTGTACGGGAAGGTGCCGGGTTCGGGCATCACGCCCTGGATACCACGCTTGGCCAGGCGCCCGTGCCCGATCTCGCGCCGCTTGGGCGCCCCCACGCGGCCGGTCTCGCCGACGCAGTACGGCGGAAAGTTATAATGCAGCATGAAGGCCTCTTTGCGTTCGCCTTCTATCGCATCGACGATCTGCGCGTCGCGCTCGGTGCCGAGCGCGGTGACCACCAGCGCCTGCGTCTCGCCGCGCGTGAACAAGGCCGAGCCGTGGGTGCGCGGCAGCAGGCCGGCGCGAATGCTAATAGGGCGGACCGCATCCATGGCCCGGCCATCGATACGTTTACCTTCGTCCAAGACCATCCCGCGTACCACCCGCTGCTCAAGGGCCTCGAAGGCCGCGAGCACGGCCGGCTCGGGCCAGCGCGGCTCACCTTGTTGTTCGCCGATGCCGAGCGCGCTCAAGGCCTGGGCGCGCACCCACTTGACCCGCTGGCGGCGGGCCAGCTTGTCGGTGATGGTATAGGCTTGGCGCAACGCTGCCCTGGCCGCGGTTTCGATGGCGGCGGCGAGGGACGGATCGACAGCGGCGGCCTGCCAATCCCAGGGCGGTGTTTGCACCTCGGCGGCCAGCTCGCGGATGCTCTGAATGACGATCTGGGATCGCTCATGGCCGAACGTCACGGCCGCCAGCAGGGTATCCTCGCTAAGCTCGCTGGCCTCCGACTCCACCATCAGTACCGAGGTTTCGGTTCCGGCGACCACCAGGTCCAGCGCCGAGCGCTTCAGTTCACTAAAGGTGGGATTGAGCACGTACTGGCCTTCGATATAGCCGACCCGCGCCGCGCCAATCGGTCCCTGGAACGGCAGGCCGGAGATGCTGAGCGCGGCCGAGGCACCGATCAGTGCCGGGATATCGGGATCGATTTGGGGGTCCAGCGACAGCACGGTAGCGATGATCTGTACTTCCTGGAAGTAGCCGTTCGGGAACAAGGGGCGCAGCGGCCTATCGATGAGCCGCGAGGTCAGGGTCTCTTTTTCACTCGGCCGCCCCTCTCGTTTGAAGAATCCGCCGGGGATCTTGCCGGCGGCGTAGGTGCGTTCCTGATAATCCACGGTGAGGGGGAAGAAGTCCCGCCCGGGCGCGCCCTCCTGGTTGCCAACGACGGTGACCAAAACGACGGTATCGCCCATCCTGACCATTACGGCCCCGGTGGCCTGCCGGGCCACCTCGCCCGTTTCGAGCACCACCGTGTGTGGGCCGAATTGAAACGATTTTCTGTTTAATGCCATGAAAGTCTTCGCTTGCCGTTGTCGTCGGGTCTACTTGCGCAGACCCAGGTCCGAGATCACCTTGCGGTAGCGCTCGATGTCGATGTGCTTCAAATAGTCGAGCATCTTGCGGCGGCGGTTGACCATGCGCAGCAGGCCCTGACGGGAGTGATGATCGGACTGGTGCGTCTTGAAATGCTCGGAAAGGTCGCCGATGCGGCGCGTGAGCAACGCAACCTGCACCTCCGGCGATCCGGTGTCGCCTCCGGAGCGTTGATATTGCGTGATGACCTCGTGCTTATGCGCCGCCGTTAGTACCATGGCCTGTCTCTAGCTGAACCTTCGCTGGATGGAAAAACGGGCATTCTAGCCGCGGGCTGGGCCCCAAACAAGAAAAAGGTCTAAAACCAGACGCGGCGCTCACGCGGCTCGCACCAGACGCTTGGGGGCGATGCGCCCGTCCTCCATGACGGTACCGACGCCGAGAAAGCGCTGGCCGTCGTCGTAGAGGCGCACCATCCCGCACGCGGGTGCCCGCGGCACGAGAACCGGCTGGCCGCGGCCGAGGTAATAGGCCGCGTCGCGTGAGAGCGCGACGCGAGGCGCGTCTGCGAGGGCCTGGTCGAGCCCGAGCAAGCATGCGTCCAAGGCGGCATGGCCCTGGACCGCGAGGGCTTCCAAGGCCGGAATACCGATCGCGTCCTTGATATCGAACCCCCCTACCCCCTCGCGTCTCAGGACCGCTACGTGGGCGCCGCAACCCAACGCCGCGCCGATGTCCTCGGCCAGGGTACGGATATAGGTGCCTTTCGAGCAGCGCACGGAGATCTCGATGCTCGCGGGCCCGAGGTCCAGCAGCTCCAGCGCATGGATGTGGATGGGTCGCGGGCTGCGTGCCACGGTGAGGCCGCGGTGGGCCAGCTTGTACAGTCTTTGGCCGCCCTGCTTGAGGGCGGAATGCATCGGCGGTATCTGCTCCATCGGGCCGCTAAAACGGCTCAGCACCGCCAAGACAAGGGTATGGTCGAGGACCGGCACGGCCTGCTCGGATACAACTACCCCTTCGGCGTCTCCGGTGGTGGTTACGATCCCGAGCCGCAAGCGTGTCCGGTAGCGCTTATCGGCCTCCAGGAGAAACCCGGAGAGCTTGGTCGCCTCGCCGAAACAGATGGGCAACAGACCGGTGGCGAGCAGGTCCAGGCTGCCGGTGTGACCCGCCTTCCGGGCCGCATAGAGTCGCTTGACGCGCTGCAGGGCATCGTTCGAGCTGAATCCCGCGGACTTGTCGAACAACAGGATGCCGTGCACGTCGCGCGCGATGCGCCGGCTGTGCCGATCGGTCATTGGCCGCGGTGCTGGCCGGATCAGCGGTCCTGGCCGCGCCGATGGGTGTCCCTCAACAGGGCATCCAGCCGCCGGGCGCGTTCCAGGGACTCGTCATGCCGGACGCTCAGGCGCGGTGCGGCGCGCAGGCGCATCGTCTTGGCGAGGTGTTGCCGCAGTGAACCGGAGCAGCTATTGAGCCGCGCGGCGGCCTCGTAGCCCGAGCCCTGAAGACAGGATATAAAGACCTTGGCGTCCTTGAGATCGGGCGACACGTCCACGGCGGTCACGGACACCAGCCCCAAGCCCCAGTCCAGGGCCTGGGACTGGATCCGTGGCGCCAACTCGCGCTTGATCTGCTCGGCGATGCGCCGGCTGCGGCTGAATTCCTTTGGCATGGGCCATGATCCCTCGCACCACGCAATACCGACCTAGATACTGCGCGCCAGCTCGACGCGCTCGAAGACCTCGATCTGGTCGCCGGGCTGGACATCGTTATAATCCTTGACGCCGATCCCGCAGTCGGTCCCGGACTTGACCTCGGCGACGTCGTCGCGGAAGCGCCGCAGCGACTCGAGTTGTCCCTCGTAGATCACCACGTTGTTGCGCAGCACGCGGATCGGACTGCTCTTACGCACCACGCCGGTGCTGACGATGCAGCCGGCGATGGCGCCGAATTTCGAGGAACGAAAGACCTCACGGACCTCGGCGACACCGATGATGGTCTCTCTGATCTCGGGCGAAAGCATACCGCTCAGCGCCGCCTTCACCTCGTCAATGACGTCGTAGATGATGCTGTAGTAGCGCAGGTCAATCCCGGCGTCCTCGACCAGCTTACGGGCGGCGGCGTCCGCGCGCACGTTGAAGCCGATGACGATGGCGCTAGAAGCGATGGCGAGGTTGACATCGGACTCGTTGATACCGCCGACGGCGTTTGCGATCACATTGACCTTCACCTCGTCGGTGGACAGGCGGGTCAAGGCATCGACCAGGGCCTCGGCCGAGCCCTGCACGTCGGCCTTGATGAGGACATTGAGGACGTTTGACCGGCCTTCCCCCATCTGGGTGAGGAGGTTGTCCAGCTTGGCCGCCTGCTGCTTGGCAAGCTTGGTATCGCGCAGCCGACTCTGGCGCAGCTGGGCGATCTCGCGTGCCTTGCGCTCATCGGGTACCACTACGGCCTCATCGCCCGCGTTCGGGACATTGGACAGACCGAGGACCTCGACCGGCATGGAAGGACCGGCCTCCTCGATGGAACGGCCGGCCTCGTCGAGCAAGGCGCGGATACGGCCGAATTCCTGGCCGGCCAGCAAAATGTCGCCCTTTTTGATGCGGCCGCGTTGTACCAGCACGGTAGCCACCGGCCCGCGGCCCTTCTCCAGCCGCGACTCGACCACCACCCCTGCGGCCGGTCCGTCGGCGACCGCGGCGAGCTCCAACACCTCGGCCTGGAGCAGGATCGCCTCCAACAGGCTGTCGATGCCCTCGCCGGTCTTGGCCGAGACCGGGGCAAACAGGTTCTCGCCGCCCCACTCCTCGGGCATCACGCCGTGCACCGACAACTCTTGTTTGACGCGCTCGGGATCGGCACCGGGCTGGTCGATCTTGTTGACCGCGACGAGGATCGGGACATTGGCCGCCTTGGCGTGTTGAACGGCCTCCACGGTCTGGGTCATGACGCCGTCGTCGGCCGCCACCACCAGCACCACGATGTCGGTGAGCTGGGCGCCCCGGGCCCGCATGGCGGTAAAGGCCGCGTGGCCCGGGGTGTCGAGGAAGGTGATGGTGCCGCGCGGCGTATCGACGTGATAGGCGCCGATATGCTGGGTGATCCCGCCGGCCTCGCCGGCTGCCACGCGCGTGCGGCGGATATGGTCGAGCAGCGAGGTCTTGCCGTGATCGACATGGCCCATGATGGTGACGACCGGGGGACGCGGAGATCGCTCCCCTTCCAGGGACTGGACCGAGCCTAACAGCTCTGCCTCCAACGCATCCTCTTTAAGGACTCTGGGCCTGTGTCCCATCTCCTCGACTACGATGGCGGCCGTATCCTGGTCGATCGGCTGATTGATGGTGACCATCGAGCCCATGTTCATCAAGGTCTTGATGACCTCCACGGCCTTCACCGACATGCGTTGCGCAAGCTCGGCGACGGTGAGCTGCGCCGGCAGCGCGACCTCTCGGACGATGGGTGTTGTCGGCAGCTCGAAGCCGTGCCGGGTGCCGGCCGGGATGACGACCTGGCGCGGCGGGGGCTTTTTCTTGCGCCGCGCGGTCTTGCCGGCCGCCACGTGCAACTGCTGGCGCTTCTGTTCCGGCTCCGCCTCGCGCGGGCGGCGTGGACCGGGGCGAGGCTCGGCACGCGGTGCGGCCTTATCCTCGGGCACCGGTTCGGCCGTGGGGGTGGCGGCGAGCTTGGCGGCTTGTTCGGCTGCGGCCTGGGCGGCGGCCGCGGCGGCGCGTTCCTGCTCCAGGCGCAGCTCCTCGCGTTGGCGGGCCTCGGCCTCGCTGCGCTCGCGCTCGGTGAGCTCGGCGGCACGGCGCTGACCCTCCTCCTCGACCACGACGCTGCGTTTGACGTAGGTACGCTGTTTGCGGAACTCTACGCTGACGGTCTTGGCCGGCGCACGCCCGCCGCGCCGGTCCGTGGGTAGCTTGATCTCGCTCACCGTCTTGCGCCGCAAGACGATGCGGCTGGACTCGGCGGTGTCCTCGGCGCGACCATGCCGCTGCCGCAGGTGCTGCAGGAGCTGAGTCTTCTCCGAGTCCGTAATGGCGTCGCCGGCCTGCTTATTCGTGAAACCCGCCTCGTCGAGTTGCACCAACAGGCGATCCACCGAGATACCGACGACCTCGGCAAATTGTCTTATCGTAAGCTCGGTCATTGGCGCCACGCTATCCGCTATTGGCTCTCCGCGGTCTTGAACCAGGGCGCGCGCGCCGTCATGATGAGTTTCGCCGCATGCTCATCGCTGATCCCGCCCACCTCGACCAACTCATCCACGGATTGCTCGGCGAGGTCCTCCATGGTCAAGATCCCATGCTCGGCCAGAGTATAGGCCAGTTCCCGGTCCATCCCCTCTACGGCAAACAGGTCCTCGCCGGGGCGTACCTCACCCAAACGCTCCTCCTTGGCAATGGCGCGCGTCAACAGCCAATCCTTGGCGCGAGTGCGCAGCTCTGCGACCAGATCGGCGTCGAACTCCTCGATCTCCAGCATCTCCTTCTCCGGGACGAAGGCCACCTCCTCGATGCTGGAGAAGCCTTCCTGGACCAGGATGTTGGCGACCTCCTCGTCGACCAGCAGATGCTCCATGAACAGGCCCTGGATGCGCTTGGCCTCGGCCTCGTTCTTTTCCAGGGCCTCGGCCTCCGGCATGACGTTCAAGGTCCAGCCGGTCAACTGACTGGCCAGCTTGACGTTCTGGCCGCCCCGGCCGATGGCCTGCGAGAGCTGTTCCTCCACCACCGCGATGTCCATGCTATGCGCGTCTTCATCCACCAGGATCGAGACCACTTCGGCGGGTGCCATGGCATTGATGACGAACTGCGCCGGATTGTCATGCCAGGGGATGATATCGACGCGCTCGCCGGCCAACTCGTTGGATACCGCCTGGACGCGCGAGCCGCGCATGCCGACGCAGGCGCCGACCGGATCGATGCGCGGGTCGCGGCTGCGCACTGCAATCTTGGCGCGCAGCCCCGGATCGCGTGCCGCGCCATGGATCTCGATCAGGGCCTCGGCGATCTCGGGCACTTCGATCTTGAAGAGTTCGATGAGTAGCTCGGGCGCGGTCCGGCTTACGAAGAGCTGCGGCCCGCGCTTTTCAGGACGCACCTCGCGCAGGTAGCCGCGTAGCCGATCACCGGGGCGGATCGCCTCGCGCGGGATCAGCTCCTCGCGCGGGATGATGGCCTCCACGCTGCCGCCCAGATCGAAGATCACGCTGCCGCGGTCCAGCCGCTTGACGACGCCGCTCACCATCTGACCTCGGCGGCCTTGATAGGCCTCGAGCACGCGCAAGCGCTCGGCCTCGCGGACCTTTTGCACGATGACCTGCTTGGCGGTCTGGGCGGCGATGCGCCCGAAGGCCGCGGCCTCCATGGGCTCCTCGACGAAGTCTCCGGCGTTGATCTCGGGACGGGTCTTGCGTACCTCGCTCAACAGCCGTTGCCGGTCCGGAAACGCCAGCAGCGTCGCGCGTCCCTCAGCCTCGGCCGATGCGGCGGCGCTTGCATCGTCCAGTACCTCCCAGCGCCGAAAGGCGGCGTAATCGCCGGTCGCGCGATCGATGGCCACGCGCACCTCGATGTCCTCCCGGAAACTCTTTGTAGTAGCGCTCGCCAGGGCTGCCTCCAAGGCCTCGAAGATGATGTCCGGGGTTACCCCCTTCTCGTTGGAGACGACCTCGACGACGGTCAAGATTTCCTTGTTCATGGGCCGAACCGTCCTAACTGCGCGGCCTGCGCGGCGCAGTTGCGAATTGCGGCACCAGGCGCGCCTTGTGGATAGCCGCAAAGGGGATGCAGTATTCCTCGCCGTCCTCGACGATGCGCACCGTCTCGGCCGTACCCTCGCACAGTACACCGCTGAAGCGTCGGCGCCCGCCGATAGGCCGATCCAGATCGATCCTGGCCATCTGTCCGACAAAGCGTGCGAAATCCCGCGGCGCAAACAGCGGCCGGTCCAAGCCCGGCGAGGACACCTCCAGGGTATACGCGCCGCGGATCGCGTCCTCCACGTCCAGTACCCCGCTCAATTGGTGGCTGACCCGTTCGCAGTCATCCAGGGTGATGCCGCCGTCCCGGTCAATCCGGTCTATATAGACGCGCAGCAGCCCGCGCTGCCGTCCACCGGAACGCTCGATACCGACTAGCTCATATCCCATACCGACCACCACGGGCTCTAGCAAACGCCGCAACCCCTCCGACCCATCGCACAACATGACATCACCGAAAACAAAAAGCCCCGGCGAAACGGGGCTTTTTCAAAACTCGTGGTAGCGGGGGCAGGATTTGAACCTGCGACCTTCGGGTTATGAGCCCGACGAGCTGCCAGACTGCTCCACCCCGCAATAACTGAACGGGGAATAATAGGCAGGTCGGAAGGTATTTTCAATAGCCCAATGGGCATTCAAATGCGCTCGCCCGGCTCGCCGGGGTAACCCCTCGCTGCGCGCCCACTACGCTCGCATCGCTCCGTACCGGCGGTCCGCCCCGAGGCCGGTCCGGGTATAATGGCGTCCCCTTGCAAGCATCACATCAGAGTGCGATCCCCATGACCCAGCCTAACCCTCTGCTCGTGCGCATCGAATCCTTCCTGGATCGAATTGAGCGCGCCTTGCCCATGGCCCCGGCCGAGCCCGATTGGGACGCGGCGCTCGCCTTTCGCTGGCGCCATCGCGGGCCGCACGGGTATCTTCAAGCCATCCGGCACACGGGCTCGGTACGGCTCGCCGATCTGCAGTGCATCGACCGGCAAAAGGAGTTGATCGTGCGCAACACGCGGCAGTTTCTCGCCGGCCTGCCCGCCAACCACGTACTATTATGGGGGCCGCGCGGTACCGGCAAGTCCTCGCTGATCCGCGCGCTGCTGAATGATTGCACCGGACTAGGCCTGCGGTTGATCGAAATCGGCCGCGAGCAGGGGGCCGATCTCCCCGATCTCTACGAGCGGCTCCACCAGCGTGGCGAGCGGTTTATCATTTATTGCGATGACCTGTCCTTCGAGTCGGCCGATCCGGCCTACCAACAACTCAAGGTTGCGCTGGACGGCTCCTTGTGCGCGGTACCGGACAACGTACTGCTATACGCCACCTCGAACCGGCGCCATCTGGTGCCCGAGCACATGAGCGAAAACCTGGAGACGCGCATGCACGACGGCGAGTTGCATCCCGGCGAGACCACCGAGGCCAAGGTCTCGCTCGCCGAGCGTTTTGGCCTGTGGCTCGCCTTCCACCCCTTCGATCAAGATCAATACCTGCACATCGTCGGGTATTGGCTGGCGCGTTTCGGGGCGGTGGCCGCCGACCCTGCGGTGCTGCGCGCCGAGGCCTTGCGCTGGGCGCTGTTGCACGGCTCGCGCAGCGGCCGTTCGGCCTGGCAGATGGCGCGCGACTGGGCCGGACGCTGTGCCCTGGAGCGGACTGCCGCATGAGCGAGGGCAGTATCGTGCAAGAGGCGACGCGCGTATGGCAGGCGGCCGAGCGGGTGTTTGGACCGCAGGAGGTCGAAGCGGCGCTGGTGCGTATGGCGCGCGGGATCAGCGCGGCCCTCAGCGAACGCAACCCGCTGGTGCTGTGCGTGATGGTGGGCGGCGTGATCCCGGCCGGGTTGCTGCTCCCGCGGCTGGCCTTTCCGTTGCAACTCGACTACGTGCACGCGACCCGCTATCGCGGCGCCACTTCGGGCGGCCAATTGCATTGGATCAAACGGCCGGAGACCCCCTTGCGCGAGCGCGTGGTGCTGGTGATCGATGACGTGCTGGACCACGGCGCGACGCTCGCCGCCATCGTCGAGGATTGCCATGCGCAAGGCGCACTTGCGGTCTACAGCGCGGTCCTGGTCCGGAAACGATTGGCCCCGCCCGCGCCGCAGACGAGCGGCGATTTCATCGGCTTGGAGACGGATGATCGCTATCTGTTCGGCTGCGGCATGGACTACAAGACCTATCTGCGCAACGCCAACGGCATCTACGCGGTGCAAATTTGACCCGGCTGGCGATCATCGGCGGCACCGGGCTGCGGACCTTGAGCGGGCTGGAGATCGTGCGCCGGGTGGTCACGCAGACGCCTTACGGCGAACCGTCCGGTCCGCTCGTCCACGGACTGTTGGGCGGCATAGAGGTCGCGTTCATGGCGCGGCATGGCGTGGCGCATGCCATCCCCCCCCATCAGGTGAATTATCGCGCCAACCTCTGGGCACTCAAGGACAGCGGCATCCGGCATATCATCGCCATCAACGCCGTCGGCGGCATCACGCCCCGCTACGCGCCCGGCTGGGTCGCCGTTCCGCATCAGATCATCGATTACACGTGGTCGCGCGCCCACACCTTCTTTGAAGGTGACCTGGAACAGGTCACGCATGTCGATTTTACGCAGCCGTACTGCGAGTCCTTGCGGCAGGTATTGGTCCGCGCCGCAACCGGGGCGCACGTCGAGGCCGTGCCCGAAGGCACTTACGGTGCGACGCAGGGGCCACGGCTGGAGACGGCGGCCGAGATCGATCGCATGGAGCGCGATGGTTGCGACGTGGTCGGGATGACCGGCATGCCCGAGGCCGCCCTGGCGCGCGAGCTCGGGGTCTGCTATGCGGCCTGCAACGTGGTCGCGAACTGGGCCGCAGGGCGCGCCCCCGGGGCGATTACCATGGACACCATCGAGCACAACCTCAAGGCCGGTATGGTCAAGGTCTTGCGGCTGCTGGAGCAGGCCATTCCCTTGGTCTAAGCGGTGCTTCAGGCGCGGCTGGCGTCATCGCTGGCTTGCCAGCACGATGTCCCGGCACTACTTCTGGTTAAATTGGAGGTCGACATGGTTCTTTTGGAAACACCCCTATGCCGCTTTGGCACGCCGGCCGTCGATTTCAGGCTCCCGGACGTCGACGGTAAGTACTGGTCGCTCGCCGACTGTCAAGGCGAGAAGGCCACCTTGGTCCTGTTTATCTGCAATCACTGCCCGTATGTCCAAGCCATCCGGACACGGCTGGTCCGCGACGCCGGGGCGCTGCTGGCCCACGGCGTCAAGAGCGTCGCCATCATGCCGAATGACCCAACCGACTACCCGGAGGACTCGCTGGAGAACATGCGGCGCGTGGCAGCCGAGTACCGCTATCCCTTCCCCTATCTATCCGATGCCGCGCAGGCCGTGGCGCGCGGCTACGGCGCGGTGTGCACGCCGGACTTTTTCGGCTATAACGCCAAGCTCGAATTGCAGTACCGAGGCCGCCTTGACGCCAGCCGCCGGGATGCCGCCCCGCCCGACGCGCGCCGCGACCTCTACGAGGCCATGCTGCAGATCGCCGCCGGCGGGCGCGGTCCGGCCGAGCAGATCGCCAGTATGGGGTGCTCGATTAAATGGCGGAAAGCGGCGGGCGGGTAAGGTCGTGTGTCGAGCGACACACCGCCGGCGTCATCGCCTTTCGCGAGCGGGCATGAGCAGCATCGTGCTGGCCGCGCGACGTGGACTGAAGGATATGGGTGTGCCCGCCACCCAATAGGCATGCTGATCCCGATAATGGGTGGATAGGGGATGTCCAGACTGGCCGGACGGCAGGTGCAGGATCGCGTCACGCTCGTGGCCTGGAGATATCACTAGCCGCTCGCTGGCGCTGTGGAGGTCGGAGACTACGCGTACGCATTGCGGGCAACCGGCAAGCCCCGCGCTCGGCATGTCGAGCAGCAGGCCGAGCGGCGCCGCGAGCCGCGAGTAGGGGTGGGCGATCGTCACGCGGTTGACCGCGCCCCAGCGTAATGCGTCCATCGGCGTACCGGGAAAGCGGTTCTTGAGCGCGGCATAGACCTGCCCCAGCTCGGAGAACAGAAACCGGTTCCAGTCCTGGTGTCGCTCGGGATCGGGCAGGGTTTCGGGTATCCGTGCGGCAAGGAGTTGCTTGAGCGGCGTATCGACCTTGAACCACCGATAACTAAACAGCGGATCGGCCGCGCGGCAGGGGGCGAGATAGGCATCGAGCACCGCGCTGATGAGCCGCCGGCGGAATTCCACGATGAGGCCAAAGCCCAGGCTGTGGGTATCGGCGCGGCCGTTCCAGAGGCGGAGGGCCGCGCTCGCCCCGGGCATTTGCGTGGCACTCTCCTCGGGGAATCGGTCAGTGAGGTTCAGGGCCAAGTCGCGATAGAAATCATACAGTGCGCCGCGCGTGTCGAGCTGCAACGCCAGCATTTGTGCCTCGTCGACGCTACGCGCCTCGCGCAGCGCGGCGCTGATCCGATAGGCGCGATAATCGTTGGCATAGTCGTGGCCGATGACGTACGGATAACCCGTGCCCAGCGTGCGCTGATTGGCGCTGGCGAGAAACTGCGCGGCGGGATCGACGATGCGCGGTAAGGCCTCGGGGGCGATATAACCCCGCCAGCCCTTGCTGCCGTCGGCCCAGGACTGCGCGACGTCGCCCGCGTAGCCCTCGCGGACCGGGATCTTGCCCATGTAGCTCCAGCCGATCCGCCCGCGGTGATCGGCGATCACCACGTTTTGCGGAGGTCCGCCGGCGCGATTCATCACGGCCATCGCGGTGTCCACATCGGTGGCCGCATCCATATCCAGCATCCCGAGATTGACCGCCGAGGGGTCCAGGGCGGTCCAGCGGATCGCCACCGCATGGCCGAGCAGGGGCTGTTCAGCCAGCGGACCCCAGCGCGTGTCGCGGACCTCGATCTCGATGGGCGCCTGACCCCGGACGGCGATACGCTCGCGCCGGGTCTTGAAATCCATCCAGCCCTGCGGCGTGCGATAGCGCTGCGGGCGGTGCGGGTCCGGCTCGATACGCACCAGGTCGACGACGTCGGCATTGATATTGGTGAAGCCCCAGGCGACCTTGCCGTTGCTGCCCACCACGATGGCCGGGATCCCGGGCAGCGCGAGCCCGTACAGGCGGCGCCCGCCATAGTGGAGCCGGGCCGCGTACCAGGTGTCGGGTACCGACAGCGGCAGGTGCATGTCGTTGGCGAGGATGGCGCGTCCGTCGCGGGTCTTGACGCCGGACACCGCCCAGGCATTGGAGGCGGCCATCTGACGGGGCTCGACGGCGATGGGCGCGGCGGTGCTGGACGGTGTGGGCGTGTAGCGGAGGGCGGCGCGCAGCGCCGCGACCGGGATTGCTTGTTGCGGGCGATGCGAGTCCGGTCCGCCCAGCAGGGGCGCGGAATACTCATCGCTGTCCGGCGTGAGGAAGGCGAGCAACTCCGGCGGCAATCGCTCGCTCATGACGCTCAGCATGCGTTCCTGCGGTTCGGAATACGTCAGGAGCTGAAACATGTTGAGCGCGGCCAGCATGCTATCGCTCGCCGTCCAGGGCTCCAGCCGATAACCGGCCAGCAGCATCTCGACGGGTGGTATGCGCATGGTCTCGATATAGGCATTGACACCGGCACCATAGGCATCGAGGACCCGCGCTTGGTCGCGAGGCAATTGCGCGGCGATCCGCTGTGCCGCCAAGCCCAGGCCGAGGATGCGCTGCTGCCGGTCGCTGGGGACGGCCCCGGCGCCGAAGACCTCGGCGAGTCGGCCGCCGGCCTTGCGCCGCAATAGGTCCATCTGGAACAGCCGGTCGCGGGCGCTCATATAACCCAGGGCAAAATAGGCATCCTCGCGGCCCCTGGCCTCTATCGTCGGGACACCCCAGTCATCCAACTGGATGGTGACCGGGGCCGCAAGCCCAGGCAAAAAGACC
Organism: Gammaproteobacteria bacterium; assembly: GCA_050740655.1. Taxonomy (GTDB): domain Bacteria; phylum Pseudomonadota; class Gammaproteobacteria; order JACCXJ01; family JACCXJ01; genus JBOIDW01. Next base: position 9,902 of record JBOIDW010000127.1, on the reverse strand, counting down.
TCACCGCTAGCGGGCGGCAGTGACAGCCATGCAAATACGCATGCCGCGCCGATGGCGGCCAGGACCACCGCGAGCGCGGTCCGTCGTATTCGCTGACCCAGAAAGCCGGCGGCGGCCATAGCTCGCGTTAATTGTATCCCTTCCGCATCGGGGAGGGTCGTCGGAGTAGACCCAGGGCGAGCGGGTAGCTAGTCGCGCGGCTCCCCGCTGCGAAAACGTCGCACCGCCCGAGCGCGCAGCGCGGCCTTGATCTTACAGCCGCGCAGCGCGGCCTTGATCTTACCGCCCGGGATCAGGCTGGTGACCTTGCGCGCAATCAAAGGGAAGGCCGCAAGCAGCGTGAGCGAGGCGATGAGCCGTGGCGAGAGCACGTCACTGAGGGATTGGATGCGTGCGATCTCGGTGCCGGCCTGCACACAGACCACGGTGCCGATTAGCATGCCGACCTGACTCACGGTGACAAAGGTTTGGGTCGGGATCGGTGTTACCCCCATCATCAGGTTGATAACGAAAAAAGGCGCAATGGGCAGGAGGCGCAGGCTGAAGAGGTAGAATGCCCCGTCGCGCTCGATATGCGTGTTGAGGACCGCGAGACGCGCGCCGAAGCGTTGCTGCACGTAGTCGCGAAGCAGAAAGCGTGCGGCGAGGAAGGCGAGGCTGGCGGCGAGCGTCGAGGCGAAGGAGACGATGAGCGTGCCCCAGAACAGGCCGAAGAGGTCGCCAGCGATGATGGTCATCAGCAACCCGCCCGGCAAGGAGAGGCCGGCCGCGGCAATGTATACGAGCACAAAGAGGGCGGCCGTGCGCAGCGGGTAGCGGTCAAAGTACTGATGCAATTGGGCCTGCTGCGATAGAAACTCGTCGAGCGTCAGAAAATCCGACAGGCCCAGGGTTGCAAAGCCTGCGGCCAGACCCAGGAATACGGCCGTGAGCAGTAATTTTTTTTGGGTGATTCGATGCATTCGATCCTGAGGTCGGTCGCGGAGTCGTATGCCGCGACCCATTATCGGCGTTGGACCTATAGTTGCAACAGAGCCGGCAGGACATCGATTCTCGTTTCTACGTTAGAATCTCGGTTTTACGGGGGGTAAGGCTAGGCCATGAGCAGAGCGGTACGGTCCGATCAGGGGGCGGGGAGCGTAGCAGTGGAGCCGATGTCAGTTGCTCACGGCGAGCGTATCTGGCTCAAGAGTTACCCGGCCGGGGTGCCTGCCGACATCGATGTGCAGCGCTATGCGTCCTTGAACGCGCTGCTGGAGGAGAGCTTCGCACGCCACGCCGAGCGCCCGGCCTTTCACAACCTGGGCTGTACCCTCGGCTATGGTGCGCTGGACCGCATGAGCCGCAGTCTCGCGGCATTCCTCCAAGACGGGCTGGGGTTGAAGCGCGGCGAACGCGTGGTGGTCATGTTGCCCAATCTTTTACAGTACCCCGTCGCGGCCTTTAGCGTATTGCGGGCCGGACTGGTCCTGGTCAATACCAACCCGCTGTATACCCCGCGCGAGCTGCATCACCAGCTCGCCGATTCCGGCGCCGCTGCCATAATTCTTCTGGAAAACCAGGCCCATACCCTGGCTGAGGCCATGGCCGGGACCGGGCTACGCCATGTGATCGTAAGCCGGATCGGCGACCTGCTCAGTTGGCCGCGCAGGGTCATGACCAATCTCGTCGTGAAGCACGTCCGGCGCATGGTACGGCCTTACCGACTGCCTGGGGCGATCGGCTTTCTGGAGGCCTTGCAGGCCGGGGCGGGTAAGGCGCTCGTACGCCATCCGCTAGGCCATGATGACCCGGCCGTGCTCCAATACACGGGCGGGACGACCGGGGTCGCCAAAGCAGCCGTGCTGACGCATGGCAATCTGGTTGCGAATACCCTGCAATCACTGGCTTGGCATGCCCCGGTGGTGGATGAGAATGGCGGCGGCGTGGTAGTGACCGCCATCCCCCTCTATCACATCTTTGCCTTCACGATTAATTGCCTCACCTACGTAGCCTTAGGTGGCCTCAACCGTCTCATTACCGATCCGCGCGATCTCCCGGCCTTCGTCGAGGAGCTGAGGCGCTCGCACTTCACCTGCATCTCCGGTGTCAATACGTTGTTCAACCACCTACTGCATACGCCGGGTTTTGAGACCCTGGATTTCTCGTCACTCAAGATCACCATCGGCGGCGGCATGGCCGTGCAACGGGTGGTCGCCGAGCGCTGGCGTGAGGTGACCGGGCGTACGCTGATCGAGGGCTTTGGGCTCACCGAGACCTCACCGCTGGCCTGCGCCAATCCCCTGAACGCGGAGGAATTCAGCGGAACGATCGGCCTTCCCATACCGTCCACCGAGGCCTGCGTCCGTGACGATGACGGTGCGCCGCTCGGTATCGGCATACCTGGCGAGCTGTGGCTGCGTGGTCCACAGGTGATGCAGGGTTATTGGCAACGGCCGGACGAGACCGCTAAGGTATTGAGCCCCGACGGTTGGCTACGGACTGGCGACATCGCAGTGATGGATGAACGTGGCTATTTCAAGATCGTCGATCGCAAGAAGGACCTCATATTGGTCTCGGGCTTCAATGTTTTCCCCAACGAGATCGAGGAGGTTATCGCCGCGCATCCGGGGGTGCTGGAGGTGGCGGCTATCGGTGTGCCGGATAGCGACACGGGTGAGGCGGTCAAGGTCTTCGTGGTAAGAAAAGACCCGGCCTTGGATGAGGCGGGGCTACGCACCTACTGTAAACAAAACCTGGTGGGCTACAAGCGTCCGCACCATATCGTGTTCCGCGAGCAGTTGCCTAAGAGCAACGTCGGCAAGATCCTGCGACGCATCCTGCGCGATGAGGTACGCGCACCGTAAACGCGACAAGGTCGCGTCGCCGGCGCTCCGGGCAGGCGTGTCGATACTCGGACCCGAAGGGGGAGGAAAAGGGCTAGGGAACGACTCACCTAGCTCCGAGCAGGATCATCGGCCTGTACAGCGAACGTCAATGAGTCTGCGCTACGCGCTCGCATACCTGTTTGCCGCGTGTTTATTCATGATCCGTACGCACGCTGACGAGGATCTATCTACTCCGCTCGAGCGCGCCGAATTTTCCCGTATTTCTACGTCCGATGCGGTCTCCGCGTATCTACGGCGCTTGCAGGCAGGCTCGCCCCTCGCCCGTTACCAGATACTCGGACGCACCGCAGGGGGCAGGGTCATCGACGCCCTGTTCATCTCCGAGGCGCCGGGCGCGTTGCAGCCAGGGGCACTGCCCGAACGGCTCACCGTCCTACTCGTCGGCACCCAACATGGGACCGAGCCCTCCGGCGGCGAGGCGCTCTTGGTGGTGGCGCGCGAGATCCTGCACGGTAGCCTGCGCAGCCTGTTACGGGACGGCGATTTCATCCTGGTGCCGAATGCCAATCCCGACGGGCGCGATCTCCACCGGCGGGTCAACGCCAACGGGGTGAATCTCAGCACCGATTTCGTACTGCTTTCGCAACCCGAGAGCCGGGTCCTGAACGATCTCCTGCTGCGCGAGCGGCCCGAGATGGTGCTGGACGTGCATGAGTCGGCGGTCTTCAAGGCCAAGTCTCTCGGACGAGAGGGGTTCATGACCGACTTCGAGGCGCAGTTCGAGATTGCCAACAACCCCAACGTCGATGCCGAGGTGCGAGCACTGAGCTTGGAGCGCTTGCTGCCCGCGATCCTGGAACGCTGCCGCGCCCGCGGGCTGCCTGCCGAGCGCTATATCGGCGAGATCACCAGCACCCGGCAGCCGGTCACCAACGGCGGCCTATCGCTGAAGAATCTGCGTAACAAGGCCGGTTTCCTCGGCGCATTTTCCTTTCTCGTCGAGAATCGGCTCGACCCGCGCGCGGGCCAGTATGCCAGCTATAGAAACATCCGGGCGCGCGCCAATAAGCAACTCATCAGCATTGTGAGTTTTCTGGAAGTCGTGCAGTCTTATCGCCAGGAGATCCTGGCGCGGGTGGCGGCGATGCGGAGGCCCAATCGTTCGGTGCCGACCACGCTCTACGCCGGCTATCAACCGGACCAGCAGCATCCGCGGGTGGCCATTCACCTGGTGCGTATCGACAACGGCGAGCGCGTGCCGCAATGGTTCGCCGATCACCGCGCGGTGCAGGCCGATCCGCCGCTGACACGGCCCGCGGCCTACGTGATCACCCAGCACGCCGAGCAGCTCAAACCGGTGTTCGATCGCCAGGGGATCCGCTATCGCGCGGTGGATCGGGCGATCGAGACCCCGGCCGTCGCGCAGCGTATGCTGGAGGACTCGGTAGTGCACCTGATCGGCACGCAGGCGGTGACCATGAAGAACACCGCGGCACATTCGGTCAACTTAGCGCTCGCTCCGGGGGCCTTGAGGATCGATCTGGCGCAGCCGTACGGCGCCTTGGTGCCCTTGCTGCTGGAGCCGCGCTCGACCAGCAGCGTATTCCAATCGGCGGGCTATGCCGCCCTGCTGCCGCGGGCGGGCGATTTTTTCGTCTACCGGATAGAGCGAGGAAGCGTGAGCTCGGATTAGATAGCACTACGCCACGATTGCGTCTTGTATGACCCCCGCCGTTTCGCTGTATCTCGATCTGGTCCGATTCTTTGCCGCCTTCGTGGTGCTCCTGTCGCACTTCGGTTACGCGCGGATTTCGGGCGGCGAATATCTGGTGTTTCGGCGTTTCGGCAGCGACGCGGTGGTCTTGTTCTTCGTATTGTCCGGCTATGTGATCGCCTATGTCGCGGCGCAGCGCGAGCACAACCTGCGTGAATACACCGTAAGCCGTCTGGCCCGGCTTTATTCAGTGGCCTTGCCGGCTTTGGTCGTTACCGTCGTGCTTGACCAAATCGGTCAGCGCATCGACCCCGGGCACTACAAGGGCTGGTGGTACGCCGGGGACGGACCGCTGGGGCGGTTTCTCGCCAATCTGTTTTTCGTCAACCAATTGTGGTTCAACTCGGTCCGGCCGTTTAGCAATGGGCCTTACTGGTCCCTGGGTTATGAATTCTGGTACTACGCCTTGTTCGGCATCGCCTATTATCTGCGCGGCCGGCGCCGTGCACTGTTGCTTGTGCTTGCCGGTCTCGTTATCGGCCCCAAGGTCTTGTTACAGCTCCCGGTATGGTTACTGGGGGTCTGGACCTATCACTACAACCGCCGCTCCGTGGTCCCGCCGTGGCTCGCGTCGGTGCTGTTCCTCGCGCCGTTCGTGGTCTATCCCGTGATCAAGACCACGGGCTGGGATATCGCTGTACGGGAGTGGACCTTGGCGGTACTGGGGCCGGACTTCGTACTCAAGCAGTTGCGATGGTCCGACGAATTCGTCATCAGCCAGGCCTACGCCGTGCTCATCGCCATGAATTTTGTCGGCGCCCAGGCCTTGGGGGAGCGCCTGGGTGGGGTCCTCCGGCGCATCGAGCGGCCCATCCGCTACTGGGCCGGTTTTACGTTTTCGATGTACCTGTTCCACTACCCGTTGCTGCAATTCTTCGCTGCCGTGTACGGGAGCGGCCGTGGCGATGCCTGGCGCCATGCCTTGTTATTCGGCTCGACCGTGTTGTGTGTGGTGGTTCTCGGTTATATTTCCGAGCACCGCAAACGCGCTTACCAGAGGTTTTTTACCGTACTGTTGGAGCGCGTGCCGGGGAGCAGTCATAGCAGCCACGCGGTCGAATACGAAAACGGCGTGAGGGAAAAAGAAAACGGGAGGCCTGTTTCGGCCTCCCGTCATATGAAGTGACACAACTAGAAAAACGAGGCTGGGGACAAGAATATAGGCGTCGGCCTTTCATGAGAGTTAACCCGTGATTAATTATTCGTAATGCACCGATGCGGATACTGTTGATAGAAGACGACCGGGAGGCGGCCGCCTACCTCAGCAAGGGCCTGCGCGAAGCTGGCTATACGGTCGAGCATGCCGCCGACGGGCAAGACGGCCTGTTTCGTGCCGAGGGCGAGCCCTTCGACCTGCTCATCGTCGATCGCATGTTGCCCGGCTTGGACGGGCTCAGCATCATCCAACGACTGCGTGGCAAGGGCCATACGACGCCGATCCTGATCCTGAGTGCGCTGGCCCAGGTCGATGACCGGGTCCGGGGCCTGCGCGAGGGCGGCGATGATTATCTCACCAAACCCTATGCGGTCGTTGAGTTGCTGGCGCGCATCGAGGTGCTGCTGCGGCGCGGCCAGAGCGGCGCCCCGGTGCTGAAGCTCCAGGTCGCGGATCTGGAGATGGACATCCTCAGCCGCACCGTAAGCCGTGCCGGCCAGCGGATCGACTTGCAGGCGCGGGAGTTCAAGCTGCTCGAATACCTGATGCGCCATGCCGGGCAGGTAGTGACCCGGACCATGCTCCTGGAAGGGGTGTGGGATTACCACTTCGATCCCCAGACCAACGTCATCGACGTACATATCAGCCGCCTACGGCATAAGATCGACAAGGGATTCGACAGGCCGTTGCTGCATACCATCCGCGGCGCCGGATACGCACTGCGTGCGGACGCCTAGGCTGTTGCAGACCTCGATGTCGCGGCTCTCGGCCCTCTATCTGGCCGTGTTCGCGCTGTCCGCCGGGGTCTTGCTCGCCCATATATACAACGCCGCGGCACACTTCATCGAGGCCGAGACCGACAAGGGCATCGCTGCCGATTACCGCGGACTCGCCGAACAGATGGAGGTACATGGCGTGGCGCATCTTGTGGGTGAGGTTGCCGGCCGTGCCGAGGAAGGGACGGGTAACGGCGCCCTGTACCTGCTGGTCAATAACCAGGGTCAACCCCTGAGCGGCAATCTCGGCGTATGGCCGGAGGTGGAGCCCGGTCTGGATGGCTGGTTGGAGTTTACCGTGCAGATGGAAGGGCGCGGCGGAACGGTGCGGCACGCGGCGCGCGCACGGGTCTTCGATCTCGCCAACGGGTACCGGCTGCTGGTCGGCCGCGACGTGCAAGGCCAAGTCAGCTTCCGCGCCAGCATCACGCGCAGCCTCATCGCGTCGATACTGATTATGATGGTCTTAAGTGCGCTCGGCGGTGTGCTGGTCGGCAGCAATACCCTGCGGCGGGTCGACGAGATCGCCCAGGCCACGGACCGGATCATTCAGGGCGATTTGAGCAAGCGTCTGCCTTGGTACGGGATCGGCGATGAATTCGATCGCGTGTCGCAAAACGTCAATCGCATGCTCGATCAGATCGAACAACTCACTGCGGGGATGCGCACCGTGATCGACAGCGTCGCGCATGACCTGCGCGGTCCTTTGACGCGCTTGCGCGGCCATATCGAGATGGTCTCGGCGGGGACGCCCAGCCTGGCGGACTATCGCGAGGCATTGGCCACGGCGCTGGCCGAGACCGAGCGCCTCAATCAGACCGTCAATGCCCTGTTACACATCGCCCAGGCGGAGTCGGGGGCGACCGGGATCGCCATGCAGGGGGTCGATCTGTCGGTCCTGGCCAGCGATACCGTCGAGCTCTACGCGCCGCTGGCCGAGGACAAGGGGCTGGCGATGACGACCGATATTCAAGCGGGGGTCGTGGTGCGTGGACACCGCCAGTTGCTGGCCCAGGCCCTCGCCAATCTAGTCGATAACGCTATCAAATACACCCCTGGAGGCGGGCGCATCGGCGTGTCCCTGACGGCACAGGACGCGCAGGCCCTGCTCGAGGTACGAGACACGGGGCCGGGGATCCCGGAGTCCGACCGGGCGCGTGTGCTCCAGCGCTTTGTGCGCCTGGATGCCAGCCGCAGTCAACCCGGTAGCGGCTTGGGGCTAAGCCTGGTGGCGGCCGTGGCGCAGCTGCATCGCGCCACCCTGGCGCTCGGTGACAACGAGCCCGGTCTACGGGTGGCGCTCGCGTTCGAGACCTGGATCGGGACCGGGCTCGCGGCCGCCGAGCCGTTGCCTATCTTCCGTAAGGCAGACAGCCCAGGCAGGGATTGACGACGTAGCTGGCGGGCTCCACCACCAAACGCTGCGCCGCTTCATCGACGTTCCCGCCAATCACGCTGACCGGTAACGAGGCCAGGAAGAACCCCGTGCCTGCCGCCGTCATGGCAACCATCGCCGGGCGTGCAATCAAGAAATCCGCCATCATATGGAAGAAATCCGGCGCTTCCTCGCGAACAGCGCCGACGGTGGCCGGGCCCGAGTCTATGTTCGTCTGTGTCATATCCTGCGCGTGGCTGTCCAGCGCAATTCCCAGTCCCGCGGCGCCCAATGCGGCGCCCAGCACATAGGCGCCAAGAACGCTGTATCGATGTGATGGTGTCATTACCTTGTCTCCTGGTTTCTGAAGTTGGGCGCCGCCTGTCCCACCGGGGTAGGCAGCGCGTCGCTGCACTATGCTCGTACCCTAACAAACCTACCCTCGTAGCCGTAGGTTACGTTGCTCATCTTATACAACACTTTAATTATAATGGCTAACGCCATCACTTTGCACCTGGTGAGTCCAGCGGTAGTGATGGCGAGGTAGGGGGCACCCCCGAGGTGCCCCCAGCGGCTCACGCCGGGGCGCTCGGGGGCGTGCGGAATGGGTTAGGCGAGGTTTTGCTGCGCCACCATGAAGTACAGCATGGGGATGGAGAGCGCCGTATTAAGCCGGCTGGTCAGCATGGCCAGGCGCGCAGCGGCTTTCTTCTCGTCATCGCTGGCAGGGACCAGGCCGAGTGCCTTCTGTTGGTTTGGCCAGATGATCATCCAGACATTGTAGGCCATGATCACCCCCAGCCACATGCCGAGGCCGATGTAAAGTCCATCCAGGCCCCAGAAGATGCCGAGCAACAAGGCCTTGAAAAAGTATCCGTTCAGCATCGCCAGGATGAGCCCGGTCACCAGCGTGGAGAGCGCCGCCCAGCGAAACCAGAACAGGGCGGCCGGGGCGATGACCTTGCTGATGGCGGGCTTCTGCTCTTCCGGGATCTGGGGCATGCAAGGGATCTGGACAAAATTGAAATAGTAGAGGAGCCCGATCCACATGATGCCGGAGAGCACGTGCCCCCAGCGGAATAAAAAGCTGAACCAGTTCATCGAGCCGCTGATGCTGCCGGTAATAAGGGCCAAGACGAGGACCAGTGCCCCCCCCAGGATCAAGGCCCGTTCCAACCTGTCGAGCCCGTAGTTAGCGAGGAAATCCACCACCTTCTTCACCACATCTTGTATCGCGTCAATCATGGTCTGCATCCTCCAAGGTTACTTTTATTGTAGTTACCGCAGTAATTGCAGTTACCGCGGTGCGAGCCCCGGCGACGGGGCTGGAAACTGCGCCATGCCCAAACGCCGGACCGGAGATTTCGCCTTACTAGGATAGCGCACCGCAGCGTCGCAGTGAACGGTGACGTAGGCGACATGGGGAACATCGGTGGCAAAGCCCGCTGGAGACGGGAGCGATACGCCAGTCGGATGGAATACCCGGCCACCCCGTGGAGGTAATCAACACCTCAAGGCGAGCTCTGGCGTTTCCCGCTGGACCGTGCGCACGGGGCCCGCAGGTCAGTGGCGCATGTGGCCCATGACCTTTAAGGCACACCCTCTACCCGCAGTCCTGGCCAGGCCATTTGCTAACGGTTCACGTGCCTTTCTCGCCGGTGCGCCGGAATAACGCAGCGATGGAACTGAATAGCCGTTGGATGCCTCTGGCGATGCGCGGTAACAGCCAGGCGGCCAGCAAGATGAATATCAGTAGGGCTACCAGGAACACCCACGGGTGATACAGGGCGCTCCAGACCCCGGCGATCACCATGGCGTCCTCACTGACCGATGCGATCCAGTTGCTGAATGGTTCCGGTGAGGCGTTGATCACGACCCGGCTTCCGGCCTTGACGGCGTGGCTCCCGGCGGCCAGCGCTCCCCCCACCAATAGCGCGGCCAGCTCCGCGGCCTGGCCCACATCGCCCACGGCCCCCATGGCCAGGACTGCGCC
>JBOIDW010000126.1:0-29378 GCA_050740655.1 Gammaproteobacteria bacterium | reverse complement strand
GTTACCGGAGGCGGGGCAGGGGCTTCCTCCCGTACCGGCGGCGCGGCGCCGGCCGCCCGTGCCGAGGCTTCAATCCGATCCTCGTAATCCTGGCGTTCATCATCCCGGTCCGCCGGTACGAGCGCGCCGCCGGCCCGTATAGGCGCGACCTCCGCTGGTGCTCCAGCCGGGTCTACCGGTTGGGTGCCGGGCAAACCCAAGGGTACCGCGGCATTATCGCTGGCGTTCTCGGGTCCGTCATCGTCGGCATTGTCGAGCACGATATAGAGGGTGACGACCGCCATCAGCGCGGCGGCGGTCAGGACCCGCCAACGATGCCTGGGCGCGGCGCGCTTGGATGGTGAAACCCCCACCTGGGTCGCCACGTCCGCTGGAGGGTCGCTCGACAGCTCACGGTATCGATCCTGGATCAGACCCGGCAGGCCGTGCGAGGCCTGGTGGATCCGCCGCGCGCTATGCTCGTCGATCGGCAACAAGCCACTGTCGCCGGCGCTCAGCAATTCCTCGAGATACTGGCGCGTCTGCACCCAATCGAAGCCGGGCAGATCGATCTCGTGCGCGACGCTGTTTTTGAGCCAGGCGAGCGCCGGTGCATCCAGGATGGTGCGGATCTGCGGCTCGCAAAACAACACCGTACGCAAACCGCGGCCGGAAGACCCTTTCTGAGCCAGTCCGAAGAGGAGCTTCAACGCCTCGCCGGACAACTCGTGCGCGTCATCGACCAACAGAACCGGAACGATAGCGGTCTCCTCGAAGACCACCATCCGGCGGGCCAGCGCATCGAGAGTGGATTGGCGATCCGGGCCCCGGACATCGACATCGAACGCGGCCACGATATCGCGCAACAGGATGCGGCTATCGACCATGGGGTTGGCCTGGGCCTGGACGATACGCCAGTTGTCGGCGGCCGTCTCGGCCAGACGCGCGCACAGGGCGCTCTTACCGCTGCCGCGTTCGGCGATCACCATCACCAGCCGGTCGCTGTACTCGATTAGATGGCGCAGTAAATCGAGCCGTTGGGAAAGCGCCGGAGTTACAAAATAGAAGACCCCGGCGTGCAGCGCTGGCGAATCCATAGACCTTGGGTGCGCGTCAGGCACGACAGGATTGCAGCGTATGCTGGAGTGCGTCAGGCTCGTATTCGGCAGTCACGGCCGCCTCCCCGATCCCGCGTAACAGCACCAGCCGAATCGCGCCGTCACGCGCCTTCTTGTCCACCGACATCAACTCCAGCATGCGCTCGGGCGTCAGGGCCGCGGGGCCGCGCCGCGGCAGCCCGGCGCGTTCGATGAGCGCCTCGATGCGCGCCAAGACCGCAGCATCGACCCAACCCAGACGCGACGACAACCGCGCCGCCATGCACATCCCCGCGGCTACCGCCTCCCCATGCAACCATTGGCCGTAACCGATCCCGGTCTCGATGGCGTGACCGAAGGTGTGCCCGAGGTTCAACAACGCCCTAAGTCCCGCTTCGCGTTCATCGGCTGCAACAATCTCGGCCTTGTTACGGCAGGAGCGTTCGATGGCATAGACAAGACACGCCGCATCGCGCTTAAGCAGCCCCGAGAGCCGCGCCTCCAGCCATTCAAGAAACGCCGCGTCTCGGATCAGGCCGTACTTGATGACCTCGGCGAGACCGGCGCGCAGCTCGCGCTCCGGCAGCGTGGCCAGGGTGGACGTATCCGCCACCACGCAACGCGGTTGATGGAAGGCGCCGATCATGTTCTTGCCCAGCGCATGATTAACCCCGGTCTTGCCGCCGATAGAGGAATCGACCTGCGCGAGCAACGTGGTCGGTACCTGGATAAAATCCACGCCGCGCTGATAGCAGGCCGCCGCAAACCCGGTGATGTCCCCGACCACGCCGCCGCCCAAGGCGACGAGCACACAATGCCGATCAAAGCGCGCTTCGAGCAGACTGGTGATGATCCGATCCACCGATGCCAGCGTCTTATACGCCTCGCCATCGGCGAGGACCACGGTGCGGACCTCGCAACCGTGGAGCGCCTCGATCAGGCCATCCAGATACAGCGGCGCAACCGTGTCATTGCTGACGATCATGACCCGCCGCCCCGCGACATGCGGCGTATAAAGCCGTGCCTGGGATAACAGGCCCGAACCGATGTGGATGGGATAGCCGCGCGTGCCCAGGGCTACATGGAGGGTCTGCATGCCTTCTGCCACGCCGCGCGGATCTCGTTCGCCACACGGCGTACTGTACGACCCTCGGTATTGATGATCAAATCGGCGATCTCGCGGTACACGGGCTCGCGCTGCCGGAACAGCTCGGCGATACGTTCACGCGGATCGGCGGTCTGTAGCAGCGGGCGCCCGTGGTCGCGGCGGGTGCGCGCGTAGAGCCGCTCGATCGGTGCAAACACGAAGACCACAAACCCGTTTTGCCGCATGGCACGCCGATTGGCCTCGTCCAGCACGGCGCCGCCGCCCGTCGCGATCACTATCCCTTTCAGTTCGGCCAGCGCCGCTATGACCTTGCGCTCTCGCAGCCGAAACCCCGCCTCGCCTTCGATATCGAAGATGGTCGCAATGCTGACCCCGGTTCGGCGTTCGATCTCGCGGTCCGAGTCTACGAACGGGCATTGCAGGACCTTGGCAAGCTGGCGGCCAATCGTGCTCTTCCCTGCGCCCATGGGTCCGACCAGAAAGATATTGCGCGTACGACTCACTGCGAGGTGTATCGTAGCAGGGCTAAGGATGAATTGGGCCTCGCCGTAACGGGCGTCACGCGGCGCGCACCTGCTCCGGCTACACGCAAAAAAATGGCGGCGAGCACTCGCTCGCCGCCACTCCTCCCCGCCCTTCCCCCAGTTACCTCAAGCTCAAGGTCTCCTTCAGGATCTTCGGTGTCACAAATATCAACAACTCGTCCTTGTCCCTTTGATCCACGGTGCGCCGGAACAAGGCGCCGAAATAGGGGATCTCGCCGAAAAACGGCACCCGAGTCGCGGCGCTACTGTTGGTCTGCTCGTATACTCCGCCCAGTACCACCGTCTCGCCGTTATCGACCAGCACCTCCGTCGAGAGATTCCTGGTATCGATACAGGGGACATCGCTCTCCGTCACGCACAGGATCGGCGCGTCCTTACTGACCTTGAGCGTCATATTGACCCGGTCGTCCGGGGTGATGTGCGGTACGGCGCGCAAGGCCAGTACCGCCTTCCTGAAAGCGATACTGGTGGCACCGCTGGAGGTCGCCTCCTGATAGGGGATCTCCGTACCCGATTCAATGACGGCCTCTTTCTGATCGGCGGTAATCACACGCGGGCTGGAGATGATCTCGCCCCGGCCCTCCTCTTGGAGTGCCGAGAGTTCCAGTTGCAACAGGTAGCTTCCAATCTTGCCGACCGCCAACCCGAGAGCGCCGGCCGGATTGACGGCCGCCGGCAGATCGACGATGTAGTCCTCCGCATTTTCGATAATTTGGTCGTTGATAAAAGCCGTTCCGACGTCGCCATAACTGACGTCGCCCGGCCGTTTACCGCCGATGATGGCGCCAAACTCATTCTCTTGCACAGTGGGATCATTAATGGTCCTATTACCCCGCGTATTCTTGCTATAGCCGAAACGCACCCCCAGGGCCTTGGAAAAGTCCTGGTTCGCAATGACGATGCGCGATTCGATCAGCACCTGCCGCACCGGTACGTCCAGGGTCGCTATCAGTTTCCGGATCTCGGCGAGCTTTTCCGGCGTCTCCTGGACGAGCAGCGTATTGGTACGTTGATCCACCGTGACATTGCCGCGTTCCGTCAGAAGCCGGTTCTCCTTGGCCTTGAGCATGGCCGCCAAGTCGACGGCCTTGCCGTAGCTGATGGCCATGAACTCCGTCCTCAGAGGGGCAAGCTCGGCAAGCTGCTTTTGCGTCTCCAGCTCGAGCTTCTCGCGTGTCGCGATCTCCTCTTGCGGCGCCACCATGATGACGTTCCCGGTCTGTCGCATCCCCAGTCCCTTGGATTTCAAGATGATGTCCAGGGCCTGGTCCCAGGGCACATTCTTCAGCCGCAAGGTCACGTTACCGGTCACGGAATCACTCGCGACCATATTGAGCCCGGTAAAGTCGGCAATAAGCTGCAATACCGCACGCACCTCGATGTCCTGGAAGTTGAGCGACAGGCGCTCGCCGGTGTAGCCGAATTTCTCTTTCTTCAGGGCCTCCTCCTCTTCCTTGGTGAGCGGCTTGACCTCCAGGGTGAGCACGTTGTCCGACTGATACGCGAGATGCTCATAGTGCCCGCTCGGCGTAATCACCATGCGGGCGCCGTCGGCATAGGGCGAGGTATCGACCTCCTTGATGGGTGTCGCGAAGTCCAGCACGTCCAGCCTTCGATCCAGGCGCTCGGGCAGCGCCACGCCCTCGAAATCGACTACGATGCGGCCACCCTCCTCGCGGATGTTACTGGCGATACCGGGATCGGAGAGCGTCACGATCACGCGACCTTCGCCGGCCTCGCCGCGCCGGAAATCGATATCCTCGATGGCGGGTCCCCTCGCGACGCCGGGCACAGAAGTAGTGGTCGCGGGACCGGTCGCAGGCACGCTCGTTGCGAATGCCGGAACGGTGGCGTGCTCGGAGCCTTGCAGCATAACGACGACCTGGTTGCCCTCCCGTCTCACGGAATAGGGCACCATCCGCACCAGGTTCAATACCACGCGGGTGCGCCCGCCCGCCTCCACTGCACTGACGCTTTGCGCCGGTCCGATGCCTATTGCTCGATGGCGCTCGGCCAGATTGAGCCGAGTATCCGGCAGGTCCAGCGCGATGCGCGCCGGGTTATCGATGGTAAAACTGAGCGGATCCTGGGACAACGGCCCCGACAGCTCCAGCTTTATCTCGACCCGGCTGCCCGGATGCGTCGTGAAGCTGACGGCGTCCAGACTGGACGTTGCCCAGCACTTGGGCGCACCCAGTACCAGCAAAAAAACGGTTATAGCACCCAGCCAGTTTTTAGTCCCGCTCACAGCGATCAATGTTCGTCTATGAGATGCTCTCAGTCTCATCGTTTTCATAACCCCACCCCTTTTGGGTTTATCTGGTAGCCGTGGTATCCGCGCTGAGAGCAAGCGCCGCTTTGCGCTCCTCCCAGCCCCCTTGTCCGTCGTTTACGATCTCGCGGACCTCGATCTGGTCCTCGGCTATAGTCACTATCTTGCCGTAGTTGCGTCCCAGGTAATTCCCCACCTTGACGCGGTGCACGGTCCCTTCGGAATCGAGGACGATGCCCCATTGGTCGCCCAGATTGTTCAGCGTGCCGACCATGCGTAGGCTATCGAGCTCGAAATTCTCCAGTTCCTCGGGATTATGGCTTTCTATCTCATCGAGATATCGGCGCTGCGCCTCCGTCATTTGCATTTCGGGGCCGACCTGGCGCCGGGTCCGGTAGTAGGCCTCGAACGGATCGCGCCCGCCGGCCTCCCCGGATCGGTATACGTAGCGTTCGTAAGGCTTGATCTCAGGCAACGGCTCAATGGAGCCTCCGGGGCGTTTCAGCACACCCGCAACGTAGCCCTGCAAATCGGAAATGTCGCGAGCGCCACAAGCGCTCAGCAAGACCGCCGCGACGGTGATCGCGGTGCACGGGCATGCTCGTTTGATATTTCGGAATGTCATCGCAGCTATTTCGGCGTGGCCTTACCTGCAGGGGCGGGCCCGGGTTGCGCCGCGCCTGATGGCGCACCGGGCGCTGCGGCCGGTTGCATGGCCTCCTCCTCCCCTTGGTAATGATAGGTCTTCGCGATCGACTCCATGACGAGCCCCCCCGGTTTGTCCTTGGCCTTTGCCTCGTCTAGCGGTTTTATCTTGATATCGTGTTGGGTTACGATGCGCGGTAGATCGGCAACCCCGCTGACGAATTGGCCCAACTGGTGGTAACTGCCGGTGACACGTATTTCGATAGGCAGCTCGACATAAAAATCCGCCGGGGTCTCGTTACCAGGCTTGAATAGCTCGAACTCCAGCCCTGCGCCTAACCCCTGCTGCGAAATGTCGACCAGCAGGCTCGCGACCTCGGTTTTGTTCGGCAGGCGCTTCAGCATGTCGCCGAAGGACTGCTTGATATCGGCAAGCTGCTGCTTGAGGGCCTCGATATTCACTACCTTGGCCTGCTTGCCCTCTAAGTCCTGCTTAAGCGTCTGCTCCTTTTGCTCGGCCTGCTCTAAAAGGGTCTGCTGATCCTTCAGGTCATAAAAATAGCCGGCAACGATAAGGAGCACGCACACGACTCCGATGACCATAGCTTTGGCTGGCGCCGGCCAACTGCCGATGTTGTTCCAGTCCAGCTTGCTCAGTTCCGCGAGATTCATGACTTCACACCCCCGGTCGCGCCCGCACCGCCCCCACCCTCTTGCATATGCCCCGGGGTAACGTCGGGCTCAGGCTCCATGAGCTGCTGAAAGATCAGCGTAAAGTTGTTGATGCGTCGGCCTTCGTCGTCCTTGGTCTCGATGATGTTGAGCTTCGGGTCTTTGAGCCAGGGTGAACCGTCGATATTGCGCATGAAGTTGGACACCCGGGCATTGGACTCGGCGATACCTTTGATAGTCACCTGAGTGCTGGTCTGCTGGATCTCGGTAAGCGAGATCCCTTCCGGTAGCGAATTCACTATCTCGTCGAACAAACGGACAACGATCGGACGGCTGGTTTGCAATTGCTCGATAGCGTGCATACGGTCGATGAGCTTCTGCCGCTGCTTTTCCAGGTCCTGGACCGCCTTCACTTTGACCGCGAGCTTCTGGATCTCGCCGTCCAGGTAGCTGTTGCGCTCGTTCTGGTAGTCGATCAGGTCCTGAAAGACCATGTGCACCAGGAATATGAGCAGTGCGCTTCCTCCGGCCGCCGCGCCCAGGGTGACCATGAACTTCTGTTTGCGTTCCTTACGGCGTTCCTCGCGCCACGGCAGTAGATTGATGCGTGCCATCAGTTGAAGCTCCTCAACGCCAAACCAAACGGTATCATCATTGCTGGCGCGTCATTGTTCAGTGCCTGCGCCCTGACCCGCGATGACAAGGCCATGCCGGCGAACGGGTTGGCCGCCGTGACGCGGGTCCCACACTTGGCCTGGATGACCTCGGCGATGCCGGGTATCGAGGCACAGCCACCGCCCAGGATCAGCCGATCGACGGCGCCGACTTGGCTCGACGAGTAGAAGAACTGCAGGGCGCGGTTGACCTCCATTGCCGTGGTCTCTTTGAAGGGATCGAGGACTTCGGGGACGTAATTCTCGGGCAGACCCCCTTGTCGCTTGGCGAGTCCTGCCTCGTCGTACGACAGGCCGTAACGGCGCATGATCTCTTCGGTCAACTGCTTGCCGCCGAACAACTGCTCGCGGCTATAGATGATCTTCAGGTCGCGTAACACGTTCAGGCTGGTCGTAGTCGCGCCGATATCCACCACCGCCACCGCCTCGTTGCGCTCCAGCTGCGCACCTTTTTTCAACAAGTAGGCGACCGCGTTCTCCAGCGCAAAGGCCTCGACATCCACCACCTTGGCCGTCAGCCCGCCGATCTCCAGCGCCGCTACCCGGACGTCCACGTTGTCGCTGCGCGAGGCCGCCAGCAGCACGTCCACCCGGTCCGGTGCACTCTCCGACGCCCCCAGCACCTCGAAATCGAGGCTCACTTCATCCAGCGGATAGGGGATGTACTGGTCCGCCTCCATGCGGATCTGCGCCTCCATGTCGTCCTCGGACATCCCGGCCGGCATCGAGATGACCTTGGTGATGACGGCGGTACCGGATACCGCGCAGGCCGCCGTCTTGATCCGGGTCTGGGACTTCTTCACGGCCCGCCCGATTGCCTCGCCAACCAACTGTACATCCGTTATATTGCGTTCGGACATGGAGTTGGGATGCAGTGGCTCGACCGCATAGGACTCGACACGATAATGATTGCGACTACCCCCAAGCTCGAGAATCTTGATCGAGGTGGAGCTGATATCGACCCCCAGGAGCGGGATCTGCTTATTACCGAAGAGAGACACTGGTTTTTCCCTTTGTGGCGAAATGGTTAGGCATGTTTGATAGGTTTTACATTAAATTCCAACCCTAACATTAAGTCAAGGGGTGGCGTCCGTCAGCTCTTATCGGCACCTGGTCCGGATCGCTGATAAAACTTGCTAACCTATTGATAAATATTACCTGTGAGCCATAAATGATGTGGCGCTGGATAGTCAATATTTTTCTGGCCGCGACATTGCTCGCGAGCGTGATCGCGGTCTCCGCCATCTCTTATCTACTACCCAGGCTTCCCTCGATTGAATCTTTAAAAAGCATTCAGTTACAGGTTCCATTGAAGGTATATGCTCAGGACGGGGCCTTAATCTCGGAGTACGGCGAGGTGCGCCGCGCGCCGGTCAAGCTGGCAGAGGTCCCGCAGCCACTGGTCAAGGCCATCCTGGCCGCCGAGGACGATCGTTTCTACCAACATCCCGGGGTGGATTGGCGGGCGGTGATCCGCGCGACGGTGAGTCTGCTGACCACCCGGGAGCTGCGGCAGGGGGCCAGCACCATTACCATGCAGCTGGCCCGCAACTTCTTCCTCACCAGAGAGAAAACCTTCCTGCGCAAGCTCAATGAGGTGCTGTTGGCATTCAAGATCGAGCGCGAACTGAGTAAAGACGAGATCCTGGAGCTGTACCTGAACAAGATCTACTTCGGGCACCGTGCCTATGGCGTGGCGGCTGCGGCCTATGTCTATTACGGCGCCGAGCTTGCGGACCTGCACCTGGCCGAGATCGCCATGCTGGCCGGCCTGCCCAAGGCCCCCTCCACCAGCAATCCGGTCGCCAATCCGGCCACGGCGATGACTCGCCGCAATTATGTACTAAGGCGCCTGTATGCCCTGGGCAACATCACCAAACGCGACTTGCGCATCGCCATCCGGACTCGCAATACCGCCAGTCTGCACGGGGCGCGCTCCGAGTTGAGCGCCGCGCATGCCGGGGAGATGGTGCGCGCTTATATTGTCGAACGTTACGGTGACGCCGGCTACACCGCGGGCCTCAAAGTCACCACCTCTATCAAGACCCCCTTACAGGAATTGGCAAACCGCGCCTTGCGCGATGCGCTGCACCGATACGACCAGAGACATGGCTATCGCGGCCCCGAGCATACGGTACGGCTAGCGCCCGCGTCCGGGGAGCTCGAATGGCGCGAGGCGCTGAAGCGATTCCAAACCGTCGGCGACCTCTTGCCGGCCTTGGTGATAGGCGTCGGCGGGCGAGAGGCCGCGGTATTTACACCGGAGCGCGGCCAGACCACGATCGACTGGAAGGCGATGGCTTGGGCGAGGCGCATTGAGCCTACGGGAAGACGTGGGCCGGTGCCGGTAAAGGCCCGCGATATCCTCCACCGAGGCGACGTGGTGCGCCTGCAGTGGACGCCGGACGGCAAGCCACGCCTGGCCCAGGTCCCGGCCGTGGAAGGCGCCTTCGTCGCCCTCGATCCCGGCGATGGGGCCATCCTCGCCCTGACGGGCGGCTTCGATTTCACAGTGAGCAAGTTTAACCGTGTGACACAGGCGCGCCGTCAACCCGGCTCGGGTTTCAAGCCGTTCATCTATTCCGCGGCCTTGGAGGCGGGCTTTTCCGCGGCGACCGTCGTCGAGGACGCGCCCATCGAGATCTATGATCCGTCCCTCGGCAAGACGTGGCGCCCGGAAAATTATTCCCACACCTATTGGGGTCCTGTACGCCTGCGCGAGGCCTTGGCGGCGTCACGCAATCTGGTCTCGGTGCGCGTACTGCAGCAGATTGGCCTGGACTTCGCGATAAATCACCTGCAGCGCTTCGGCTTTTCCAAGCGCTACCTCCCTTTCGGACTGTCGTTATCTCTCGGCACTGCCGAGGTCACGCCTCTGGAACTGGCCCGCGGCTACGCGGTGTTTGCGAATAACGGTTTCCTGGTCGATCCCTATCTGATTCAAAAGGTAGAGACACGGACCGGCGAGGTATTGCTGGACCGCAACGCACCGGACCCCGCCGAGCTTCGAAAAATACCGACCCCTAACGAGGCATTGGTGCTGACCCATCACCCGGCAAGGCGGGCCATCAGTGCCCAGAATGCCTGGATAATGACCTCCATGATGCAGGACGTCATCCGCTCCGGCACCGCCACCGCCGCGCTGTCCCTGAAACGCAGAGACCTCGCAGGCAAGACCGGCACCACCGACGAGCACAAGGATACCTGGTTCACCGGTTACAATAGCCGCTTGGTGGCCTCGGCCTGGGTAGGTTTTGACCAGGCGAAATCCCTGGGGGGCAGGGAAACCGGCGGGCAGGTGGCCCTGCCCATGTGGATCAGTTTTATGCGCGGGGCCTTGGCCGGCATGCCCGAGTCCCTGCCGCCCGAACCGTCCGGGCTGACCCGGGCACGGGTCGATCGTGAGACCGGCACGCTCACCGATGCCGACAACCCCAACGCGATCTACGAGGTGTTTCAGCCCAACGCAATGCCCGCGCAGGGCCCGGAACCATCGGCGAGCGACGCGCCGGACGACACGCCGCGCATCTCGGAGCAGCTCTTTTGAAGACCCGATCACCCTTGCGCCGGCGTGCGGCAGCCTCGCTGGTCCGCAGGCGGATCGCGGCGCTTGCGGCTCGCGTCATGGCTGAGGAGGGTGTCCCAGACCACCGCTCAGCCTGCCAAAAAGCCGTCCTGCGGTTGGGGTTGAACGGCGCGCGGGACCTGCCGGACCACACCGAGATCGCCGCTGAACTCGGCTCCTATCAGCGCATCTTCCGGTCGGCAACCCAGGGCCGCCGCTTGCGAGAACTTCGTGAGGCCGCGCGCTCCGCCATGACCCTGACCCGCGACTACCATCCGCGGCTCGCCGGGCCGATCCTGGATGGGACGGCCACCGCCGCGACCCCTGTGGTCCTGCACCTGCATTGCGAAACTCCCGAGGAAGTGGCCTGGTTACTTATCGAGCACGGCATCCCCTACGAGCTATGCGAACGCCACCTGCGATACAGCGCGCGCCTGTCCCGATTCTATCCGTGCTATCGCTTCATGGCCGGCGAGGCCGCGGTAGAGATGGTCGTGCTGCGTCCCAGCGAACGGCAGCAGGCACCCTTGAGCGCACTGGACGGCCGGCCCATGGCGCGCGCCAGTCTTGTCCAGCTTGAACGACTGCTCGCCGCAGATGCGGAGGCTGCTACTCGGAGCTGCGGCTGCTAACTTGGAGGGCGGCAAATATACCGTGAACCGGCATAATTTTCCAAAAAATGCAAGACGCCACCTGTTAACTGTCACCCCGGCGAAAGCCGGGGTCCAGTGCGGCATAGCAGCTCATTCTGGATGCCGGCTTTCGCCGGCATGACGTCAGTAAAAGCGTAAGTTATACCCGTTGGAATAGGTTGAAGGGAATACTGTCGCCACTCCAAGTCCGCCGTGTTGGTACGCGACCTCTCCCATCCCGGGCCGGACCGACCTCTATGCCGGCAGCGAGGGCCATGACGGCGACGCTTGCGCCCTAGCCCCGAAAACGTCATCCCTGTGGTCGCGCCGGCTATAGCGCCGGCCGCGGCCCGGTCGGGCACTATCCTGCGCGTAGCCCTACCGGTACCGCTGCGCAAGGTCTTCGACTATCTGCCGGCGCCGAACGCCGATGGGGGTCGATTGCAGCCCGGCGTCCGGCTGCGTGTGCCCTTCGGGCGTGGCACGCGGGTCGGCGTACTGCTGGGTACCGAAGAACACAGCGACCAGCCGGCTGAGACGCTACGGCGGGTGATCGAGGTCCTCGACGCCCAACCCCTGTTGGATGGCGAGGTGCTCGCCCTGACGCTGTGGGCGAGCCGCTATTATCAGGCACCGATCGGCGAGGCCGTAAGCAGCTGCCTCCCCACCCTGCTGCGACGCGGCCACCGCCCGGCGGCACGGCCCGCAGAGCCGGAACGCTGGGGGATCGCACCCGGCCGGACGCAGGCTGAGCACGCGCGCCGCGCGCCACGGCAAGCGGCCTTACTGGCCTACCTCGCCCAGCACCCTGCAGGGGTCTCCGGCGCTGCCTTGCGCACCGCGCTGGGCCCCACGATGCCGGCCACCCTGCGTACCTTGAGTAACCGGGGCCAAGTCTTACCCATACCCGCCGTGACCCCGACGCGCGGTGACACCGCGGCTGGACCGAGCCTCAACCCGGCCCAGCAGCAGGCGCTCGCCGCGCTGGAGCAAGGTCTCGACCGATTTCAAGTCTTCGTCCTCGAGGGCGTGACCGGTAGCGGCAAGACGGAGGTGTATCTGCACCTGGTCGATGCCGTGCTGAAACGCGGCCAACAGGCCTTATTCCTGGTTCCGGAGATCGGACTGACGACCCAGACCATGCAGCGTTTCGAGCAGCGCTTTCCCGAACCGCTGGCGGTGCTGCACTCGGGCCTCGCCGATGGCGAGCGCCTGCATAACTGGTCCCTGGCGGCTGCCGGGCAGGCGGCGATCGTGATCGGGACGCGCTCCGCGGTGTGGACGCCGATGCCGCGGCTTGGCGTCATCGTCATCGACGAGGAACACGACCTGTCGTATAAGCAGCAAGACGGGTTTCGCTATTCGGCGCGCGACGTGGCTTTGAAACGCGCCCAGCAGATGCAGATCCCCATCGTACTGGGCAGTGCCACACCATCGCTGGAATCCTTACAACAGGCGGCGGGCGGGCGCTATCGGCAACTCCTGCTGCCGGCGCGTGCCGGGGGCGCCGTCCCACCCAGCGTCGAGGTCGTCGATCTGCGTGCGGTGCCGTTGCGCGGCGGCCTGGCGCCTACCGTCTTGGCGCGCATCGCCGAGCACCTCGGGCGCGGCGCCCAGGTGCTGGTATTCGTCAACCGCCGCGGCTATGCCCCGATCCTGCTCTGCCACCAGTGTGCATGGAGCGCGCAATGCGAGCATTGCGACGCGCGACTTTGCTACCACAAGGAGACCGACCGGCTTACCTGCCATCATTGTGCGCGCGAGCGAGCGCCGCTCACGCGCTGCCCTGGCTGTGGTGGCGAGCTGCTCAAGGTCGGCTACGCGACGGAACGCATCGTCGAAGTCCTCCAAGCGCACTTCCCGCAGTGCCGCACCCTGCGCATCGATCGCGACAGCACGCGCCGCAAAGAGGCCTGGCACGAGCTCCTGGCCTTGATCGGGTCCGGTCAGGCCGACATCCTGGTCGGCACGCAGATGCTTTCCAAAGGCCATCACTTTCCGCAAGTGACGCTGGTCGTCATCGTCGATGCCGACAGCGGCCTGTACGGCGTGGATTTCCGGGCCGCCGAGCGCCTGGCACAACAGCTACTGCAGGTCGCCGGGCGCGCCGGCCGGGCTGCGGAGCCGGGCCAGGTCATGATCCAGACCCACTATCCCAATCACCCCTTGCTGCAAACCCTGTTGCGCGGTGGCTACCCGGCCTTCGCGCGCGCGGCCCTCGCGGAACGGCGTGCGGCTAGCTATCCGCCCTGCGGATATCTGGTCCTGCTGCGCGTAGAGGCGCTGGACGGCGCGCAGGCAAAGCACTGGTTGACGCGCGCCCGTTCCGCGTTACCGCGCCGGTCCGCCGACGGGCTGCATGTCCACGGACCCGTGCCCGCACCCATGGAGCGGCGCGCCGGCCGGCATCGTTGGCAGCTGCTGCTGCAAAGCCCGCAACGCAAGCCTTTGCAAGCGGCGCTCGGTGCCTGGATGCCGGCCCTGGAGGCCCTACCGACCGGCCGGCGCCTGCGCTGGTCCTTGGACGTCGATCCGCAAGAGTTGAGCTGAGCTCCGGTATCAGGCACGGCGCTGTGGAGCATAGAAACTTCTCAGTCGCGCGAGCGACCGATAGAATGCGGCGTTTTACGGGTAATCGGCTTGAAACGCGCCCTACAATCGCTGCTCGAGACTGCGCTCGCGCAGCTCCATATCCCGTCCGAGCCGGTCGAGGTCATCGTCGAGCGAACACGCGATCGCCGCCACGGCGATTACGCCAGCAATGTCGCCCTGCTGCTGGGCAAGGCCGCGGGCAAGGCCGCGCGCGCGCTCGCCGAGCGCATAGTCGCTGCCCTACCGGTGACCGAACAGGTCCAGCGCGTCGAGATCGCCGGTCCGGGGTTTATCAATTTCTTTCTCAGCGCGCAGTGTCTGCATGCCGCGCTGCGCCGGGCCTTGGTAGAGGCAAACGGTTTCGGAACATCAAGGCTGGGCGGCGGCACCCCGATCCAGGTCGAGTTCGTGTCGGCTAATCCCACCGGACCCTTGCACATCGGCCACGGGCGGGGCGCCGCGTATGGGGCCGTGATCGCCAATCTGCTGGCGGCGGTCGGCTACGCGGTGCATCGTGAATACTACGTCAACGATGCCGGACGGCAGATGGACATTCTCGCCTTGAGCGTCTGGCTGCGTTATTTGGAGCAATGCGGCGATCGAATCCCGTTTCCGGACCATGCCTATCGCGGCGCCTATGTCCGGGACATCGCCGCCGCGCTGCGTGCGGCCGAGGGCGAGCGGCTGCGCCGGCCCGTGCACGCGGTGCTGAAGGGTGACGTAAACGAGCTGCCGCCCGATGCCGAACTGGACGCGGCTATCGCCAGCCTCAAGCGCGCGCTGGGCACCGAGGACTATCGGCGCCTGCATGATTATGGCCTGAATGACGTCCTGGCTGGCATACGCAAGGACCTCGCGGACTTCGGCGTCGATTACCAGGAGTGGTTTTCCGAGCGCTCGTTGAACGAGGACGGTTCCGTGGAGCGCGCTATCGAGCGCCTGCGAGCGCTCAATCGCACCTATGTCAAGGACGGTGCCCTGTGGTTCAATGCCGTGGCCTACGGCGACGAGAAGGACCGCGTGCTGGTCCGCGAGAACGGGCACAGCACCTATTTCGCCTCCGACGTCGCCTACCATATCAATAAGCTCGATCGCGGCTTCGAACGCGTCATCGATATCTGGGGCGCAGACCATCATGGCTACGCGCCGCGCGTCAAGGCGGCACTGGCCGCACTGGACTACGATCCGGCGCGGCTGGAGATACTGCTGGTCCAGTTCGCCTCCCTCACCCGCGGCGGCGAGCGGGTGCAGATGTCCACGCGCGCCGGTGAGTTCGTAACCCTGCGCGCGCTATATGAAGAGACCGGGCGCGACGCGGCGCGCTTCTTCTACGTGATGCGGCGCTGCGAACAGCATCTGGAGTTCGATCTCGATCTGGCCAAATCGCAGTCCGCGGATAACCCCGTATATTACGTACAGTACGCGCACGCCCGCATCGCCAGCGTCTTCCGGCAACTCGCAGGGCGCGGCCTGCCCTGGGGACCCGAGCAGGGGCATGCCGCGGCCGACCAACTCCACGCGCCGGAGGAATCACAGCTCATGCATCGCGTCATCCAATACCCCGACATCGTCGAATCCGCGGCCCTGGCGCGTGAGCCCCATCAACTCGCGCAATTCCTGCGCGAGTTGGCCAATGACCTGCACGTCTATTACGGCGCCCACCCGTTCCTGGTGGATGACGAGGGATTACGCAATGCCCGCTTGAACCTCATCGCCGCCGTGCAGCAGGTACTGCGTAACGGACTCACGATACTCGGCGTCGGCGCACCGGAGGCCATGTAACGTGGCACACCGCGAGCACCGGCGAGGCAAACAACCC
Organism: Gammaproteobacteria bacterium; assembly: GCA_050740655.1. Taxonomy (GTDB): domain Bacteria; phylum Pseudomonadota; class Gammaproteobacteria; order JACCXJ01; family JACCXJ01; genus JBOIDW01. The sequence continues at coordinate 13,778 of JBOIDW010000126.1, read as the reverse complement.
CAGTACGCGCGCCGGCAGGGCGGATGGCTGTCATTCCTCACCGGCCTGGCCCTGGGACTGTTCGTGGCCTTTCTGGTCTATCTGCACGGGCGCGTACCGATACCGGTGCCGAACGGCAACGCCGCCGGTCCACGGGGCGAGCGGGGTCCCGCGCCGGCCACGCCCAAGCCCAGCTTTGATTTCTACACCATCCTCCCCGATACCGAGGTCAAGGTCCCCGACTGGGAGGTCGATCCGCCGGCACCCCCGCCCAAGACCGAGCCGATCACACCCGGGCCGGCACCCGTAACGTCCAAGGACCGCTATCTGGTACAGGTGGGATCGTTCCAGCGTTATGAATCCGCGGATAGGGCCAAGGCCAGGCTCGCGCTGCTCGGGGTCCGCGCGGAGATACAGCGCGTCGTCATCAACGGGGCCGATACCTGGTATCGCGTCCAGCTCGGCCCCTTCGACGACCTCGCGCGGCTGCAGGCCACGCGCAAGCGGCTCGCGGAGAACAACATCAACTTCGTGCTGGTGCGCATGAAGGCCGGCGCGCCGCCCCGCGGCTAACGCTTACGGCGGGATCAGGATTGCGGCCACCACGCGCCGGCCTTCCGCGGCGAGGACCGTGTAGGCGCGGCACGCGGCCGGCGTGTCCATGACCTCGAAGCCAATGCCGCGCTCATAGAAGAACGCCGCTACGGAGGGGGCCGGGAACTGCTGGCGTGGCCCCGTACCGAGCAACACCAGGTCCGGTGCCAGCGTAAGTATGGTCTCGAGCCGTTCCGGCAGTAGTTCCGCAAGCGCGTGCGGCGGCCAATCCCGTAGCAGTCGATCCGGCGCCAAGATGAAGCTCGCCGTTAAGACCTCCTCGTTGACCTGCACGGCGCCTTGCCGATAGCCGTGGATACGGTAGGCGGCGTTAGAGGTATCCAGATGAAACTCCATCGCGTGCCGTGCGAAACGGCCCTCTATTGCGTTAGCAGGACTACGCAGTCTACTACCGCCCCCGGAGACGGGGGAGATCCCACGCAGGGCAACGCCGAAAAGCTTGAATCCAGCCAGCCCGGCTATTCGCGCGCCTGCCCCTCCAGGCCCAGGATATAATCCCACATCGGAGGCGGCACCGGCAGTACCGAGAGCCGATTGCCGGGCTTGAGCAGTTGCAGTCCCGCTAAGGCCGGGTGTCGTTTAAGCTCGGCGAGCGTGATGGGTCGCTTGAGCTTGCGCACGAGCCGAACGTCGACCATCAGCCAGCACGGATCATCGCGACTCGCCGCCGGGTCGTAGTGGTCATGCTTCGGATCCAGTGCGCTCGGATCCGGGTAGGCGCGGCCGACGATCGCCATGATCCCCACGATGGCCGGGACCTCGCAGCTCGAGTGGTAGAAGAACGCCAAGTCACCCGGCCGCATCTCGTCCCGCATCAGGTTGCGCGCCTGATAATTCCGCACCCCGTCCCAGTGGTCACGCCGGCCCGGACGTTGGGCAAGATCGTCGATGCCATATGCGCCCGGCTCGGACTTCATGAGCCAGTAACGCCGGGGAGCGCCCATCGGGGACAGGATCAGAACGAGATTAAAGAGATAAAAGCGCCCTCCACAACGCCGCTGTGGGCCTTCGACTTGAACCGTGGGTTCAAGATTGGAGCTTCACGAGGCGAATCAGGCTCACCGCTCCCGAAGGGCGGCCTTGCGCAACATCGCCTCTAGTCGGCTCCCCAGCTTTCGCAGTATAGGCTCAAGGATACCCGGCCCACTGGCGAACGCCGCAGAGGACGGCAACCGCATCATACTTCCATTCTACACGAGCGCGGTAATGCCTAGCGGTAGGGTCCGCGCTCGATGCACGCTTTAGGCACTAGGCCACCGCTTGCCGTTGGGTGGCCAGGGCACGCGCGACCTTTTGCTCCAGGCGCTTCATCGACTCGCCGATCGAGCCGCGCAACACGGCTTGCTCGCGCCGGCACTCCAGCAACTCATGCGCGATATGCAAAGCGGCCATCACCGCCACGCGCTCGGTACCGACGATCTTACCGGCATCGCGCAGGTCGCGCATCTTCCGATCCAGGAGCCCTACGCTCTTGAACAGCGACTCGCGCTCTTGCTCCGTGCAGGCAACGACGTAATCCTTTTCCAGGATCGTCACCGAAACCGGCTTGCTGTCGTCACCCATTCACCGCGTTTCCATTGCCTTGAGCCGCACGATCATGGATTCCACGCGCGTGCGCGCCCGCTCGGTCTTCTCTATCAAGCTCGCACGCTCGTTCATCAAGCTTGCACGTTGCGAGCGCAGCGCCTTGTTCTCGTCGCTCAACTGCTCGACCGCGCGCAGCAACTCATCCACCCGCGCCTCCAAGGCCTCAAGGTCGAGCTCCTCATCCACTGCTTTCCCCTGCCCCTCATACCCCGCACGCGCAAGCCGTGCGTTTCTTCCGCACTATAGAACGCGCCCCGGGAATGGTCAACTGCATGCAATTCGCCTATCCCGCGGCCGGCACACGCAAGGCCTGCCTCGGGCGAGACGGCTGTTTTCTCATGCTTCCTCCAGTATCATGGATACAGTTGCAGCGCCACCCGTTAACGGATGAAACATGGATAAGAGAGAGCTTGAACGACGCCGAAAACGCCTGATGGCCGCGATGGAGGACGGCGGGATCGCTATCGTCCCCGCCGCACCGGTACAGCGCCGCAACGGTGACGTGGAATTCCCCTACCGGCCCGACAGCAACTTCTTTTATCTCACCGGCTTTCCCGAACCCGAGGCGCTCGCCGTGCTGATTCCGGGACGCGCGCAGGGACAGTTCATCCTGTTCTGCCGCGAGCGCGACGCCGCGGCCGAGGCCTGGCAGGGGCGGCGCGCCGGACTGGAGGGCGCTTGCGCCGAGTATGGCGCCGATGATGCCTTCCCCATCAGCGACCTTGACGACATTCTCCCCGGCCTGCTGGAAAACCGCGCGCGGGTCTACTACACCATGGGCTGCAATCTGGAGCTCGATCAACGCCTCATGGGCTGGGTCAACCAGGTGCGCGGCCGCTACCGCACCGGTGTCACGGCCCCCCAGGAATTCGTCTCGCTCAGCCATATCGTGCACGAGATGCGGCTATTGAAGAGTCCGCAGGAGATCAAGCTCATGCGCAAGGCCGCTGCGCTCTCCGCGCATGCGCACCGGCGCGCCATGGCGGCCTGCCGGCCGGGGCTGCGGGAGTTTCAGTTGGAGGCCGAGCTGACCCACGAATTCATGGCCGGCGGCAGCCGCGCCACGGCCTATCCCAGCATCGTCGGCGGCGGCGCCAATGGCTGCATCCTGCATTACACCGCCAACAGCGACGTGTTGAACGACGGCGACCTGGTGCTCATCGATGCCGGGGCCGAATATCAGGGCTATGCCAGCGACATCACCCGGACCTTCCCGGTCAACGGCCGGTTTGCGCCGGCCCAACAGGCCGTCTACGAGGTCGTGCTCGCCGCGCAGCTGGCCGCCATCAGCAAGCTCATCCCCGGCAATCACTGGAACGATCCCCACCAAGAGGCGATCCGCGTCCTCACCCGCGGTCTCATCGCGTTAGGCGTCCTTAAAGGCCACCTGACGCGCCTCATCAAGGAGGAAGCCTACAAGCCGTATTTCATGCACCGCACCGGCCATTGGCTGGGCATGGACGTGCACGACGTGGGCGATTACAAGGTCGGGAATGAATGGCGCATGCTGGAGCCCGGCATGGTCCTGACCGTCGAGCCGGGGCTGTATCTCAAGGCCGGCGCCAAGGGCCTGGCCAAACGCTGGTGGAATATCGGCATCCGCATCGAGGACGACGTGCTGGTGACCAGGGACGGACATGAGGTCCTGAGCGCGGCCGCCCCGAAACAAGTGGAGGAGATGGAAAGTTGGATCGCCCATGGGCGTGCCCACTGACTACGACTGCGTAATCGTGGGCGGCGGGATGGTGGGGGCGGTCCTGGCCTGTGCGCTGGCCGACCAACCCTTGCGCATCGCCGTGGTCGAGGCGGTAGCCTGGAAGTCCACACACCAGCCCAGCTACGACGACCGCGGCTTGGCGCTGTCCCCGGTCTCGCAACGCATCCTGCAAACACTTGGTCTTTGGGAGGCGCTTGCGCCGCACGCCACCCCGATCGAACACATCCACGTCTCGGACCAGGGCCATTTCGGCATGACCCGGCTGGACGCGGCGGCGCTCGGTGTACCGTTCCTCGGCCAGGTCGTGGTGGCGCGCGCCCTCGGCCAGTGCCTGATGGACCGGATGACTCGCGAGACCCGGTTGGACCTGCTATGCCCGGCCAGCGTGCGCGGGCTCTCGGTCCGTCCTGACGCGGTAGCGGTCGATCTCCAGGAAGAGGCCGGCCCGCACCGCATTCGCACCCGGCTCCTGGTGGGCGCCGATGGCGGCGGCTCGAAGGTACGTGAATTATTGGGCATCACAGCCGCCACGCACGATTATCGGCAGACCGCCATCGTTGCCAACCTGGGCCTCGCCGATCCTCACCACAATACCGCATATGAGCGCTTTACCAGGAACGGCCCGATCGCCCTCCTGCCCTTGAGCGGCCAACGCTGCGTCAGCGTCTGGGCTATGCAGTGCGGGGAGGCCGCGGGCTATACGACGCTCGCTACCGAGGTCTATCTACGGCGCCTGCGGGAGTGTCTGGGGCGCCGGCTCGCGCCCTTTACCGAGCTCGGCAGCCGCCGCGCTTATCCCCTGCAATTAACGCAGGCGCAACGGCTCGCGGGCCCCCGCTGGGTGCTGGTGGGCAACGCCGCCCATAGCATCCATCCCAATGCCGCCCAGGGCCTGAATCTCGGCCTGCGCGACGTCGCCGGCCTCGCCGAGCAGCTAAGCGACGCCTGCCGCCGCGGCGAGGACCCGGGTGGCGAGCCCGTACTGCGGCGATACACCGAGTCGCGGCGCGCCGACCACCAGCGGGTGGTGGGATTCACCGACGCGCTGGCACGCGCCTCTTGCAGCGCGTTCTTTCCCACCGTTGCGGCCCGGGCACTCGCCATGCTGGCGGTCGATGTGCTACCGCCGCTCAAGTCCTTGCTGCTGCGCCAGGGCCTGGGTCTGTACGCGGGCCAGGCGCGCCTGGCCCGCGGGCTCACCCTGTGATCCCGCCGGGGCCCGCCGCGGCACAGCGCCTGGAGGTAGCCATCGTCGGGGCCGGGCCGATCGGCGCCACGCTGGCCGCGTTGCTGACCGGCATCGGCCTGCGCGTAGCCCTGATCGAGTCCGGCCCGCCACGCACACCGGCCGCCGTCCCTGTGGAGGAGGATCCCCGTGTACTCGCCATAACGCCGGCCTCGGCGCGGCTGTTGCGCGCCGCCGGTGCCTGGGCCCATATTGAGTCGCGGGCGCTCGGCCATTTCCGCGAGATGCGGGTATGGGACGCGCAGGGCCGAGGCGCGGTGCATTTCAATAGCGCCGACGTGGGCGAACCCACGCTCGGGTTCATCATCACGACGCAACTGCTGGAGAACGCGCTCGCGCAGGTATTGCAGCACCGGCCCTTGCTCACCTGGCATCGGCCCGCCGAGCTGGAGGGCTTTAAGGTCGAGCCCGACCACGTCTGCATCCGATTGCGCAATGGCACCGGCCTCAAGGCCGCGCTGGTGGTGGGGGCCGACGGGGCGCAATCGACGGTGCGTGCGCTGGCCGGCATACGCCAGGATATCAGGGATTATCGGCAATGCGCCGTGGTCTGCACCGTGATGACCGAGCGGCCGCATGGCGATACCGCGCGCCAGCGTTTCCTGGCGACCGGTCCCCTCGCCTTTCTACCGCTGGCCGATCCGCACCGCTCGTCCATCGTCTGGTCCACGACGCGCGATGAGGCGCGGCGCCTGGGCGACATGCCCGAGGGCTTGTTTCGCAGCACCTTGGAGGGCGCCTTCGAGTCGGCGCTGGGCGGTATCGACCGTTGCGGGCCGCGCGCGCGTTTTCCCTTGCAACGGGCCCACGCCGAGCGTTACGCCGCTGCGCGCATCGCGCTCGTCGGCGATGCCGCCCACCGCATCCACCCGCTCGCCGGCCAAGGCGCCAACCTCGGCCTGATGGATGCGGCCGCGCTGGCCCAGGTGATACACGGCGCCTGCGCCCGGGCCCAAGACCCCGGCGCGTTACGTGTGTTACGGCGTTACGAACGCTGGCGCAAGGGCGAGAACCTCGCCATGGCGTGGGCTATGGACGCCTTCAAGGAACTCTTTGGCACCTCCTTGCTGCCGGTGCGCTTGGCCCGCAACCTCGGCATGGACCTGAGCGATCGCTTACCGCCCGTGAAACGCTGGATCATGCGCCGTGCCATGGGTCTGAGCGGCGATCTGCCGCGCATCGCCGTGCAGGGCCGCTGGTAAGACGCCCGCCTAGTCGCCCGCGATCGGCGGGTGATATATGAACTGCACGAGGGTCCCGTCCGGGTCATAGCAATAAAAGCTGCGCGCCCCGTCGCGATGAGCATGCGGCTCGGACTTCATCGACACCCCGTGGCCGCTTAGAAACGCATACCAGGTATCCACGTCCTCCAGACGGCGGAGGAGGAACCCGACGTGGTCCAACCGTTGCCCGGTACGGCCCGCAGTCTCCTCCCGCGCGCGATGCAGGGCGAGGTTGTCACTGCCCGAGGAGAGATACACGTTATCCGGATCGGGCCGCCATTCGACCTGCATGCCTATCAGCTCCACGTAGAACCGCTCGCACTCGGCCATGCGCGTGACGTTCAATGCGACGTGGCGCAGGCCGCGGGTGGGTGGGGGGCGTAGCATGGTGTCTTGGCGGCCCTGACTGCGATGTCTCAACTATAGCAGCTAGCGGTTCGATTGACCCTGAGGAGGGACGGCATCGCATGACCATACCCGCACGTGGGTACGGACCCTCGGGCGAAAAAAAGCCCGGCGTTAGCCAGGCTGTGGATCGTCGAATAAATAAAGTGCAGCGTTACGGAATGACCAGACTACCGAGCGTGGTACCGGTAATGTTGCTGGCGGCCTTGTGCTTGCCGTGCCCTTTAGTCTTGTGAAGGCCGATTGCATAGTGGTACTCACCGGATACCCAGGTGCACCCCGGCGTGCCTGTGGCGTCGGGTAGCACCCCAATGGTATAAACGCCGTTATCGTGGTTATCGAAGCTGACCGGGACAAACGGGCAGCTCACGGTAGGCGGAACCGCAGTCGGGTCGCCCGGCGGTACGTTGAAGTCAGAGACTAGGGCCCAACCGAGGGGCAACCCGGGCCCATCCACGCCGAGATTCGTGGCCGGCCGGCTGTTCTGCCGGGTCACCACCACGCTGATCACAGCGGGCCCGCCTGCTACGCCTGCGACCGCTTCGCCGGCGGCACCCTGAGTTTGCAGGGTTGCGCCTATCGGTCCACCGGCGGAGACCGCCCAGGGCGCAAGCAAGACCCCACCCGCAACAAGCCCAAGAACACTCCTCTTATCTATCATCCTGATCATATCGAGTCCTCTTTCTGTGATTTGAAAAGGGGCAGAATTGCCGCCGACGTGGCTAACGGCTGCTAGAAGGAAAACTAAAGCCGTATTGCGTGACCCTGATCACGGACCTGACATTCGTCTATCCGGCTACGCGTTCCAACCCGTGGATCCCATGCCTACTCACGTCTGGGTAACGATACAGGGCACGTACAGTTCATCCTCCGAAATCCCGCCATGCACGCCTCGATGCACATAGCGTTTCTCATTGGGCAGCCAATCCTTTATCGTATAACGATCCTTCATGATCAGAATGAAATCACCGATCCGTTTGGTCAGTTCCGGATGGGCGTTTCCCAAGCCGAAGTATCCTTGCCGATACAGGCTTTCGCTAGTCGATAACAGCGTTTGCGTACGCAGCTCGGACGTCACGTAGGAGGTAAATCGCCGCTGTCGCTCCGCCGCGACGTAGCAATACGCAACCCGCGACTCACCGCACAGCGGCCGCACGAGATTGCTGCTCAGTTCGTGATGGTTGTTGGTATCGATCCGCAGTCCCGGATCGGTATCGACGAATCCGTGATCGGCGCTCACGATTAGCGTCGTGCGCGTACCTTGTAGCTCGTTGACCAGACGATTGAGCGAGTCGCCGATCCGCACGAGGTGGGCATGGACCCTGCTGTGGGAGGGCCCGTAGTCATGTGCCAGGCGATCCAGGTCCGGGTAATAGGCGTAGATATATTTGCGCCGGTCTCCGCCACGCACGATTCCCACGATCCGCTGGATGAGGCCCGCTAGTGCAGTATAAGCCACCGACTTGGCGGCACTACAGTGCCTGAGGTTGTACTGGGAGGATATGACGTGGGCCGGCACGACCACGTGACTCTCGACGGAGAGGCGGCTAAATAGGGCCGGCTGATCGAATATGCGGGCCGCCGCAGCGACCGGATCGGCTAGGCGAGCGGCGGGATCACGCGGCCGGAACGGCAGCACGGCCATCACCTCGCCGAGCTCCCGCAGATGGACGTTCCAGCCCGTAAGCCCGTGCTGCTGCGGGGCAAGGCCGGTGAGAAAGGTCGTGATTGCGCTGGCCGTGGTGCTGGGGAACACCGAGGTAATGCGTCCCCGTAGCTGTTCTCGCAACACGCCGGAAGGCCGCACGCTGCGCAACAGATTATAACCCATGCCGTCGATCACCAGGAGCACAATGTTTCGCGCGCGCTCACTGAGCTCGAGGTCGCGCAAGGGTGGGTAAGCCAAGTCGTGACATCCACAGGCGAGGGCGATCGAGCTCATGAGATTGACGATACTCCCGCCGGCGTAGTCCGGTCGCGCAAGGCCGCGCAGTTCCTCCTGCGCCGCTAGCTCCTGTCCGTTCGGGGCGCTCATGGCATGAGGTGAAGCGTGATGGCCCTCAGGGTGCTCGCCTCTTGCAGCGGTAACACGCGATAAGTATCGGAAGCCCCGCCAATCGCCGGTTCAATCACCACGGCACGCTTGATTTATTGCAGGGGGCGCGAAGCGTCAATGCGTTGACGTCCTGCCTCAGCTCCAGGCGATTAGTGCACAGATCAACCGCAGGCCCGGGACGCGAGGCCCGGGACGCGCGTGCACCGCGCCCCCTGGGGTAGCACGCCGGGTTCACGCGCAAGACCGGGACTTATCCGAGGGCCGACCGGCCGATGCGAACCTCGGGATGCGGATAGTGGTCGGTGTGTCACGCCCGTATTCTCGACTCTAGAAGCGAATGACCGGCCGCCATCTCCGTCCCCTGTCACACCCGATTCCCGCCGGGAATGACCCGGAATTGCGCAATGCGATGAAATCGGTCATTATTATTATGGCATGAGATTAACCATGCAGTGGGGTTTTTCAAGTAAAATCAAAGACGGAGGACTAGTAATGCGTACCATGAAACATGCAGCACGTGTCAGTGTGTTAGCTGTATCTCTCGGATTGCTCTCCGGCTGCGCCACGATGAGTGACGTGGAGCAGGCTGAGCAGAGAGCTACGGCCGCCGCCAATGCCGCACGCGATGCAGCGGCTGCGGCACAGGCCAGGGCAGACGAGGCAGCAGCGGCAGCGGCAGCGGCGCAGAGCACCGCTGATGCTGCCCAGACCTGCTGCAGCGAGAACTCGCAGAAGATCGACAGCATGTTCGATCGTTCCATGCGAAAGTAATCTAAGCTTCAACGATTCAAACAAAAAAACCCTGTGACGGCGACGTTACAGGGTTTTTTGTTGCGCGCGGTTTTCCCGGGCTGCGTTAGAGGTCTCTACCCGACCGGGAAGGCCTCTCGGCGCGGCGACGGACCAGTGGCTCGGGGATCCCCTTGTGCTCGGCCACCACCGATTGCAGGTGATCCCAGTCGACCTCCGGCGCCATGCGGGTAATCTGCCCCACGACCTCGGTAAACCGATCGCGATACACGTCCCCGTCCTCTTCGAACGGCGGGTGGACCTCCAGGAACAACCGCCCGTTCAAGCGCCCAAGCTTGAAGGGCTGATTGACGATGCGTACCGGCGTACCCACGGCCACCTCATGGAATAGACGCTCGATGTCCTTGGGATACAGCCTCAGACAGCCGTGCGTCACGCGCATGCCTATGCCATAGGGTTTGTTGGTCCCGTGGATCAGGTACCCGTTGTGGCCCAGACGCAAGGCGTATCGTCCGAGCGGATTATCCGGCCCCGCAGGCACCACCTTGGGTAGCGGATCGCCATCCGCGGCGTGCTCGGCGCGGATGGATTCCGGCGGATACCAATTGGGATCGACGTCCTTCTTGACGACTCGGGTAAGACCCAGCGGCGTCTTCCAGTCCTGCCGCCCGACGCTAATCGGAAAGGTCAAGACGACCGGCGGCTCGCCGCGTTTCGGCCGCGGGTAGTAATATAACCGCATCTCGGCCAGATTGATCACGATACCCTCGCGCGGGCTATCGGGGAGCACGTACTGGCTGGGGATCACGACCTCCGTATCGACCCCCGGTAACCATGGGTCTACCTTGGGATTGGCGAGCTTCATCTCGACATAACCTTGGCTGTAAGCCAGCCCCATATCGACCAATACGTCGCCTTTTTCGGTCGAGGTCAAACCCAGCGTGCCGACCACGTTGTCGCTATTCGCGGGCAGCCTTATGGTTTCCGCCTTCACGCCAGCCAGCATTAGGCCCCCCAGCAACAGGCTGACGGCCCTCGTAATCCGCATGGCCCGCATCGAAAGTTTCGTCTCCCGCATAGATAAACCCTATCGTTTGAGCTGAGCGGGCCGCACCGGGAAGGCGCTTGGGCCGCGAGGCGGATGATGACACTGACCGCTTCGCGGCCCAAGTGCCTTCCCGGTGACGGTCCGCTCGAGCGAAGGGTTAGGCGTCAACCGCCACCCCACCCATGCTGAGCTATGACCGAGCAGACAGTTAGTGCGAATAGGATGGCTCCCAGGGCGAGGATCGCCACGAGCTTGCCAAACACGCCAAGCGCGGACGAAGAGAAGAAGATGGCGGCTATGGCTCGCAGGATGCCGGCCAAAGCTATGGCTTGAAGCAGAATGACCGCGAGCAGAAAGACCTGATCTACCGCGTTCTTCGCTGTCACACCGAACGAGATGACCACTAGGAAGCAGAAGCCGACAACTGCAAGCCACTGCCCCCATGACCAACCAAAGGGACGCTCGAAGATGTTGTAGACCGGGGTCGAGTCAAAGAGGGCTGGAGAGAACTGAGGTTCAGCCGGCGGTTCTCCCTCTCGTGCCCGACGCGCCAGTTCTTCCTCGGCGACGGATTGTCCCTGCTCGGTTAGTTCGCCAGATTGAAACTTTGAACGTATTGATTCGGTGCTCAGTGCACCCATGGCAATGGCAAGCTGTTCGCGTGAGGGAGGAGTTGCCATTGACGCCTATCGTCCCGTTAACGTCCCGGCGGCCAGGAACAGCCAACCCAACATCAGCGCAACACCACCGATAGGTATCACCATACCCGCACTGTGCCACCCTGCCGCCGACAGCAGATATAAGCCGCCGCTGAAAAACAAGATCCCCGAGACGAACATCCCTCCGGCGAGCTTGAGCCACAGGCTCTGCGGCCGCCCCTGCAACAGGCTGCCGGTCACTACCAGGGCCAGGGCGTGTAGAAGATGATATTGGGCGGCCGTCTCGAAGGCGGAAACCATCGGGACCGCCAGCTGCTCGCGCAGCCCATGCGCGCCCCACGCGCCGAGCGCCACCGCCGCGCTACCCGCCACGCCCCCGAAAGACATGAACCATCGATGCATGGGCCGATTCAGTATTTTGCAAGCACCGACGGGCTGGGCGGTACGGCTATGGGCATGGTTTATGGGATCTCCGGCTAGATTCTACGTCGCGCTACGCTAAAGCCCAAGCGCCACACGCCAACGGCCCACTCAACGCTCGCGTAAGCGCGGCATCAGCTCTGCCAGGTTGCAGGGCCTGGTAAGGGGATCGAGCTGATGCCGAATGATGTCATCCCAGGCCATAGCGCAGGCCGCAGTGGAGCCCGGTAGACAAAAGACGTACACCCCGTTGACGACGCCGCCCATCGCCCGCGACTGTATGGTCGAGGTCCCGATCTGCTGATACGAGAGGTTGCGGAACAACTCGGCAAAGCCATCGATCACCTTGTCCAATAAGGGCCGGACGGCCTCCGGCGTCCCATCCCGTCCCGTGACCCCGGTGCCACCGCTCGTGATGATGACCTGAACGCCGGCCTCGACACACCAGCGCGACACGACCGCGCGGATCTGGTAGACGTCATCCGGAACGATGGTCTTTTCAAATAGGCGATGGCCGGCCGCGAGCAGGCGGTCTACGAGCAGGCGACCGGACGTATCGGTGTCCTCGCTGCGGCTATCCGAGACGGTCAGGATGGCGATGCCGAGTGCCGTCACGCCGGACGCGGGCGTAGCCTGGGTCATGTTTCAATTGCCATGCAAAGGGATCGGTGCACCGCACAGGACGTATCCATGACCCCGCGCGGTAGGACGGGCCCTACCGTACCGCCAAGAATGAGCCATAACACGGTTGGCGATCATAGCGCGTTATACTGCGCACAGGCAGGATCGCCGCCATCTGCCGCAGGCAGCTATCTCGGCCGAGCGGCCGACGCCTTAGTTCGACGAGGGTGCCCGGCATGCGACAACGACTAAACCTCCTCGCCTCGCGCCGATCGAAGAAGGTCGGTCTGCCTCCCGGCACGCCGGTGCATATCGGCGAGGCCATCCATGCGGCGACCAGCATCTCGGTGATCGACTATGACCAGTCCTCGGCACGCGAGCAGCAATTCGACGGCGCCGAGGGCCTGGCCGCATTCAAGGCGTCCCCCACGCCCACCTGGATCAATATCGACAGTATGCAAGACCTGTCGATCCTGCGCCGGCTTGGCGACGATTATGGGCTGCACCCCTTGGTGCTGGAGGACATTGTCAACACCGAGCAGCGCCCCAAGCTCGAGGATTACCGGGATTATCTCTACATCGTGGTCAAGATGCTCTCGTACAAGGGCTCGGCCGTCATGATCGAGCAGGTCAGCGTCGTGCTCGGGCCGAGCTATGTCATCTCCTTCCAGGAAAACGGTAAGCCGGGTGACGTCTTCGACCCGATCCGCACGCGCTTGCGCAGCGGCACCGGCAAGATCCGCATGCGCGGCGCCGATTTCCTCGCCTACAGCCTGCTCGATGCCATCGTCGATCACTACTTCGTGATCCTGGAGCGGCTGGGCGAACAGGTCGAGCAGATCGAGGACGACCTGCTCGATCACCCCGGCCCGGAGACCGTGCAGACCATCCATAGGCTGAGGCGCGAGACGATCTTCTTGCGCAAGTCGGTGTGGCCGCTGCGCGAGGTCGTGAGCGGCCTGCAACGCACCGATTCGCCTCTGGTCCGCGAGGGCACGCAGATCTACCTGCGGGATATCTATGACCACACCATCCAGGTGATCGACTCGGTCGAGACGCTGCGCGATATATTGCAAGGCATGCTCGATATCTACCTCTCCAGCGTCAGCCACCGTATGAACGAGATCATGAAGGTGCTGACCATCATCGCCACGGTATTCATCCCGCTCACCTTTATCGTCGGCGTGTACGGGATGAACTTCGAGTACTTCCCGGAGCTGAAATGGCCCTGGGCCTATCCGGTGCTATGGGCCATCATGCTCGGCATCGCGGGCTTTATGCTGGCCTTTTTCAAGCGCAAGGGCTGGTTCTAGTGTAGTGTCTCATGCAACGCTTTACAATGCGATTCGCGTGTGTTATGTTGTGCGGCATGTGGACGAGCAGCGCAGCATTGGCGATAACGCCCGAGAACAGACTGGAACTTGAACGGATTGTCCGTTCAGGAAGGACGGA
>JBOIDW010000125.1:0-17960 GCA_050740655.1 Gammaproteobacteria bacterium | reverse complement strand
CCTTTCCGCATCGGTCATCTCACGACGCAAGCACCGGCTGTTCTGTTGGGTTGCCGAACTCAATCGGGTCAGTGGGGCCACGGAAAGTCTCAACCCCCATCCCAACCTTCCCCCTGGCAGGGGGAAGGGGCAAAAAAAAGGGCACTGCCGGGTCGAACTTGCTTGACGCCCGCCCTTGATTCCCCCTGCCAGGGGGAAGGAAATGAGGGGATACATGAGCTGCACAGTAGGTTTTGCAGAGCTTCCCTGAAGCTTCCTGAACACCCTGTGAGCACATCTATTTGGAGGCGCGTTGTGCCTTGAGGCCCTCGGCATGTGCCTTCTTCGCGAGCCGCTGCTGCTTGAGCGTCCGCTCGGCCGGCGCACCGGAAAAAGCATCGTCCAGGTCGCGCGCCATGTCTTCGACCTGTGCCGCGGTCGCGGCGTCGACGATCGACAGGCCGAGCTCCGCTTCGGCACCGCGTACGTCCTTGACGTAGCGGTCCAGCGTGGCCTTGGCCTCGTCCCGCTTGCCGGCAGCTACCGCCTCCCGGTAAGCGGCCTTCAAGCGGCCGAGGTTGTTGGATATCCAGCTCGACTTCAGCACCGGCTCGTTGACACTGGCCGCGGCCTCTTCACGGCGCTCGGCCGGCACCACGGCGAGCCTCAGCGGGGCTTGTTGCAGGCCGGCGGTGTGGTCTCCGCGCGCCGTATGATAGTGCAGCGTCAGGGCGGTCAGCTCGCGCTCTCCAAGCGTATCGGTGGCGACCTTGAAGGTCAGGGTCAGGTTACGCCGTGCACCCGCCAGGATCTGGCCCGCAGGTACGCGCACCGAGGAGGCCGAAACACGCGTCCGCTCATAGCCGCCGGCGTCGATCAACGCGACGCCCGGCGGCAAGCGGATCGCGAGCTCGCTGCGTTGCGCGTAGACCTGGCGCGACTCGTCGAGGGGACGCGCCAGGATCTCGGCTAGGCCGCCCAAGTGCTCCAGATACGCATAGCTGCCCATGCCGTGATCGGCAAGCGAGGCCATCAGCACCTCGTTGAAGCCGAGCCCCATGCCGATGGTCGAGAGCACCACCCCCTGCTCGCCGATCCCGCGGGCGATGCCGTTCAAGCCCTCGGGGAGGGTGATGCCCTCGTTGGCCTCGCCGTCAGAGAGCAACAATAGCGCGCGGTTGCGCTCGGAGGGCTGCTCGAGGAACAACGTCCGGGCCTTGAACAGGCCCTCGCTCAAGTTCGTGCCGGAGCCGGCCTGTATCGCGCTGACCGATAGCCTCAGGCGTGCGCGCTGCGCGTCGGTCATGGGCTGGAGATCGGAGACGAGCTCCGCCACCGAGTCGAAGAGGACCAGCCCCAGCCGGTCCTCTGCACCGAGACGCTGGACCAGGTCGAGCACCGCCTGCTTGGCATACGGCAACCGGTTCTCGGCCGACATCGATCCGCTCTTGTCGAGCACCACGACGAGGTCCGTCGCGCGTCGCATGCCGTTGCGCTCGGCCTGTGCCGGCGCAGCGATCTCGAGATGGACGTAGACCGTCCCGTCGCCGCCTTGTAACAGCTTGCCCCGTGAGAGTTGGCCGGATAGCTTGATACCGTCCGCCGTGACCGGTGTTGCGGTATTTGGCGCCGTTATCGCCGGGGTGCGGGTCAACCCGATCAGGGCGAGCGTGCAGAGCGCGAGCACGGCAAAGCTCATGAGCCCGCCAGCAACGCAGTGCAGCCGGCGGGTGCATCGTCGTAACAGTTGTTTCATGGTGTCCTCCGTTGCTTGTTGACACATTGACGAGAGTCCCCACTATAGGCAGCGCTCCCGCGCAGGGATAGGCAAAAGGGCGTAAAACCTGGCCCGCCGGCGTTTACATGGCTTTTACATGCTCGGGCAGTAGGCGGGACGCGCGGCGCGTATACTGGAATTCGTGCACGGCACCTGAGAGCGGGTAACCACCATGACGGCGAAGCTCAAGCTACTCCTGGTCGAAGACGAGGAGGCAATCGCACGCGGACTCACGGACGTCTTTATCTATCACGGCTATGCGGTGGACGTAGCGCGCGACGGCGATACGGGATTACGCAAGGCCTTGGATCGGGCCTACGACCTCGTGATCCTGGATGTCATGTTGCCGCAACGCGACGGCTATTCCATCTGTAACGAGATCCGGCAGCGCGATCGCGAGCAGCCGATCATCATGCTGACCGCCAAGACCGGCGACGATGACATCATTGCCGGACTCACGCTCGGCGCCGACGATTACATCGGCAAGCCGTTCTCGGTGCGCGAGCTGGTGTTGCGCGTCGAGGCGGTGTTGCGGCGCTCGCGCAAGCTGCGGGAGATGCAATGGCGGCTCATGGTGGGGGCAGGGATCGAGATCGACATGCGCAACCTGCTCGGAATACAGGGGGGGCGCGAGATCGCGTTTACCCGCACCGAGTTGGAGCTGCTGGATTTTCTCCAACGGAATTCCGATCGGCCGATCTCGCGCAAGGAGTTGCTCACGGAGGTATGGGGCTACCGCAAGGGGGCGGATATCGAGACACGTACCGTGGACATCCATATCGCCAAGCTCAGGAAGAAGATCGAGCCCGATCCCAAACAGCCGCGCTATCTGGTCACGGTCCGCAACGAGGGCTATCGCCTGCTCGGTGACGGAGGCCGGTAGGCTATCGGACCGGCGTGGCGTCCGTCTCGTCCTATAAACCGCTAGCCGCCGCGCGCCAGAGACGCCGTCTCGGGCTGGCCCTGCTGGCCTGCGGCGTGTTGCTTGCGGTGCCCGTAGGCTATTTGCTCCACCGCGTCTATGAACAGTTGCGCAACGAGGCCTTTTATCGGTTGCAGACGGCGGCCATCCAGACCGTAGCGCGCGTCAACGAGCGCGTCTACGAGGTGCTGAAACCGGAGTCGGAGCGGCCCTTCGACCACTATGGCTTTTGGAGCGTACCGCAGAACAAGCTCCTGCCCGAGGGGACGGTCAACGTCTCGCCGCTGGCCGAGCTGGCACCGCGCACCGGCGTGCCGGGGGTGATCGGTTACTTTCAGATCGATCCCGACGGCCGGTTCCGCTCGCCGGTGGTGCCGGAACGCGGGACTGAGACCGCGGACGCCGCCGGCCGGCAAGACCTCGGCGCGCGGTTGGCGCTACGCGCCAAGCTGCAAACGCTGTTGAGCGAGCTGACCCTTGTCGCCGGGGACCGGTCCGGTACAGGTGAACCGGCATCGATCGATGCGTTCGGTCCGGGTGCGGCCGCCGATAGGTCCGCACCGGCAGCCCTCGGGCACTTACCGCAACGCTCGCGGCCCGCCGCCGGCGAAGAGCGGCGCGAGTACCAGCAGCTCGCCGATCTAAAGCTGGACGATGCGCTCTACCGCCAGCAGGCCCTGTCCAAACACAACGCCCCGGCGGAGGCGGCGACCCCGCCGGCGGGCAAGGACAAGGGTTTGTCTCAGTCCCCGCGCAAGGAGACCCTGAGCTATCTCGCTGAGAGTGAGACCGCCGGACAGGGCCGCGATGACGGGCAGGATAAGGACGAACGGGATCGCACGTCATCGGCGGACGCAAAGCCGGCCCGTACGGCTGCCGCGGCGCCGGCCATGGCGGCCCCGGAGCACACGAGGATTGAGCGTTTCGAGGGCGAGATCTATCCGCTGGAGCTGGAGATCCTGCCGAGCCGAGACTATGCCTTTTACCGCAAGGTATGGCGCGATCAACGCCGCTATATCCAGGGCTTCATCGCCGACGCCCAGACCTTTTCCGCGGAGATCTTCGCGGGGGCTTATCAAGGCTCGGCACTCCGCGGCCAGGCGGCGATGATCGTCTCGTATCACGGTGAGGTGCTGAGGCACTACGGGCCGGCCGCAACCGAGCACGGCGTGCTGCTATACCGCGCGCCGCTCGCCTTTCCGCTGCACGACCTGGAACTGGTGTTCTCGGCGACCGCCCTGCCGCTAGCTAGCGGTGCTCCTCTCGTGCACGGGCTCGCCGTGCTGCTGGCCCTGCTCATCCCGGGCGTGTTGTATGGCGTCTATCGGCTGGGCCGCAGTCAGATCGAGCTCGCACAGCAACGCAGCAACTTCGTCTCGGCAGTGAGCCACGAGTTGAAGACGCCGCTCACCTCGATACGCATGTACAGTGAGATCCTGCGCGCCGGCTGGGCGCAGAGCGAGGACCAGCGGCGCGAGTACTACGAGTATATCTTTTCGGAAAGCGAGCGCCTGTCGCGGCTTATTGCCAATGTCTTGCAATTGGCCCAGGTGACCAATCACGATGCGGCGCTGGTCTTGCAGCCTTATACGCCCAAGCGCTTGCTGGACCTGGTGTGCTCCAAGGTCGGCGCACAGATCGCGGCGGCGGGATACACGCTGGAACTCGGCGCCGGCCCATTGCCTGGGCCCGTGCAGGTACTGGCGGATGAGGATGCCTTCAGCCGGATCTTCATCAACCTGGTGGACAATGCCATCAAGTTTTCCCGCCATGCGGAGGACCATCGCATCGAGATCGGGTATCGGTCCGAGGCCCCTGGCCCGACGATTACCTTTTACGTGCGCGACTACGGACCCGGGATCGATAGGGCCGGCCGCAAACGGCTGTTTCAGTTGTTCTACCGGGGAGAGGACGAGCTGACGCGCACGACACCCGGCACCGGCATCGGCCTCGCCCTGGTCAAGGAGCTGGCAGACAAGATGGGCGCCGAGGTCGATCTGCACAGCCATGCCCCCGGCGTGGAACTGCAAATACGATTTCGTTTTAGTTCGTGCTAGGATGCAGGGCGGTTGATAGCCGGACGGGTCCCGCCGCAACCTCCGCGATGTTCCGACGAGAGCTAGGGTCGCTCATGGTCCCCCGCGTGAACCTGCTTTATGGTAACTCCACACCCGCGCATAGATGAAGGAGATCGACACCCTTATCGCCGACGCGCGCACCAACGAGCGAACACTGAGGCGCTTCCAGGCCTTGGAGCTCGCGCTCATGGGCTGTGCATCCCTGCCCGCTTTTGTCTCCACGCTCATCGAGGAAGGGATGAGGCATCTACAGACCGACGCGGTGACGCTGACCCTGCTGGACCCCGATCATGAGATCCGCCGGCTCCTGGAATCTAGCGGGGTCGCAGCGCAGGAGATTCCCGGGCTGGATCTGATCGAGGCGGCAGCGTCCCTGGCCGCCCTCTACGGTCCCCACCCCTCCCCCATCGTCGGTCCGTGCAATAAGCGCTACGCCGCTTTGTTCGGGCCTGCCGGCGACGCGCCCGCCAGCCTCTGTCTCCTGCCCATCGCGCGCGCGGACCGGCTGCTCGGCAGCCTGCACCTCGGCAGCCGCTCGGCGATGCGCTTTCCGCGCCGTGCCGCCACCGATTTTCTGCAACACCTGGCGGCCGTGATCGCGGTATGCCTGGAATCGGCCGTCCTGCGTGAACGCCTCAAGGTCGCCGGCTTCACCGACGGTTTGACCGCCGTGTATAACCGGCGCTACTTCGAGCAGCGCCTTCCGGAGGAGGTGGCGCGTTCGGTGCGTTTGCGTGGCCCGCTCTGTTGTCTGGTCATCGATATCGACCACTTCAAGCGCATCAATGACGATTTCGGCCATCCCACGGGCGACGAGGTATTGCGCACCGTGGCGCGGCTCATTCGTGCCCAGCTACGCACCAACGACCTAGTGGCGCGTTACGGCGGCGAGGAGTTCGTGGTACTGATGGGCCAGACGACGCCGGCATCCGCGACCGAGATCGCGGAGCGCATCCGCGGCGCCATCCAGACCGCCGATGTACCGGTGTTGGGCCGTCCGCCGCGCCGGATCTCGGTGTCGGTAGGCGCGGCGAGTCTAATACCGGGCGGAGGCGAGCGCGAACACCCGTCCTTAGGCGCAGACCTCGTGACGCGCGCCGATCGGGCGCTCTATCTGGCCAAACGCGGCGGGCGCAACCGCGTCGTCAGTGACGACAGCCAGGGGGGTTCCGCCACAGCCCGGAGCGAATGACTCGATAGGCTTCGACAGAAGGCCCGTCGCGGTACATCCTGAATAGCAACGGCGCATCCAAGGGAACGGGGCTAACACGCGCATGGATCACAGGCAAAAGCCCCTCGCGAGGAGCGGCTTTGTGCTTGCCTCGTTCCCGGATTGCGTACCGCTGCATCCGGGCTACGCTTGCTAGGCCATGAATCCATTCCGTCAAACGCATGCTGCCGTCTCCGCTCTCCCAGCGCTATGTCTCACGGGTCCGTTCCTTCGTTGTAGTCGGTCGCGAGTTCCTCCCGGATCGCGGTCAGACGTTCCGCAAGCTGCGGCAATGCTGATTGCACCGTGTCCCAGACGATGTCCAAGTTGATGTCGAAGTAGCCATGAGCAATCCGATTGCGCATGCCCTTCATGCCCCTCCATGGCAGGTCCGCGTACCGGGTCGTAACTCAGGGTGGTCCTTGGCAAGCTTTCGTTGCCGCTTCTCCAATGACGACGATGTTGAGAATGACGGCCTGCTGCGTGCGCTTATCGGCAATGAAATCCTCTTTAACCATGCCCTCGACGTATGAGCACGCAAGCTGCGCGGATTCCAGCATGTGACCGATGTAGTCGATCACGTGGTTCTTGCTCATACGGGCCTAGCCTCCGCAAGCACCCGGTCGCGAAACGTCGCCGGAAGGTCGCCGGGCGTTAGCAGGTCAACAGACACGCCCAACATCTCTTCCAGTTCGATTTTCAATCCGCCCAAGTCAAACAGGGTCACACCCGGTAGAGGATCAACCAAGAGATCGAGGTCGCTGCCATCCAGGTCGTCGCCGCGGAGCACGGAGCCGAACACGCGAGGATTGGCGGTGTTGAACTGCCGTACGGCTAGCCGTACAGCAATTCTATTCGCAGCAAGTGCCTCGGATGGTTTCATGCTCTACCTCACGACTCAATCCCGATTCATCCTAGCGCGACTGTTCGTGCGATGCAAAAACAGAATTGCGTCCAGTGGCAAAGCGGCTCGGCAGCATGTAGACGCATTAGGAACTCGAGGCGGATTGACTTGACGCGATTCCGTAGGACCATGGCGCGCGCCCCGTTCGATCGAGCGATCCCTGCCGGACCGAAGCCGATGAGAGTAACGCGAATCTGACGATTCTCGTCACACCCTGCCAAAATGCGGTAGATCCGGCCCCGCGCGGACGGAGGGAGACGCGCCCTCGCACGAGCCCTGGGAATCTTTTTCCCTGACGGTGATCATCCAGGCGGATCGGAATAATTCTTTCACTTTCAATCTGTAAGCAGCGCTCCGGGAGGTCGAGCACGACCCACCCGGTATGGGCCTGCCCGGCCCTGGCACGCCGGCTGCTCTAGCCCCACCGAGCGCCCGCGGATCACTCGGGTCGCGCAGTAGGCGGCCCGGGTCGTGCGGGCTCAAGTTCCGGCTTCAATGCACGAAACAGTCTCGGGTCATCCATGGGTTGACTTGTAAACTACCAAACCAACATTTAAGGAGATTCCTCATGATCATGAAGAAGGTGCAAAAGGGTTTTACCTTGATTGAGTTGATGATCGTCGTGGCGATCATCGGTATCTTGGCCGCGATTGCGATCCCGGCGTATCAAGATTATACGGTTCGTTCGAAGGTCACTGAAGGCTTGGTTGTAGCTTCCTCGGCCAAGCTCGCTGTGTCAGAGAGTTACCAGTCTGACAACTTGGTAGGCGTTGGTGCTGCAGCCACTGCCTGGAACTTAGTGCCTCCGGTAACTAAGTACATAAGTAATATGACCATTGCCGGTGCTACGGGAGTAATTAGTATAGCCATGGGCGGTATCACGGACCTTGGTGCCGCCATTAACCTTCAGCTAACGCCTTTCGTCCGGGTAGCCGGTGTTGCGACACCCCCTGGTGTCGGGGTGGTCGGGCCGATTGATTGGGCATGTGCTGGGGCGGCCAGTGTCACTGCGTCGGCAAAAATGGGCACTGCTGTGCCGGTGGTAGCCGGTGGTATCTTGGGCAAATACACTCCAGCGGAGTGTCGGTAACTCAGCTAGCCTAGCCCGGATGAAGTAAATCGGAATCCGGGAATCTTAAAACCCAAAGCCCCTCCTCGCGAGGGGCTTTTCTTTTTTCGAGCGCTCATCCGCTGCCGCTACACGCACCATTAGAAACCCGCGCAAGGCGAAATAGCGTAAGCGTATTGCGCCCGATGTTCCCCCGCGCCCGGAGGTTCCCCGTTCGAAGCAACTGTTCCCCGTTCAAAGCGCCGGAGGTTCCCGGTTCGAGGCGCGCCGTTCGAATCGGCCGCGCCGCAATGTTGCTCACGTTGATCGAACGTGGCCTTTGTCACTGGTCCGGTCATGACATCAGCCAGTTCTTCAGAGCCAGGTTAGGCACACGACCAAACTCCCGAACGTTGTTCGTCACGAGCGTTGCGCCGAGAGACAGGGCATGGGCGGCAATCAATGTGTCGAGCGGACCGATGGGAGTGCCTTGCGCTTGGAGGTGGGCACGCAACGGCCCGTAGGCAGATGCCGCCCGCTCATCAAAAGGCGCGACTTCGAATGAGGCGAGAAACAACTCAAGCTTGCCCAGATTGAGATTCCGCCGGCGGCTAGCGGCAATACCGAAGCGTAGCTCGGCCAGCGTGATGACGGAAACAATCACCTCTCCTTGTTCTCGGCCATCTAGGTGTTTCAGAATGGACTCATACCCAGGCTTCTGGTTGAGCACGTAGATGCCTATGTCCGTGTCGAACAGGAACATCCCTAGCCAACGTCCCGCTCCTGCTCTGTTCGGGGTTGGTCTCTGTCCAGGTCCAGCGGCCCAATCTCATCGATCAAGGCCTTGAGATCGGCATAAGCGTAACGTTTTGGGAGTAGGATGACGGCACTGCCGACCTTCCTGATGACAACCTCCTCCCCCTCGAAACGAAACTCCTTGGGCAGACGGACGGCTTGGCTATTGCCGTTAGTAAAGAGTCGGGCGACTTGCATGGCTAGCTCCTAGGGGCGTGTGTACATCCATAGTATATACGTTGGAGTGGCGTTAAACCTACCTGAACGCAATCCCGTTTTATGGGAGCGTTTGATGGGAGGGTGAAACCCTAAGCTGATGAGGTCCAAGGCGCTGCTGCCTGCGGACATGGTCCATCGCCTGGTGGCGGGCGAGAATCCGCTATTCGTGTGGCGCGAACCCCGCAACCTCACGCAAGCGCCGTTGGCGGAAGCTGCGGGGGCGACGCAGCAAGCGCAAGGCGCAATAGCGTGAGCGTATCGGTGCCCCGAAAGCCTTGATCGCTTCGCTGCCGCGTGGTTAAAGACCAATGACGGGCTCGGTCACCGCTAGTCCTGCGCTACACCTCGCGTAGAAACACCTTCGAGTTACGCTGATAGTTATACAGGTCCTTGCGGGCGACCGGCAGGTCCTCGATGCGGCCTTCGGAAAAGCCGCGCTCGATGAACCAGTGCGCAGTCTGCGTGGTGAGCACGAAGACCCGCCGCAGTCCCAGGAGCTTGGCCTCGCGCGCGAGCGTCGAGAGCAACTCGCTGCCGCGCCCGGCGTCTCGATAGCCGGGATCGACGGCCAGGCAGGTTAGTTCGGCGACGCCGTCTGCGGGATAGGGATAGAGCCCGGCACAACCGATGATCGCCCCGTCGCGCACCAGCACGGTGAAGCGGTCGATCTCCATCTCGAGCTTCTCGCGCGAGCGGCGCACCAGTATCCCTTGCTCTTCCAGGGGTTCGATGAGCTCCAGCACGCCGCCCACGTCGTCGATGCTGGCTTTGCGCAGCTGATCGAAGGGGGCACCGCTCACCATCGTCCCGATCCCGTCGCGCCGGAACAGCTCGACCAGTAAGGCGCCGTCGGGACGCCGATCGATGATGTGGGTACGGGCGACACCGCCGCGGCAGGCCCGCACCGCACAGCGCAACTCGTAGGCGAGCGGCGGGACCTCGGCGCCGGGCGCGAGTAGCCGCTCGGCCTCTTGATCGGTCAGTTGCCGAACCAACGTGCCGGCGCGATTCAAGACGCCGGCCGCGTCCACCAGGAAGATGAGCTTGCCGGCGCGCAGGCTGGCCGCGACGGCGGTCGCCACCTCGCGCGCATCGAGGTTGAAGACCTCGCCGGTCGGCGAGTAACCGAGCGGCGGCACCAGCACGACCTCGCCCTGGCTGAGACGCTGGTCG
Organism: Gammaproteobacteria bacterium; assembly: GCA_050740655.1. Taxonomy (GTDB): domain Bacteria; phylum Pseudomonadota; class Gammaproteobacteria; order JACCXJ01; family JACCXJ01; genus JBOIDW01. The sequence continues at coordinate 7,855 of JBOIDW010000125.1, read as the reverse complement.
ATGGCCTCGGTATCGACGCGGCGCACCTCGCCGGTGTAGCGCAGGTCCACGCCCTCGCGCACGCCCAGGGGCTGGGCGGTGATGAAGTTGCCGGAGCCGGCGCGGATACGGGCGTTGGCCATCGGCGAGTTGGGCAGGCCCAGCGACAGCAAGGCCTCGATCTCCACGCGCACCGCACCGGCCGCCTCCTTGACGCAGGCGAGTACCGGTTCATCGGTAACCAGCAGACCGGCGTGGCTACGGGTCGTCACGCCGGCTTCCTTGAGCCGCAGATCGACCTGGGGCCGCGTGCCGAACACCAGCACCTGTCGGATCCCCAGGCTGTTCATCAGCGCAATATCGTGGATGAGGTAATAGAATTGCTCGTCGGATACCGCCTCGCCGCCGAAGCCGATTACGAAGGTGCAGCCGCGGTGGGCGTGGATATAGGGCGAGACCTCGCGAAACCAGGAGACGAACTGTTCCGGATCGGCGTGCACGCGCTTCAACCCTCCACGCAAAAGTGCTGGACCATGCCGGTAACGATGGCCTGCATGGGCGCCAGGCGCTCGCGGGCCACGTATTCATTGGGCTGGTGCGCCTGGGCGATGTCGCCCGCGCCCAGCACCACGGTCTCCATCCCGGCGGCATTGTAGAAAGGCCCTTCGGTCGCGAAGCTGGTGCTGCCGCTGGGCACGCCCGTCAGGCGCTCGGCGACCTGCACGATCGCGGAGCGGGCAGGCGTATCGAGCGGCGGTACGCCGGCGAACAGCGGCTGCACCTCGTAGAGGAGACCGGAGCCGACCAAGACCTGTGCGACCCGACGGCGCACCTGCGCCGCAAGATGACCCGCATCCATCCCGGGCAGCAGCCGCACGTCGATCTGGACCTCGCACTCGGCGCAGATCCGATTGGGGCTGTCGCCGCCGTGCAGGCTGCCGAGATTGACGGTCGGCTCCGGGACCGTGAACAACGGATCGCGATATTGCGCTTGTAGCTCCTTGCGCCACTCGATCAAGGTTCCAAGCACCGCGTGCATACCGTCGATCGCATTGTTGCCGAGCCGCGGATCGCTGGCGTGACCGGCCCGGCCACGCAGCCGGATGCTGAGCATCATCACGCCTTTATGCATGCGTACCGGGGTGAGACCGGTCGGCTCGCCGATAAGGACATAGCGCCCCATGCCGCGGCCCGAGCTGGCGATCTGGCGTGCCCCGGCCATCGAGCTCTCCTCATCGGCCGTGGCCAGGACCAGGAGCGGGCGCCTCAGCTTCGATGCATCGAGGTCACGCAGGGTATCGAGCACGATGGGGAAGAAACACTTCATGTCCGCGACGCCCAGCCCATAGAGCCGGCCGTCACGCTCGCTGAGGGTAAACGGGTCGCTGGCCCACAGCGCCTCGTCATAGGGGACGGTATCGGTATGGCCGGCCAGTACCAGACCGTTGGTCCCCTGGCCCAAGGAGGCGATGAGGTTGAGCTTGTCGGGGTGTCCCGCCAAGGGCCGCAGCTCGACCGAGAAACCGAGCTCCGTAAGCCATTCGGCAAGCCGCTCGACGATGGCCCGATTGCCCTGGTCGAATCGCTGGTCGGCGCTGCTCACCGAGGGCAACGCGACCAGCTCGCGGAGCATGTCGATCAGGCTCGGCAGGGGTGTGGAGTGCATGACGGCGGCTAGGCTCAATCAACGGATGGATTAGATTGTACACGGCGACGCCGGGCTTGGGGGTCCGGAGGAATGCGCTTAGAATCCACCGGCACGCCCGATCGGAGACCACGATGCCCGCAACCCTCAACCGGTACAGCGCCCGGATCACCCAACCCAAATCCCAGGGCGCTTCCCAGGCCATGCTCTACGGCACCGGCCTCACGCAAGACGACCTGGCCAAGGCCCAGGTCGGGATTGCCAGCGTCTGGTACGACGGCAACACCTGCAACATGCATCTCATGGGGCTCGCCGACCGGGTGAAAGAGGGTGTGCTGGCCGCGGGCCTGGTGGGGATGCGCTTCAACACCATCGGGGTCAGCGACGGGATCTCGATGGGCACCGACGGCATGAGCTATTCCTTGCAGTCGCGCGACCTCATCGCCGATTCCATCGAGACCGTCATGTGCGCGCAATGGTATGACGCGAATATCTCGCTGCCCGGCTGCGATAAGAACCTGCCCGGGTGTGTCATGGCCATGGGCCGCTTGAACCGGCCGGCGCTGATGATATACGGCGGCACCATAAAGCCCGGTCATCGTGGTCAACAGGTCCTGGACATCATCTCGGCCTTCCAGAGCTACGGCGAGTACATCGCCGGGGGCATCGACGAGGCGACGCGGGCCGATATCGTCAAGAGGTCTTGTCCCGGCCCCGGCGCCTGCGGCGGCATGTATACCGCGAACACCATGGCGGTCGCTATCGAGGCGCTGGGCATGTCGCTCCCCTACAGCTCCTCTACCCCGGCCGTAGACCCCAAGAAGCTCGACGAGTGCTTTCGCGCCGGCGCCGCGATCCGGAATCTGTTGGAGCGGGATCTCAAGCCGCGCGACATCATGAGCCGCGCGGCCTTCGAGAACGCCATGGTGATGGTGACGGTGCTGGGCGGCTCGACTAACGCCGTATTGCACCTCATCGCCATCGCGCGCTCGGTCGGCATCACGCTGACGCTCGATGACTTTCAAGCCGTGAGCGATCGGGTGCCCTATCTCGCCGATCTCAAACCCAGCGGCCGCTACGTGATGGAGGACCTGCACGACATCGGCGGCACCCCCGCGGTGATGAAGTATCTCCTCGCCCATGGGCTGGTGGACGGCAGTTGCCTCACCGTAACCGGTAAAACGCTGAAGGAGAATCTGCGTGACCTGCCGGGACTCGCCGCCGGGCAAGCGCTCATCATGCCGCTGGAGCGACCCATCAAGCCCACTGGACACATCCAGGTCCTGAAGGGCAATCTCGCGCCGGGCGGCGCGGTCGCCAAGATCACCGGCAAGGAGGGGTTGGTTTTCAGCGGCCCGGCGCGCGTCTTCGACTCCGAGGAGGCTATGTTGGCGGCCTTGGAGCGCTGGGCGATCCACAAAGGCGATGTCGTGGTGATCCGGTATGAAGGCCCCAAGGGAGGTCCCGGCATGCCTGAGATGCTGACCCCGACCTCGGCCATCATGGGCGCGGGCCTCGGCGCCGATGTGGCGCTCATCACCGACGGGCGTTTTTCCGGCGGCTCGCATGGGTTCCTCGTGGGCCACATCGTGCCCGAGGCCCAGGAAGGCGGACCGCTAGCCCTCATCCAAGACGGCGATCGGATCAGCATCGACGCCGAGCGGCATAGCCTGGAGGTCGATGTGAGCGCCGCGGCGCTGGCCGAGCGGCGTGCAAACTGGGTGGCCCCCGGCTATAAAGCCAGCCGCGGGACGCTCTATAAGTACATCAAGAACGTGAAGCCGGCCTCCGAGGGCTGCGTCACGGACGAGTGAGCGTTTGTGAAAAATCTGCTGCGCGCCCCGATGGCTGGGTTGCGCGGTGTTCGCTCCTCGCCCACCTATTTCTTATTTCTTAGCGTGCGGGTCGTGTTGGTGGTAGGCTACGGTGCATGAGTGATTCTGACGTTGCTGAGATACTTAAGCTTCCTGCCGCGGAGAGGCTGCGCCTCGTCGAGTTAATTTGGGAGAGCTTGACCGAGATGCCTTCCGAAATTCCGTTGAGTGATGCGCACCGCGCAGCGATCGACGAGGAACTCGCCGAGTATCGCCGCAATCCTAACGACGTTCTCAACCTCGATCAAGTACTGTCCGCCGTCCGCCGGCCTGAATGACGTTGCCGGTCGTTTTTCGCCGGCGCGTCCAAAGTGATCTCGCTGCCGCATTCGACTGGTACGAAGGACAGAAGGCCGGGCTCGGAGAGGGATTTCTCTCCGCAGTTCAGTCGACCTTCATTAGCGTCGAGTTCTACCCCGAGATGTTCGCATCGGTCCATGGAGAGGTTCGCCGTGCAGTCGTTTCTCGGTTTCCCTTCGCGGTCTTCTACGTGGTTGAGCCAAAAAGCGTAGTTGTTCTCAGGGTTCTACACACGGCGCGTGATCCAGAACTTTGGCCCCGTTCTAGGCGTAAGGCACCCCACCAGACGCGCCAAGAAACGGCGCGCCGGTGAGCTTGGTTACGATATGTCTGGTCGCTACGCTCCGTGCGCCTTGCCCTCGGGCCGCTGCCGACGATTTTTTCACAAGCGCTACGGTGTCAGCTGGCGGGACGGCCGCTTGCCGGTGTGCCGCGTGAAATCTCGGTCGCCTTGGCCAGTTGAATCTGCTTGTAAAATTCGACCACGCGTTTGACGTAGGTCTGGGTCTCGGAGTAGGGCGGTACCTTGTTGCCATAGCGTATCACCGCGTTCTCTCCGGCATTGTAGGCCGCGAGCGCCAGCACCAAGTTGTTCTTGAACATCGCCAACAGGTCGCGCAGGTAGCGAGAGCCGCCGTGCAGGTTGGCGATGGGATCGAGGCGATTTGGCACCCCATAGCGTGTCGCGGTGTCCGGCATGAGCTGCATGAGCCCCACGGCCCCGGCACGCGAAACCGCATTGGGGTTGTAGGCCGACTCGGCCTTGATGACGGCGTGCAGCAACGCATTCGGCAAGCGATAGACGAGCGCCGCCTTGGCTATCGCCGTGTCATAGGCCTTGTTGCGCTTGCCGTTCCATTTCGACGTAAGCGCGGGGCTGGGCGACCACCCCTTGCGCGTGCGGAACAAGAGCTTATAGCCGCCATGGTCGGGATTATCGGTCAGATAGACCCGCCCGTGCTTATCTACGAACTTGTATACATCCGCCTGAACGGCCAACGGCGACATTCCACCCAGCAGCATCGCCAGAGTAATCCGCTGAGTCACGGTCATCGGGTCTCTCCCATATTATTGATTTGTGCGAGCTGATCTTACGTTCCGTCTACGCCGGCAGCGCCCCGCTCCGACCAGGGCGCGGAAAATTATACGGACTTGCCCTCGAATCGTCCATGATTTTTTATTAAGTTAATTAATATATTAGTTTATCTAGTTGATATTAATACATTTATGCGCGTTCACTCCCCATCTTTCATGGCTTGGCGGCTAGCGAGGATCAGTTGCGGCCAACGACTGACTTAGCCGGCATAACGACTCCAGCTTGTCGCTCGCCCGGCCGTCGAAGACCGCGGCACGCGCATGGCTAATCCCTTCCGCGATGCTGGTGGCGAGGCCGGCAACGTAGATGGCCGCACCCGCATTGAGCGATACGACGTCGAGCGCCGGCCCCGGCCGGCCGTCGAGTACCGAGCGGATGACCGCAAGACTCTGCGCCGGCCCGTCGGCGGCCAGCAGCCCGCGCTCCGCGCGCGCCAAGCCAAACTGCTCGGGGGTCAGCGTGTAGCTGTTGATCTGACCGCGGTGCAGCTCGCTGACATGGGTCACACCGCTCAGGCTCAGCTCATCGATCCCATCCGCACCATGCACCACCAACACCTGCTCGCTGCCCAGCACTTGCAGCACCCGCGCGAGCGGCTCGGTCCAATGCTTATCGAACACCCCCAGCACCTGGCGCAAGGCCCCGGCGGGATTGGTGAGCGGTCCCAGTAGGTTGAACAGCGTGCGCACCCCCAGTTCGCGGCGCGCGGCGACGGTATGGCGCATGGCCTCATGAAAGGCGGGCGCAAACAGGAACCCGATCCCGAGCTTCGCGATGCAGCGCGCTACCTGTTGCGGCGACAGGTCGATCTTGACGCCGGCTGCCTCCAGGACATCGGCACTGCCGGAGCGACTCGACACCGAGCGATTGCCGTGCTTGGCCACACGCGCCCCGGCCGCCGCAGCCACCAAGGCCGAGGCGGTCGATATATTGAAGGTCCCGGCGCCGTCTCCACCCGTGCCACAGGTGTCGATGAGATGCTGCTTGGGTATATCCATACGAGCGGCGAGCGCACGCATGACCCGCGCGGCCCCGGCGATCTCGCTCACGGTCTCTCCCTTCATCCGCAACGCGATCAGGAGCCCCGCGATCTGTGCAGACGTCAGGCCGCCGCTCATGATGAGCTGCATGACCCCACCCATCTCCGGCTCGCTGAGACCCCGACCGGCGAGCACTGCCTCGATCGCGGTACGGAAATCCACGGACTAATGCCGACGCTGTCGGCTTGCGGTCAGGAAATTCTCGAGCAAGTCGTGGCCATGCTCGGTCATGATCGACTCGGGGTGGAACTGCACGCCGGAGACTGGAAGCTGACGATGCCGGACCCCCATGACTTCGTCGATACCGCCCTCAGGGGTGGTGGTCCAGGCGGTGATCTCCAGGCAATCCGGGAGGGTCTTTTGTTCGATGACCAGCGAGTGATAGCGGGTCGCCTGGAAGGGATCGTCGATGCCGCGGAACACGTCCGCATCCAGATGATGGATCATCGAGGTCTTGCCATGCATGATCTGCCGTGCGTGTACGACGCGGCCGCCAAAGGCCTGGCCGATGCTTTGGTGGCCAAGGCACACACCGAGTATCGGGATAGCGCCACTGAAGCGCTTGATGACATCCAAGGAAATACCGGCCTCGTTGGGTGTGCAGGGGCCGGGTGAGATGACGATCTGCTCGGGGGCCATGGCCTCAATCTCGGCCAGGCCGATCTGGTCATTGCGGAAGACGCGCACCTCGGCACCCAGCTCCCCCAGGTACTGGACGAGGTTGTAGGTAAAGGAATCGTAGTTATCGATCATCAGCAGCATATAAATCGTTTCCTATTGATCTACATAAAGTATAATAAATACATGTGGCTACGATACCCCTTTTCCATTCGCTACCCCGTTGCGGGGATTGGAAACCAGCCCCGCAGCGAGCTCCCGCCCCTGTGAGGACCTTGATCGTCACCTCCGGATACTTGGTGATTTGCTCTGGCATACGATACCTCCCAGCGGTTGGTTTAAGGAAGCTCTGAATAAGTTCGGATTTTCCAAGCGCGTCATTCCCGCGAAAGCGGGAATCCAGCTTTTTTGCGGCATTTTCTGGATGCCCGCTTCCGCGGGCATGACGAAAGAAGGACTTTTTCAGAGGTTCCTTAAATTTCGTATCGGCTCCTATCGCTCGTCAGCGTGTAGACTAGCCGCGGCCAGAAACCGAGAAAAGCGCAGCGGTCCGGGGCCGCATTTCGATTATTTCAGGAACATGCCGATCGGCAGAGGGTTTCAGGCGTTTATCCGATTCGTACCATTAGGCGAAATATACAATCAATTGGGCAGCACGACCATGTCGCGGACGTTGCCACGCACGCCGCCAACTCCTTTCGCGAATTGACGGTCCTGGTGGCGCATAGTCATGAGAAGTCCGTGTTTCGGTGTCAGGACAATGACGCCAAAACGAGCGATGGTTTGGTTCCGTACCAGTTCGATCCGATAACGTTGTAGCAGCATCGCAAGCACAATTTTCATCTCAAGCATCGCGAACTGGGCGCCAATGCACGTGCGAGGTCCAGCGCTAAACGGATTGTACTCGAATCTCGTTGGCTGGATAGTCTCCCAACGGCGCGGGTTAAAGACGTTCGGATCAGGGTAAAGCTCAGGCATCTTGTGGGTATGATAAATACTCACAAAAACCTCAGTACCTGCGGGTAGCACATAGCCTGCGAGCGGCGCGGCTTGCGATGTTACACGGCCATTGAAGGGCACCGGCGATATGACACGCATGCTCTCTTTAATGACGTGATCGAGCAAGCGTAATCGTTCGATCTGATCGACGGTGGGGGTCGCACCTTGCAGCACTGTGGTCAGTTCGTCGACCACATCCGCTATCACGTGGGGGTGCTGCGATAGCAAAAACAAGGTCCACGTCAGCGCATTCGCGCTGGTCTCCAGGCCAGCTGCAAGAAAGACACTGGTATGGCCCAGTAGT
>JBOIDW010000124.1:0-1997 GCA_050740655.1 Gammaproteobacteria bacterium | reverse complement strand
GCGTGCGCGCCCTGCTCGTGGGTATGATGCACGGCATGGCCGGCTCCGCCGCTTTAATTCTACTCACCCTGAAGACCGTTGTTTCGCCGGGAGTCGGTCTTCTCTACATCGTGCTGTTTGGACTGGGTTCCATCCTGGGTATGGCGCTGCTGTCGGTTGTCATCGCTATTCCGCTGCGTCACTCCGAATCAGGCCTGACGCGCGCGCATAACATCCTCGTGATTTCGGTCGGGTTAGCCACAGTTGCCCTCGGAGAAGCGATGATCTACGAGGTAGGGGCCGTTCAGGGCTTTCTTCCGTAAGGTGCGGATCGCGTCTCGCCCTTTCGCAGCAACGACTGAAAGGTTGGGAGGGGCGCTTGGCACGGCCGGCAATGCACGGTGAGTGGCATACCGCGGTTGGTTCGCACACCCTTTTCAGGAGGCCACGATCGAGAACGCACCCGGCACGGGATCGCATTGGCTAAGCTGGCTAAGCATAGTAAGATGGGATCCATTGCGAACGGAGGAACGCCGATGCAGGTCAATGTATTGGAGGCCAAGAGCCAGCTCTCCAAGCTCGTCAAAGCGGCGCTGGAGGGTGAGGAGGTCATAATCGCCCGCAACGGCCAGCCGATGGTCAAGCTGGTTCCGATGAGCAAGCCACGCAAGCTCGGTGGCTGGGGGCGGCTGAAGAAGTTCGCGGGCGAGATCGATGGCGCGTTCGCGCCGGAAGTCGACGCGGAGATCGGACGCCTGATCGAGAGCGACCCGTGAGGCTCTTGCTCGACACCCAAGTCGCCCTCTGGTCGCTGGTAGGAAGTCCGCGCCATCGCGACCACCGGGGTTCCACTTAGTAGGCACAAGGATCCCTTTGACCGCCTCCTGCTGGCCACGGCACATCTCGTGCTACTGACCGGAGACGAACGGCTGCTGAGCCTGCCTCGGCTGGAACCCACATTGCCCGTGAAACCGGTAGTGTGAGCGCGCCGCGCGCGCCAATTTATCCTTGGTGCGTGGCAGGCTTAGCTCAAGGAGAGAGGCCCTCCGGCCGAGTTCCAGTAGAGCTCCCGGATCAGAGTTGCGCAAGCTAAGGACAGCATGTCGATCGCCAAAGTATTCAGTCGCGCTCAAATCGGCGTCAACGCACCGCTCGTAACCATCGAGGTGCATCTGTCGAGCGGCCTGCCGAGCATTTCCATCGTCGGCCTTCCCGAAACCGAGGTCAAGGAAAGCCGGGACCGCGTCCGCAGCGCGATTATCAATTCCCGCTTCGAGTTCCCGATCCGGCGGATCACGATTAATCTCGCGCCGGCCGATCTTCCGAAAGAAGGCGGCCGCTTCGATCTGCCGATCGCGCTCGGCGTGCTCGCCGCCTCGCAACAGATCCCCGCGCCCGCGCTAGAAACCATCGAGTTTGTCGGCGAGCTCGCGTTAACCGGCGAGTTGCGGGCGATCCGCGGCGTACTGCCCTGCGCCCTGCAGTCGCAACGAGCCGGGCATGATCTCGTGGTTCCGCACGATAACGCGAAGGAAGCGGCCTTGGTCAACGGCTTGTCGGTGTTTCCGGCACGGCACCTACTGGAGGTCTGCGCCCATATCAATCGCAGCCAGCCCCTCCTGCCCTACAGCCTGCAAGCAAATCCGACTGAAGATTCCAACGGCGTCGATTTCTCGGAGGTGCGTTCTCAACATCACGCCAAACGCGCCTTGGAGATCGCCGCCGCGGGCGGGCATAACCTATTGATGGTGGGGCCACCGGGGACCGGCAAGAGTATGCTAGCCCGGCGCCTGTCGAGCATTTTGCCGCCGATGACCGAAGCGGAGGCGCTAGAATCGGCGGCGGTGGCCTCGGTCAGTCATCACGGCTTTCAAGCAAGCGCGTGGCGGCAGCGGCCGTTTCGCGCGCCTCACCACACGGCCTCGGGCGTGGCGCTGGTGGGCGGCGGTAGCCACCCGCGGCCGGGCGAGATCTCCTTGGCCCATCACGGTGTGCTATTCCTCGACGAGCTGCCTGAA
>JBOIDW010000123.1:0-5931 GCA_050740655.1 Gammaproteobacteria bacterium | reverse complement strand
CGCGCACGGGCGGCCTCGAGCTCACGCTCGGCGCGCGTGAGCTCGATTCGCACCGAGGCAGTCGCGACCCCGGCCTTGGTCTCTTCCACTGGGGATACCTTACCGGCCATCACCCGTTTGGCCACGGCGACGGCGACCTCTTCCGCGAGATCCGCCACTTGTTTGCTCAGTGCGGTCCGCCCCTGTGCGCTCAGAACCTCGACATAGGCCCTCTGGGTTTCCGTCAAGACCTTGATCCGCTCCCTCTCGTAGTCCCAGCCGGCGAGATCGCGCGCCAGTTGCGTGGCCTCCGTTCGGGCTGCCCGCTTTCCGCCGAGCTCGATCAACTGGCTGAGTTGAATAGTGATTGTCGTGCTATCAAACCCCTGAAGGGCGTTATTGCCGAAGTTCTCCACGACCGCGCCAAGCTCAGGGTTGGGAAGCAGGCCGGCCTGGAGCACCGCCGCCTCACGGGCGCGGACCTCGAAGGCAAAGGCCTTGATCTCCGGGTTCTGAAGGAGCGCAAGCGAGAGCACCTCGCGTAGTGTGAGGTCGCCGGTAGGCTCGGTGATGGCGGGGCCGGAAGGCAAGACTTCCGGCGACTCAAGCGGCGAGTGGGGCGCCGGGCCCTCCTGGCCCGGGGAGTGTGGTCTCGGCCCATCACCATGAGCGCAGGCGCCACTCATGAGCTGCGCCAGCAACAAGATCGATAAGGTCTTGGAAGACATAGATCGCCTCTGAACGTCGATAAGGGTCAGGCCAAGGCGCTGACCTACGGATCGCACACGCCTGGAAACGAGGCGTGCGGGTCTTCAGAGGGATCTAAATCAGCAGGACGGTGGTGCGGCGGGAGGCAAGCGTGGGGTTGATCCCAGGCGGCGGCCGCGCCAAGGTCTGTACGCACGCAAGCTCAAGGGGAAATGGGTGAGTCGTTACCGGTAATGCTAAGGCCTTGGGGATCTCGATCGTCTTGAACGCGGCAAGGCCCTGCGGCTCCTGTGGAGGGATCTGGATGACGTGATCGGCTTGACTATCCTGCCCCGTGATCGCGGCTAACACCCGGTCCAGGACATCGGGCTGATGTGGGCTGGGAAGTAGCGGTGTCGGTTCGTGCTCGTCAGGGTGTCCTGGGTGGTGCAGGGTTAATCGGATGCCCTCATCGCTGTAATGGACGTAGATCTGATGGGCGTGAGCTAGGGTCACGAGCAGGAGCGGCGCCTGCCCGTTTCCCGAACCTATCATGAGATAGACCAGCAGACAGGCACTCAGCTTGCGCTTTAGCGTGCCCTGATGATGCCTCGAATTGGCCAATACCACGTCCCCCGTCGAAACAAGCTACAGTCGAACGGCCTCCGGATCCAGGCCGTTAATTGTTCGCCTCGCGCCCCTCAGGTCTTTTTTCCGGGCACCGGAGCAGTGGGCTTTTTCCCCGAGGTCACGGCGAAAGGCGACGCTGGAACGGCAGGCTTTTTCGGTTGCTTAGGTTTCTTCGCTTCACGATTACTGCGTTTTTGACCTTTGGCCATTGAAGTTCTCCTGATAGGACACGCAAATAGACATTGATTAGGTGTTATCCAATCCTTTGATCGGACCCGTTGCTTCTCTTCTGGTCAAGCAATCCACGACCATCACGTAACACTGTACCACGTCACCGGACATTGCGGTTCATCATGAGGTGATGGTCGCGCAAGGGACCGGCCGGCACCCGCTCGATGACGGTGCCGTCCCGGTCGAATACATCGACCTCGGGGTCCGTGCCATGCGGCGAAAATAGATCGATACGACTATTCATGCAAGCTGAGAGACTTGACGCCTTTCGGAAGTTGCTTAATCACCCCGCCCGCCGGCATCCCCGACGTGCTGGTCGAGGAATTCGCGGATCGCGCTCGCAGCCCGCGCGTCCTGCATCACCGTGTAGTGATTGGCCCTTACCTCGGCAAGCTTGACCTGGGGCGCAGCTCGCCGCAATCCGTCGCGCTCCGCCTCCGGCACGAATAAAACGTCCCCGATGGGCGTCCGGATGGACGTCAGGCAGCGGACCAGCAAGGCCGGCATCGTGATCCCAGGCCACAGGGCGTGCCAGTCGCGACCTTGAAGATCGGCGAGGTCCTCCAGACACGCGGACTTGCTGGTCGTGGGCTTGAAACGGTCCCCGTACGGCCCCAGCTCATAGCAATAAAAGCGATCCCAGAAGTCGTTCCACGGGGAGATGACGCCCTTACCACGGACGAGCTTGATGTAGTCCTCGCGCTGCTTGACAACGATTGCCAGCCTGTCGAGTCCGCCCTTGACCGCGTCGACAGCGGCGGGGCCCGCCCGGCCCGCAAGGTCGATCAAGGCGATGCGGCGCAGGCGGGCTCGCGCGCCATTGGCGATCTCGATGCCGATCAGCGCCCCCATCGACCAACCGACGAGATCGAAACGGTCCGCGCCGAGCGATGTCGCAACCTCCAGCGCGTCGCAGGCATGAGCGGCGAGCCCGTAGCTGCCTTTGCGCGTGATCTCGCTCCGACCTCTCCCGCGCAGGTCCAGCGCCACGAGTTGGCGATCCGGGGCCGCGAGACGCTCGACGAGGTAGTCAAAGCCGTGCAGGTGCGCGGACAGGCCATGCAGGAGGAGCACCAAGGGCGCGTCCGGTGCACCGACCCGCCGAACGTGCACGCGACCCGCTGCGAGCCGGAGATCGAACTCCTCGTCCATCGATGCCCCCGCCGTATCGCGGTGAATCACGAGCAATGGCCTAGCGATCGGGTAGGGCGGTCGATGGATGGGTCATTCCTGAGTGTCCGGCAGGTGTTGGACCAGGTTTGTCCCCGTTATCCCGCAGCCCAGCGACTCGTAAAGTGCCAGCCCCCTCGCGCTGCCCATACCACCGGAGCCACCGCAATACTGCAAGGACCGCTCGACCAGAGTCTTGTCCCCTGCCAGCGCCCCCATCGCCACCTGCGCTTTGGACCCCGCACGGTGCTGCTTGCGTTTCACGCCCATGTCCCACGTCCCCCCTCGTCCGGTCGGCCTAGGTTATCCGAGTGTCCGAGAAAGCGGAACCGGCGCATGGACTCTCGCCCGGCCATGGTCTAGCCTTTATAGGATACTACGAGCGACAGTGTCACATTTCTTTCCGTCTTAGGGGGTAGATTATGACCGCATCCGAGCGTTTTTTGGGGGTGGTGCTCATCGCCACACTGTCCTTCACTGGCGTGGTCCTCGCGCAAGACGAGCAGTGTCTACGCCAGATCGGCGAACGCGCATTGAGCTTTACTGTTTATCAGGCGGCCTCCGGAAGCATGAAATATTGCGAAGACCTTCCGCGTACCGGAAAGACGACATTAACGGTCGATCTCATGGATTGGGAGTTTCGCAGCATGGCCATCGGCGCCAAGCTGCTGGAGGCCGAGTCATGGCCTAACGCCCAGGATGAGTCCGCGGACGCTCAGGCGCGGGTCGTGGCGCAGCTACCGCCGCAGCCCCATCCGCAGGGCGTGCTGCTCATCGAGCAGGATTTCAGCAAGCCGGGCTACTATGTCGAGCTGGTGAGCGTTACGACACCGGACGGCAAGCAGCACACGCTACGCTTCCCGTTTCGCGTGGGGGTTGGCCTCGATTTGGAGTGGCCGGACCTTTGGACCAGCTTGGGGATCTTGGCGCTTATCGTTACCGGTCTAGGCCTCTGGTTATACAAGAGGCATTTTGGTCAAGCCACGCAGGTCTGAGAAGTCAAACCGCCGTACATCCGCAGCGCGGTGTAGCAAGCCGGCGCGTGCAGCACCGATCTCGGCTGGAGCGCCTTGTTGGGCACTACTTCGCTTTCCGGGCAGCGTCTAAGGGGAGATAAATGAACAAGCCGGCGACTGCCAGAACGACCAAGGATACGATAATGTCCATGATTACAACCCCTCTAACCGGAGGATGGCGGACTCAATGCGCCTGTGCAGTGAGTAACATCCCCATGAAATGCCAGCGACCGCCAAAAGATTGCCTGCTATCAGGGGCCACTCAGCGGACCGAAAATTCCCAAGCAACCAACCGATGAGACTGATGTCGGTAACGATCAGGACGCCCAGCCAAAGCTTGAGATATGCGATCTGTTCCTTGGCAACATCAAGTTTAGACATAAGCGGTCTGTTGGTGAAAGCGTAGAAAGCCTACCACGTTCCCTTTCCGATGTGCCTAACGATAAAGCTCACCGGCGGAGCGAAGCGGAGTCCGGTGCAGCGCAAGGTTAGGCGGCATGGTATCTCCGAAATGGCTGGTTACGCTGTCGCTAACCCGCGCTACCGCGCTAGGTCCTAGGCTGCTTACGCCGGCGCTTCGCCGTCTGGGCGGAACCGGGGCAAGAATCGGCTAAAATTTCGCGCATCCGCATCCCTCCGCAGGTGCTGAAGGCCGCGCGGACCCACTCGTGTCCAGTAGCTTCCGGATAGAGTTCCTGCAGCCGGTCAAACGCGCGCCCGAGCCGGTCGCCGAAGTCCTCGGGCAGCCGATACTCCAGCATCTCGAACATGGTCGGTTGAACCAGCAGGTCGCCGATTGCCTGGTCCAGCAAGCCGGCGAAGTCGTCGTCGAAGGTTAGGGCCTCCGATAGCTCGTGCGCCAGCGACTGGAACAAATGCTCGAGCGCGCTTCCGACGCTTCGATCGGGAGCCGCCTTGAGATAGCGTGTCCGGAACTTGACGATTTTTTTCGATGTGGCCCCGGCCACTGTCAGATCCACCTGTCCGATCTGCGAAAGGAGCCGCCGACGTCGCAGCGCGGCTATGAATGCCGCGTCCATGCTTCCGGTGCAGGGAGTCTCAAGGTTCAGTTCCTCCATGATCGCGCTGAGTTGGCAACCGAAGGACAGGCCGCCGGCCATCATGTCCCCGCCGAACATCAGTCCGCGCGCGGCGCCACCGTCGGAATCCACTGCCAGAGACCCGGAGTCACCCGGAAGGAAGAAGGTCTCATCCTTGGGTGAACGGACGGAGAAGCCGCTCCCCGGCCCGCCGATCCGGACCCGCTGTCCGTTAAAATCCCTCAGGATGATCGCGACGTCGATCTGCTCGACGGTTCCGTCAGTCACTTCGCTCGTGAAGCCACGTTTTCGGATCTCCAGTCCCTCGTATGGCGGCAGCGGCAAGTGGGGATGCCGGCCAAGGTCGATCACCCGAAACTGCGCGTCGATGCCGGCGTCCAGAGACACGATCCCCGCGTCCACCCGCGCCTGCCAGGCCGCGTCAAAGTCTCCGAGCGGGGTGAGGAACCACGGTGAAATTCTCTTGGTCCTGCCGATCGGGCTGCCGGCACCCGGCTGCGACACGACGGTGTTTGTCGGCATTGTCATCCGCTGGCCGGCCGCGGTGAGGACGTGGTTACACGTCAGAAGCACCACATCGGCATCGCTTCCGTCATACATGACCGCGCCGAGAGTTCCGCTTCCGCCGCTAGCGCTGGCGCTGATTTGACAGCCGCCGCGCAGCGGCCGATAACTGTTGTTGTCGACGCCCAGTCTCGGCATCGGCTGCTCGACAACGTCAATCGGGAGGACGCCGTGCTGCGTCGCGACTTCGCGAGGCAGTATCTCGTCGGCGCGCAGCGACGAGATCGGGAGCTTGCGCTCTACGAAG
The DNA here is from genome assembly GCA_050740655.1 of Gammaproteobacteria bacterium. Taxonomy (GTDB): domain Bacteria; phylum Pseudomonadota; class Gammaproteobacteria; order JACCXJ01; family JACCXJ01; genus JBOIDW01. The sequence continues at coordinate 346 of JBOIDW010000123.1, read as the reverse complement.
ACGACGAGACATGGCTCGCCTGTTTTCCGCCCCTTGGTTGTCTTCTGGCCGACACCGTAGCCGATCACGTTCGGATAGCGGAAGACTTGCTCGCTGTATTGCGCCGCTGCACGCCGTATCTGAGCGAGATTGTTGGGATCGATCGCCATTTTGTCCTCCCATATAGAGTCGTTTCACGAAAATAGAGTCGAACACCACTTCGACAGGGGACACTCCACAGCCTAACGACCAGCTCAGCGGGCGAAGCTCCGCTGGAGCGATTGGTTAGGCCGATGTCGCTCGGAAAGCGACTTGTGTGGGCAGCAACCACCCGGCCAAAATGCCGGAATCCGGCTTCCGAGGGTAA
>JBOIDW010000122.1:0-1722 GCA_050740655.1 Gammaproteobacteria bacterium | reverse complement strand
GGCCCATCGACAGCTTCTTGCGGAGCCTGGCGGAGTACCAACAGGAGCGGGCCATCTGTATCATCTTCTCGGGCACCGGTAGCGACGGCACGCTCGGGCTCAAGGCGATCAAGGCGGAGGGCGGCCTGGTGATGGTCCAGAGCCCGGACACCGCGGAGCACGACGGGATGCCTCGCAGCGCCATCGCCACCGGGCTGGTGGATTACGTGCTGCCTGTCGAAGAGCTGCCCGCGGCGCTGCTCGAGTATGTCGAGCATGCGCATCTGCGCGGCGGTCCGATCCCCATCCCCTCCGGCACGCGGCACGACCCTCTGCACGCTATACTGGCCTTGTTGTGTACTCGGGAAGGGCACGACTTCCGTTGTTATAAGAAGGCCATGCTGCTGCGCCGTATCCAGCGCCGCATGGGTCTCAATCGTATCGCCGCGATCGGCGACTACTGCCAGTATCTGCGGGACACGCCGGCCGAGTTCAAGGCCCTGGCCAAGGACCTCCTGATCGGGGTGACCGAGTTCTTCCGCGAGCCGGAGGCCTGGGCGGTGCTCGAAGAGGAGGTCCTCCCGCACCTCGTGGCGGCCAAGCACCCCGAGGCGCCCCTGCGCGTGTGGGTCACCGGTTGCGCCACCGGCGAGGAGGCGTACTCCATCGGTATGCTGCTGCTCGAGCGGGTGGCGAGCAGCGAGCGCAATGGCAAGCTCCAGATCTTCGCGACCGACATCGATAGCCACGCGCTCGAGATCGCCCGCGTGGGGACCTACCCGGAGAGCATCGCCTCCTCCATCGCTCCGGAGCGTCTTAACCCGTTTTTCACCCGCGCCGACCATAGCTACCGGGTCAAAAAGGAGCTGCGCGAAGCGGTGGTGTTTGCACCGCAGAACCTGATCACCGATGCCCCCTTCTCGCGCCTGGACCTCATCATCTGCCGCAATCTGCTCATCTATCTCGAGCCCGAGCTGCAGCAGAGGGTCATCGCGCTGTTTCATTTTGCCCTCAACCGGAACGGCTATCTATTCCTGGGCAAGTCCGAGACCGTCGGCCAGCAACTGAGCCTGTTCGAGCCGCTCTCGAAGAAGTGGCGGATCTACCGGCGCAGCGGGCCGGTCCGGCAGGTGCCGACGGACTTTCCGCTCCTCCCGGAGGCCCTACCCGGCGAGCGCCCGGGCGGGCCGCGGCCACGCCCGCCCAGGCCCGGCGACCATGGGGAGGTGATCCGGGCGCTGTTGCTGGCGCGCTATGCCCCGGCTGCCGTGCTGGTTAACCGTGACTGCCAGACCCTCTATTTCCATGGCCAGACCGACGACTACTTGGTGCACCCGGCCGGGGAACCGACCGACGACCTCCTGGCCATGGCCCGCGAGGGTCTGCGCCTCAAGCTGCGCGCCGCCCTGCATAGGGCGATGCGGGAGGAGCAGCCGGCGATAGTGGTGACCCGGGTGAAACGGGGCGGGACCTCCCTTCCGGTACAGGTGACGGTGACGCCCGTGGAGGACCAGAGGCAGGGCGTGGGGCTGTGGCTCGTGACCTTTTCGGCGCCCCCCGGACCGGCGGCCGAGGCCGAGCCGGCGCCCCGCGCCATCGAGGAGTCGGCGGCGGTGGGCCACTGGGAAGAAGAGCTCACCGGCGTCAAGAAAGAGCTGGAAAGCGTGGTCGCGGACCTGGAGAGCGCTAACGAAGAGCTGAAGGTCTCGAACGAAGAGGCCATGTCGATGAACGAGGAGTTGC
>JBOIDW010000121.1:0-1865 GCA_050740655.1 Gammaproteobacteria bacterium | reverse complement strand
GTTTGGCACGGACGCCACGCCGGGCTCGACGGGGCCTGCGCCGACTACGGGGCCGACGATGCCTTCCCGATCGGCGATCTGGACGACATCGTGCCGGGACTCTTGGAGAATCGGGAGCGGGTGTTTTATACCATGGGTTTCGATCCCGAATTCGACCAGCGCCTCATGGGTTGGGTGAACCAGGTCCGGGGCCGCTACCGCAGCGGCGTGACGGCGCCGCAAGAATTCATTTCGCTGAGCCATTTGTTGCACGAGATGCGCCTCTTCAAGAGCCCGCAGGAGATCCGCGTCATGCGTAAGGCGGCCGCCTTGGCGGCGGCCGCGCATTGCCGGGCTATGGAGGTCTGCCGCCCGGGCGTTAAGGAATACCAGATCGAGGCGGCCTTGCTGCACGCATTCATGGAGGGCGGGAGCCGGTCTCCGGCGTACCCGTGCATCGTGGGCGGCGGGGCGAACGGCTGCATCCTGCACTACACGGAGAATTCGGACACCTTGAATGATGGCGACCTGGTGCTCATCGACGCCGGCGCCGAGTATCAAGGCTACGCGAGCGATATCACGCGGACCTTTCCGGTGAACGGCCGCTTTACGCCCCACCAGCGTGCCGTGTACGAGGCGGTATTGGCGGCACAGCAAGCGGCGATTCAGAAAATCGTTCCCGGCAACCATTGGAATGATCCCCACGAAGCGGCGATCCGCACCTTGACCAAGAGTCTCATCGATCTCGGGATCTTGAAGGGGCGGTTGACGCACCTCATCAAGGAGGCGGCCTACAAGCCGTTCTTCATGCACCGGACCGGGCATTGGCTGGGGATGGATGTGCATGATGTCGGCGATTACAAGGTAGGCAACGAATGGCGCATGCTGGAGCCCGGCATGGCGCTCACCGTCGAACCGGGTCTGTATCTCAAAGCGGGGACGAAGGGCTTGGCCAAACGCTGGTGGAACATCGGCATCCGCATCGAGGACGATGTCCTGGTGACACCCGAGGGTCATGAAGTCCTGAGCGTGGCGGCGCCCAAGGCGGTGGCGGAGATCGAATCCATCATGCTGCATGGCCGCGCCGCCTGACTACGATGTGCTCATCATCGGCGGCGGGATGGTGGGCGCGAGTCTGGCGTGCGCCCTGGCCGGGCAAGCGTTGAAAATAGGCGTGGTGGAGGCGGCGCCCTGGACGACCGCCGAGCCACCGAGCGATGACGATCGCGGCCTGGCCCTGTCGCCCGTCTCGCAACGGATCCTCGCCGGGATCGGGATCTGGTCGCAATTACAGCCACAGGCCACGCCGATCGAGCATATCCATGTCTCCGACCAGGGGCATTTCGGATTTACCCGGCTCGATGCTCGGGTGCTCGGGTATGCCGCCTTCGGCCACGTGGTGGCCGGGCGCCAGATAGCGCAAGCCCTGCTATCGAAACTGGCCGCTCAGGACAACGTCGATCTCATCTCGCCCGGCCGCATCGAGGCCTTACAATCCCAGCCTCGGCATATGCTAGCGAGGGTGGTCGCAGGTGGGGTCGAGCGCGGCTTGAGGGCACGGCTACTGGTCGCCGCCGACGGGTGGGAATCGAACACACGCACGCTCCTCGGGGTGCGAAGCCGCGAGTTTGATTACCGCCAGACCGCCGTGGTCGCGAACGTGTCCTTGGCCGCGCCGCATGACAATACCGCCTACGAGCGTTTCGGTCCGTCCGGACCCCTCGCGCTCTTACCCCTCGGGGGGCAGCGTTCGGTCGCCGTGTGCGTGGCGGGCAGCGAGGAGGCGAGCGCGCTCCTGGTGATGGGGGACACCGAGTTTACGCAGCACTTGAGCATCCGCATGGGGCATCGTATCGAACCCTGCCTCAAGGTAGGCAGACGGCACG
>JBOIDW010000120.1:0-11442 GCA_050740655.1 Gammaproteobacteria bacterium | reverse complement strand
GGCTAACCGCTAGATCCCCCGGCCATGGAGCCCAACTCGAAATGACCACCCTGTTACGCGATGCGCACCCGATTGCGCTTCCGGCGGATGCGGATCGCTCATGTTGCCGCGGCGTGCAGCGTCCGCCGCCCCCGTTGGACCACTACACTGCATAAGGCGCAGGGGATTCCATGCTGCAATCCTTCAATCTGCTGGTACTCATAGGCCTGGCCAACGCCGCGCCGATCCTCGCGCATATGTGGCTGGGCGAGCGGCTGTCGCGGTCCGTGGACGGCGGGCATCGCTGGGGCGACGGGCGCCCCGTGCTCGGGAGGACCAAGACCTTGCGCGGGGTCTGCGCCGCCCTCGCCCTGTGCAGCCTCGGCGCACTCTTGCTGGGTTTGTCCTGGCGGCTCGGCATCCTCATAGGGGCGGGCGCCATGGCGGGCGACCTGGTGTCAAGCTTTGCCAAGCGCCGTCTCGGCAAGGCCGAGAGCACCCCCGTCCGCGGCCTCGACCAGATACCGGAGTCGCTCATCCCCGCCTCACTCGCCGCACCGTTCCTCGGGATCGGGGTGGGGGAGGTCTTGATCGTCACGGCGATCTTCTTCGCGCTCGAGACGGCGATGTCCCCGCTGCTGTTTCGCTTGAAGATCCGCCGACCTTGCCCATGAGCGACGCCACGCTGCCGGGGCAGGGACCGGTCATCATAGGGGTATTGAATCTGACCCCGGACAGCTTTTCCGACGGCGGCGCCTATACCGATCCCGCCAGGGCTCTCGAGCAGGCCCTGCGCATGGCCGCCGAGGGCGCAGCGATCATCGATGTCGGGGGCGAATCGACCCGCCCGGGCGCCGGTAGCATCGCGGCCGCGGAGCAGATACGGCGCGTCCTGCCCGTGGTGCGCGCGCTGCGCTTTGCCCTGTCCAAGCCGGTGCGTATCAGCATCGACACCCGCTCCGCCGAGGTGGCGGCCGCGGCCATCGAGGCCGGCGCTACGATGCTGAACGACGTATCGGCGGGCCGCGACGATCCGGACCTGCTGGGACTCGCGGCCGCGAGCGATCTCCCCATCGTCCTGATGCACATGCAAGGTACGCCGGAGACCATGCAATCGGACCCGCGCTATCAGGATGTGGTCGCCGAGGTGCGCAGCTTTCTCCTTGCGCGTGCCGAGGCCGCGCAGAGGGCGGGGGTCAAGCCCGAGCGCATCATCCTGGATCCGGGCATCGGTTTCGGTAAGACCCAAGCACACAATATCGCGCTCCTCGCCCAGTTGCAGCGGCTGGTCGACACCGGTTATCCGGTATTGCTCGGCGCCAGCCGCAAGCGTTTCATGGGATCCATCTGCGCCGAGTCGGCGCCGGCTGTACTAGTGGGCGCCACCTGCGCCACCACCGCGCTAGGCGTGGCCGCCGGCGTACGGTATTTCCGCGTCCACGACGTGCAACCGAACCGCCAGGCCGCCGAGGTCGCCTGGGCGATCCGGCATAGCGGGCATGCGGTGTAGTGCACTGGGCGGGTGATCGGACGGTGGGTCGGGCGCCGCACCGCTCATCGCAGACTTTCGCGCTACAGTCTGGGCCCACGGTCGTCGAGCCGCACCACGGTGGAACCCGATAGCCCTGGGCCTTTTCCGATGTACTTCCAATCCAGGCTCAGCCACCGCCCTTCGGCATAGTCATACAGCCCGCAGCGTTTAATCACCGCGTAATGGCGTACCGGGGTCCAGCGCCAGGACAGGAGGCGCTTACCGGTGGCGGATTCCAGGTGCGTCTCGGCGTCTGCCAGATGGCGCGCCGGGATGCGCGTGTCCAGGTGGTGGAGCGTGTGGTTCATGATGACATTGGGCAGCACATACCACCAGATCCCGCTGAACGTGACGTGGCAGGCCCCGGCCTCCTGGGAGAACTCTTGTTGCCATTTCGCCGCGCATCCATACCACTTGAGCCGCGGGTGGGTATGATTGAAATACACGACGAAACCGATCGCCCAGGTGATGATGATGAGCGAGACACCGGCGAACAGCGCCATCCCGCCGAGGAATTCAAAGACATCCAGATCGAATAGCAACGCCGTGGTGCCGCCGACGAGCCACCATGTCGCCACGGTGATGGCGACATCCGCATAGGCCGAGGGCGCGACGTTCCTGGGCACGGCCCGCGTCGGCCACGCCAGCCTGCGGCGCCACAGCTCGATGGCATAGTAGAGCCCGAAGCCGGCGCCGGTGGGGTGGCGGTAGATGCATTCCATGAATTGCCGAGCCTTGGAAAGACGGCTGAATTCATCGGGCGATAACGGCGTCCAGACGAAATCGTGTCCGCGTAGGTTGGTGAAGTTGTGGTGCAGGCCGTTATGGAAATACGCCCACAAGGAGAAACTGTGGGCGCTCGGTGCGAACGCCATGCGGCCGATGAGCGCGTTGAGCAGGCGGCTGGCTGTGAGACTGCCGTGGCAGGCGTCGTGACCGATGACGAACAATTGGCTGCCCGCCACTCCCCCGATGATGGATAAGCTAATCGCGGCCGGAATGCTGTCGATGGCGACACTGCCGGAGAGTGCCGCTATCCAGATCCCCATGGGGAGCAGCGACCACAGCAAGGGATCGCATCGGTCCTGCGCATGAAACCGTTCGAGTCCGGTCGATCCGACCATCACCCATCCCGGTGCGCGCTGGGCCGCGGTGAGCATTGCCGGCCGTCCCCCTCATGGGTCCTGCGGGCCGACACCCGTATCGCCGCCGTGGCGTAAGATGCAATGCGGGAATGCAAACCGATGGGCGGGGCATGGCGCATTTCGATAGGGTGCCATGATCCATCGAGATATGCCATCCGGCGGGGCGATGGGCCTGCCGTGGCGCGCCGGAGGCAGGGCTCGACACGCTCACCGTTGCACGTGTACGGCGTACGCTTACGTCTCCTTCCCCCAGCGGGGGAAGGCCGGATCGGGGCGACCTAAACAATGCAGTTCCTTATCTTGATCGCCCCCAACCGAGCCCTCCCCCGCTGGGGGAGAGGATGCAAAAAAACGATGCGTGGCCGTTACCGGTATCACCGCACTTCTTTGGGCGCACACCCATCACGCCCACGATCATCAACAAACCTTTCGTGATACGGCCCGAACCACGGTCTCCAGGCACCGCGGCCGCGGCTGCGGTCAGCGCGGCCATCGCGCCGCAAGCAGCGGCGTCGCCACCCTCCGGGATCCCGCAGGCTATAGCCTGAAACGGGCGACCGATAGCTTTAAGAGATTGGCGGTCTCAGCGAGCTGGTTCATGGCCCTGGCGATATAGCCTGATCCGGACGTGGTCTTGTCGGTCGCGTCCAGGATCCCGCCGATGTTGGCGGATACCCCTTGAGCGATCTCGGTCTGCATCTGGGTCGAGACGAAAATAGACTGCACCAAGTCGGCGAGGTCCCTGGAAACACGCTCGATGTCGATCAGCGCCGATCCGGCGGAGTCGGAAAGCCGGGTCCCCTCGACCACCTTCTGGGTACTCTGCTCCATGGCCGTCGTCGCGTCCTGGGTATCCGCCTGAATCGTCTTGACCAGGGTTGCGATCTCGTTCGTGGCCGTTGCGGAACGTTCCGCCAGCCGCTGCACCTCTTCGGCTACCACGGTGAACCCGCGTCCGGCTTCACCCGCGGAGGCCGCCTGGATCGCAGCGTTTAACGCCAGCACGTTGGTCTGCTCGGTGATATCCGAGATCAGACCGACGATCTCTCCGACCTCCTGGGAGCTTTCGCCGAGGCGCTTGATGCGCTTCGCAGTCTCTTGGATCTGGGCGCGGATGCTCTCCATATTGGTGATCGAGGAGCGGACGGCCTGGGCGCCCGTTTCCGCGGCGTCCAGGGCATGCCTCGCCACATCGGAGGAGCGCGTGGCGGTCTCGGCTACCTCGGTGATCGACTGGGTCATGAGCTGAACGGCCGTCGCGGCGTCTTTAATCTGCGTAGACTGTGCACGCGCGGACATGGCCAGCCCCGCAGCCACCTCGCGTGCCTCATCGGTGGCACCGGTCATCTCCTTAGCGGCGGCATCGATGCCGGTCACGACGCCGTACAGCTCGGAGACCGTGACGTTGATCGAGTCTGCGATCGCCCCGGTGATCTCGGGCGTGACCGTGGTGCGGGCGGCGAGGTTGCCCTGGGAGATTTCGGCGAGCTCGTCCATGAGCCGCAGGATCGACTTCTGGTTACTCTCGTTCTCGGCGGCGAGCCGGGCGGCCTCCCGGTTTCGCAACTGTGCCATTTTGACCTGATTACCACCCAATATACGCAAGGCAAGGACCGCAATCAGACAGAAACCGGCCGCGAAGACGACGCGCATCCAGAGCGTCGCATTGAGGTCGGTGACCCGCGCCTTGAGCAGACCTTGCAGGGCCGCCACACTCTCGGCCGCGGCCAGTGCCAGGGTCTCCACCGCCTGCTCGTTCGCCTCCCGCCACGCAGTGACGTCGCGGATCACGTAGGGAGTGCCGGAGGGCAGCGGAGTCGCGGCCGCCACTGGCATCGGCGCTGCCAACGGACCCACGGACTCTTGCGGCGTCGCCGGTGCACGGGGCGATCCCGCGGGTAACGGCGCCGTGGATTGCCCGGTCTGTGGTGCCTGGGATATTGCAGCTTGCCTCTTGGCGGACTGGATGGCGGGGGACATTGCGGCCTCGCTCGTCGGGGTATCGGGCCGGGGAGATCCGGGGGATCCCACGGCTGCCGACGGCTCGGATTGTGGTGCCGGGAGCTCGGCTGTCCCACCCATGGGGGCCGGGTCGGCCGGGGACATGGATATTTCGTTGCCGGGGGCATCGGGTTGCGGTGCCTCTACCTGCGGGATACCGGTCTCGGCGAAGCGGACCACCCGCTCGATCGCGTCCTGAGCCTTCTTGACCGCGGGTCCGACGGTTTGGTCCAGAGGCACATAGAAACCCACTGCACGCTTCACGTTGCTCCCGATCTGATCGCTGGTCTCCGCGGCATTATTCACGGCCAAGCGAAACCGCATCAGGTCTGCCGGCGCAGCAGAGTCGCCCGAGGCGAGCCCGGCATCACGCCCATCGCCTAGAAACCGGAGCGCCTGCGGGACCTTTTGGCTTACCGTATCCATCAGGTAATAGGTATGGATCTCGGGGTCCAAGGTCAAGTTGGAACTGTCCGCGACGTCCTGGATGGATTTTCTTATCCGATCGACCAGGGCGTCGATCGCGGCTACGCGTTCCGCCCGTGTATTGTCCTGCATCCCCGATTTGATCCGGGTCCAGTCCCGGTTGGCCGTGTCCCATACGTCCCCGACTCGGAGAACGCCGCCGTGGATACGGTCGATCTCCGCCGCCTCCTGCGCCGCGCGCTCGACCCCCGCGGTCAGATCCGCCTCGGTCGCTTGTACGGTCCCGTCCGCCGCCGGCGGCGAGACGAGGCCGGTGCGGTAATCGATCACCGCGCGCTGAAAACGCACCAGCGGCGCGATGTATTCCGCCCCCATGCGCTCCTTATCCGCGAAATCGATTTTGCTGGTCAATTCGGTAACGGTGAAGTACAGCATCGCGGCGATCGGGAGTGCGAACAGGGAGCCGGCGATCCAGAACGCCTGTCCCAGGTTGTCGTTGCCGATCAGCCAGTGAGGCTCGCCGGCGGAATTGCCGGTGACCGAGGGTCGGGGGTTCGCGCGTAGATCCAAGGCGACTTCCGGAGTTGCCCTACCGTTGCTCGACTGGTCTTGGGTCGATTGAGGAGTCCCATCCGCGTCGATCGGCGCATAGGGCTCGATGAGTGTTTGTGTCTGCATTGTCTAATCCAAGAAATAAGGAACCGGACTGGCTATCGACCCCCCCGCCCGTGGCTTGAGCCGCGCGCCGCGGGTCATGCCTCCAATCAACGCGATACAAATGTAGGGTGGGGTAGTCGCGCCGTGTGCGGCGTAGCCCACCAACCCGTCGGCCCCAAGCCGACACCTTGACCTTGGAGACCGTGGGGGAGGGAGACCCGCTGCGCGGGCCGAGTCGGTGCGCTGCGGCATAAGCAACCTACCGCAGCACACCCTAGCATTTATGGGTTCGACAATTTCAAGTAGCCTTGGCCAGCGGTAAATCGCTCAAAGAATGAAGGCTAGGCGAGGGCAAGACCTACGGCGCGCATTGCACGCCTTACCCCGCCCTGGAATCGTTTACCGCTGTTCTGCTCCGTGTCAGCTGCGCGCCGCCAGCCACTCGGCGGCCGCGGGTGGGATGAGCTGCTGGGCTTTGTTGCTGACGTAGATGCCGATGTGGCCGCCGGGGAACTCGATCTCCTGGTAGTCCTTGGTGCCGACGTAGCGCCCCAGCGCCTTGGAGGCCTCCGGCGGTACCAGGTGATCGTCGGCGGCGAAGATATTGAGGACCGGCATGGTGATGTTCTCCAGGTCCACGCTGCGTTCGCCGAGGGTGACCTCGCCCTTGATGAGGCCGTTCCTCTGATAGAACTGCTTGATGAACTGCCGGAAGCTCTCGCCGGCCTGATCCGGGCTGTCGAAGATCCATTTCTCCATGCGCATGAAGTTCTTGCACAATACCGGGTCATCCAGCGTATTGATCATGTCGAGATACTTCTGACCGGACAGCCGGAACGGCTTGAGGGACAGGAAGGTCCAGTTGAGCATCTCGCCGGGGATATTGCCGACGGTATCGACCAACAGGTCCACGTCGACCTTGCGCACCCAATGGCTCAGCAGGTCCCGCGGCGTGTGGAAATCCACGGGGGTGACCGTGGTGATGAGGTTGCGCACCTTGTCCGGATGCAGTGCGCTGTAGCACAGGCTGAAGGTCCCGCCCTGACAGATCCCCAGTATATTGAGCTTATCGATCCCGTGCCGCTTGCGGAGAAAATCCACACAGCGGTCGATGTAGCCATTGATATAGTCATTGAGCGTCAGATAGCGATCGGCACTATCCGGATAGCCCCAGTCGATGAGATATACGTCCTGCCCGCCCGCTAGCAGGCCACGCACCATGGAGCGGTTCTTCTGCAGATCGGCCATGTAAGGCCGGTTGACCAGGGCGTAAACGACGAGCAGCGGGACCGGATGGATGCGCTCGGCCAAGGGCTTGAAGTGGTAGAGCGCGATCTTGTCCTCGGTGTAAACGACCTCGCGCTCGCTGGCCCCGACCTCGATATCGCCGATCTCGCTCAAGGTACTCAGGCCATGGCTGAGCTTGGTGCCGAAGTCCTGGATCTCCTGCAGGATCTCGTCGGGCCGCATTTGAAACGGAAACATGGGCTTTACCTCTTGCCTGGGCGCGCGCTGCGCGTGCTGGACGGCCGCATCGCGGCCGGTTTGGCGGCGGGCGTACTGCTATCCGCCGCGTCTACGAGCTTGGCGAGTCGTTCACTCAATTTAGCGATGGTGGCCTCCAGGCCCCGGACCTTAGTGTCCATCGCGTGCACCTCGGCCCCTGTGCCGTGGTCGACCTGGCTGCGTAACGCGCGCAACTCGCGGCGCATCTCTTGCTGGCGGCACTGCATGGTGTTGAGGCCCTTGCGGGTGGGTAGATTGAGCGCCCCCACCGCCTCGTCCACGATGTTCTGGTTTTGACGCTTGAGCGCCATCAGCGCGTTGACCAGCCGAGCATAGATATCGGAAAACGACTCGGTGAACACCAGGTCGTTATAGGCCTCCTCCCCGGCATCCACCCAGAGATCGTAGAGCGCGCGCAGGGTGTGGATCTCCTTGCCCTCCTCGCCGAGGGCCAGGACCTTCTTGGAGAAGCGCTCCACGGTATCGACGCCCAGGCGGCCGTGCGCATGCAGATACTCGTGCAAGGCCTTTTGATAATCGAGCACCAGCCGTGCCGTCCCCTGTGCCTGCTCCTGCCACTCGCGGGTATAGCCGACGCCCGGCACCGAGAGGATCTTGTCTACGGTCTCATCGAGCGACCCGCCCATCTGGCGCCGGCCGTCCGGCTTGAGCGGCTGTAAGAAATCGCCCGGTAGCAAGGAGGCGCCGGCGATGGTTCGGCGCCAGGTATCGAGCGGAAGTTCGAAGAACGGCAGCATCCCGAACAATGCCGCGGTACTCGCGTCGCCGCTGCCCGGTGTAAAGGCCTTCTTCATCTCTGCAAGCCGGTTTTGCAACAGTTCCTGCCAATTGCGCCCGGCTTGGTTGCCCTCGGTGACGGCGGTCATGATGCGGGTGAATTCCTCGCCAAAACTCAGGAATCCCTTGCCCTGGCGCACCAAGGTATCGAGAAAGGCCTGGGATGCATCGGGGCCTTGACGCGGTATGGCCTTTTCCCAAATCGCCAGTGCCTCCGCCCAGGGGACGTTGAACCCTGTTTTTGGCGCGGCTGCGTCCAGTGACTGCTGATAAAGGCGTGTCCAGGTCTCCCAGAACTGCCGCTGACCTACCATCCAGTCCTCTCCCCATGGGGATCCCCAAGCCGTGCCGTCATTCATCGCTAGTCGTCCGAGTCGATTGCTGGTTTTCAGGATCGCATATATTGCACTGCAACACAATCGCCGTTACGCGAGCCGCTCAGACAAGCGTATAGAGACTGGTATTCAATGCCAGGTGCGTCCGGATGCTCGCTGTATAGCCCAGGGCCCTCGCCCAGGTCCAGCGTAGACGGGGTCGTCTCAGAAAACGGAAAATAAAGCACGCTAACTGATTTAAGCCGATGGCAGTGCTCGCAGCGGCCTGAACTTGCCCGCACCGATCTTGGCGCTGCGTGAGAGTGTCCTGCCATTATTAATTAATAAGCTAGGGGATCCCTCAATCTTACAATCCACGGAGGAGCGTGTGACACCGACCATCATCGAGCTGATCAGCGCAGCGCTATTTGCCGTTGCTATCCTGCACACCTTCGCCACCAAGTTCTTCGAGCACTTGGCACATACCCGACCGGCGCATGCCGGGTTGTGGCACTTGCTGGGCGAAGTCGAGGTGGTGTTCGGCTTCTGGGCGCTGGTTCTGGTCGTGGCGATGTTCGCCACCGATGGCGCAACGGTAGCAACGCGCTATATCGACTCGCGCAACTTCACCGAGCCGATGTTCGTCTTCGCCATCATGGTGATCGCGGGCACCCGCCCGATCCTGCAAACTGCAATGGCCGGTGTGCGCCTGGTGGTTCGGGTCATTCCCTTGCCGGGCCGCATGGGGTTCTATTTCACGGTCTTGGCTCTGGTGCCCTTGCTGGGATCGTTCATCACCGAGCCCGCGGCCATGACACTGGCCGCACTGATCCTGGCCGACCGCATCTTTGCAAGCGGCATTTCATCGCGCTTCAAGTACGCGACTCTGGGCGTGCTGTTCGTCAATATCTCCATTGGCGGCACCCTGACCCCATTCGCCGCACCGCCCGTGCTGATGGTCGCCGGGCAATGGAACTGGGACATCGGATTCATGATATCGGCGTTCGGCTGGAAGGCCGCCGTTGCGGTCGCCGTGAACGCCCTTGGCGCTGCGTTGATATTCCGCAAGGAGTTGGGCCAACTGCCTCCGGCAGGCAGCAGCAGCAGCGACGCGGTGCCATTCATTTTGGTCTTGGTGCATCTGGCGTTCCTCGCGGGCGTCGTGGTGTTCGCTCATCACCCGGCGATGTTCATGGGCCTGTTCCTCTTCTTCCTCGGAGTGGCCCATGCCTATCAACGCCACCAAGACCGCTTAATCCTGCGAGAAGGGTTGTTGGTCGCCTTCTTCCTGGCAGGGCTGGTGGTGTTGGGCGGGCAGCAGCAGTGGTGGTTGCAGCCGGTGCTGATGAGCATGAGCAGTGACGCGGTGTTCTTTGGCGCGGCCATCTTGACGGCGTTTACCGACAACGCGGCGCTAACCTACCTCGGATCGCTGGTCGAAGGACTGTCCGATGGCTTCAAGTACGCCTTGGTCGCTGGAGCGGTCACAGGCGGCGGCCTGACCATCATTGCCAACGCGCCCAATCCGGCCGGGATCGCGATCTTGCGCGGGCACTTCGACGACGAAGCGGTGCATCCGATAGGGCTGTTCTTGGGAGCATTGCCGCCGACCATCATTGCGGCGTTGGCGTTCAGATACCTATGAACTGAACAGAGCATCTTCCGGACGCAATGCTTCAGCCACCGAATACCTGATGGGAATATTGTCCACCACCGCCGACCCGCCGACCCGGCGGTGAGGTCACCGGCAGCCACTCAACGAGCGGCATCTCCGGGCTCATGGTCAGCCGCCGAGCCTATCGACAATAAGAAGCCGCAACGCATAGCGGGTTCTATTCAACGCGCCTTGGGAAAATGCACCGAGCTCCCGCCGCCGCCGCCCGTGTATGTAAGCCCGACCGGTCGCCGGAACCGCACTCAGCGCTTTTTCTCGGCAGTCGGCGACTCGACCTTGACGCTCTCCAGGCGCCGCAGGATGGCGTCCGCGGCGTCCTTCAGCATTTCTTTGCGCACGACTTCCCGTTCGTCGAATTTTGCCAGTACCGCAGTCTCGTCGAAGGTCACGTCCCGCAGCAGATCGATGGACTCTTTGCGGATATAGGGCTTGCCTTTCGGCGGCCTGGCGGAGAACGCCACGCGGTAACCCAGCTCCAGCTCGCGGACCTTCCCGGTGCTCGGGTCGACGGACAATACCCGCTCGTCGAAGCGCTCGTTGCTCAGCGTCAGGATCAAGTTGGCCCATTTTTGCTCGGGTGCCAGGGCCACCTGGTTGTATTGCAGTTGCTGCCTGACCTCCTTCGCGACCCGTCCCGCGCCTCTTATGTCCAGATACACGCGGGAAAAATTGATTGCCACCGGGCTCTTGCCGCGTAGATGAAAGCCGCAACCGGTGGCCAGCGCGACGCAGCCGATCAGCAATGGTAACTTGGCTAAGCGCATGCTCGTTTCACTCAGTCCACGACGATATTGATCAGCCGTCCCGGCACCACCACGACGTGGCGAATACCGTGGCCTTCGGTGTAGCGGCGCACGTTGTCATCGCGTAGCGCCCACTGCTTGATTTCCGTCTCACCGGCCCCGGCCGGCACGCTCAGATTGGCGCGCCGTTTCCCATTGACCTGGACCACGATCCCGATCTCCGAACGCGCGAGCGCCGCCGGGTCCACCGCCGGCCAGGCGGACTCGGCGACCAACCCGGCGTGGCCGAGTCCGCTCCACAAAGACTCGGCGATATGCGGCACGATCGGGGCCAGCAGCAACACGACGGCATCCAGGGCTTCCTGCATTATGGCACGTCCCTGCACGCTGCGATCCCCGAATCTTCCCAGGTGGTTGCAGAGCTCCATGACCGCGGCGATGGCCGTGTTGAAGGTGTAGCGCCGGCCGACATCGTCGTTGACCTTGCCGATGGTCTCGTGCACGCGCCGGCGCAACGCCTTTTGATCGGCATCGAGCCGCTCGTGATCGAGTGCCCCGACCGAACCCAGCGCGACGTGCACGGCCACCAGCCGCCACAAGCGCTTCAGGAAGCGAAACGCCCCTTCGACCGCGGTATCGGACCATTCCAGGGACTGCTCGGGCGGCG
>JBOIDW010000119.1:0-3615 GCA_050740655.1 Gammaproteobacteria bacterium | reverse complement strand
CGGCTTTCCCCATGTCTTCGCTCTCCCAGCCGAACTGATCGAGAATGCCTTGGACTGATTTCTTCGCGGCCTCGTCGTTGCCACATATGAACATGGTTGGTTTTCCGTCCTGGAAGTGTGGGTTGACCATGCAGTTGTTGCCGACGGAGTTAAAAGCTTTCACGAAGCGTGCGCTTTCGAACTCATGTTGCAGTCGCTCCATGAGCGATTCGTCGAGATTCGTAAAAAACCTCAACACGCCGTTGGCAGCCGGCGCTTCCGCGATTGGATTCGTTGCGTCAATCACAGTTTTCCCGCCAGGTTGTTGGTGCCAGCGGCGCGCAGTGCCTCGACCGCCGCGGCGCCCTTGACGGCTAGCACGATGATTTCGCCGAAGCTTGCGGCTGCGTCCAAACTGCTAACGCGACCCCGCGGATTCTGGGCGACCCAGTCCACGAGCTTCGCGGGGTCACGCATGCCCATCATGGCGCTATGACCGTGCTTGAGGAAACCGCTGGCCAGTACTTTAGCGACGTCACCCGATCCGAGGATCCCGACTTTCATACTGCTCTCCTGTTGCGGTAGGGACGCCGATTAGCCGGCGCCACCGTTTCCTGCACCGATGATTCCGATACGCATTTTGGATCTCCTAGTTTGGTTCAGCGCCTTCGTTCCGACCGTAAACCGTTCACCCGAGCGCGCCGAGGTTGGCCCATATGGTCTTGTGTTGGGTGTAGCTTTCCAATGCCTCAGCGCCCTGCTCGCGTCCATAGCCGGACATCTTGTAGCCGCCGAACGGCGCATTGGGATGGTACTTGTGCCAGGTGTTGAGCCATACCGTGCCCGCTTTTATCCGATCCGCCAGCCGCAGCGCGCGCCCTAGATCGCCGGTCTGGATGCCAGAGGCCAGGCCATAGCTGGTGTCGTTGGCGATCCGCACGGCTTCGTCTTCGCCCTCGAAGGCGATCACCGGCAACACTGGCCCGAAGATTTCCTCGCGACTGATCTTGAGGTCGTTGTTCGTGTTGGCGAACACCGTGGCCTCAATGAACAGGCCCTTGCCGTTGAGCTTGCGCGTGCCGCCGCCGGCCACCAGCGTTGCGGCAGATGCTTTGCCCGCTTCGATGTAACTGAGCACCTTGTCATACTCGCTCCTGCTCGCGATTGGACCGATCTGCGTAGCCGGGAGGAGCGGATCGCCGAGCACGGCGTTGTTTGCCATCGCCGTCAGCTTTTCGACCACTTCATCGTAGATCGGACGCTCAACCAGCAACCGCGATCCAGCGACGCAGACCTCCCCTTTGTTCCAGAAGATGCCCCAGAAAGCGGCTTGTACGGCCGCTTCGATGTCGGCATCGGCGAAGATAATATTCGGCGACTTGCCGCCCAACTCCATCGCCGTGTGCTTGAGCGTGTCGGCACCGGCGCAGATGATGCCTTGGCCCATGCTGGTGGATCCGGTGAATGCGATCTTGTCTACGCGCGGATCTCTTACCAGCGCATCACCGAGCGAACCGCCGGGTCCGGTGATCAGGTTGTAGACGCCTTCTGGAATTCCGGCGTCGAGCGCGACCTGGGCGAGTGCAAGTGCTGTGAGCGGCGTGTCGCTCGCCGGCTTATGGATCACGCAGTTGCCCGCAGCCAACGCGGGCGCGACCTTGGAGCAGGTCAGCGCTAGCGGGAAGTTGAAAGGCGTAATGCAGGCAACCACGCCCAGAGGTTCGCGGCGAGTGAGGACGCGGATGTTCGGCTCGTAGGATGTGCGGTACCCGCCATTCATCGCGCTCATGGCCAGCCCGCCGAAGAACCGGAACAGGCCCGAGCAGTGAGGCATGATGATCTCAATGAAATCGCGATAGGGCATCCCCATATCCATCGCTTCGCGCAGCGCGAACTCCGCGGCCCGCTCGTCGAGCAGGTCTGCCATCCTGAACAACAGCTTGGCCCGCTCCTCGTGGTGCATGCTGGGCCACGGGCCGTCCTCGAACGCCCGCACGGCGGCCTGAACCGCGGCCGTCACGTCGGCCGGCGTCCCCTTGGCGACGTGCGCGATGGTCTCCTCAGTCGTCGGGTCGGAGGTGGCCATGGTCGCGCCGTCGGTACTGTCGCGCCAGCGCCCACCGATGAGCAACTGGCCTGGCGGGGGATCCGTCAGGGTATTTGTCGCAATCGTCATTCTGGTTCATCCCTCCAGCAATTAAGTGCGACGGCGCTGAGCCGAGTCATCTGCTGCCGCCAGAGGTAGCACTCGGTGCTGCTCTCGGGTGGGACCAAAGTTTAGCCAGGACGCAAGGGACGATACAAGCTTCCTCCGTCCTGAAATTTTGTCCGATCGTCTTTTCGATCCGCGTGCACGGCCACGGAACCGCGAAGGCGCGGCACCGTGTGGTATAGTGGCCACTCCAAGGACTCTGAATGTCAACTCGTCGCGCAGAGCAGCATCGGCGAATCGCCCCGTGAAGTGGCGCGCGCAAATGCCGGACGTGCTCACCACTGTCATGGACTCGCTGGGCCTGAAGAGCAGTATCTTGTGCCGCTCCGAGCTCGCCGCACCCTGGGGCATGTCCCTCACCGGCAGCGACTACGCCCACTTCCACGTCGTTGAGCGTGGCCACTGCTGGCTGCGGTTAAAGAGCCGGCCGCGGCCGGTGGCGCTTTCCGGCGGTGACTTGGTAGTGGTGACCCGCGGCGAGGGGCACGTGCTGAGCGACTCGCCCTCCACGCCCGGGGTCCCGCTGGCACGCCTTATCGGCCCCAATAAGGCCCCCGGCGGCCACGTGGTCGTACGCCATGCCGGGCGCGGGTCGGAGACGAGGATGGTGTGCGGAGCCTTTCACTTGGAAAGTCCGGAGGCGCATCCCCTGCTCTCCCTGCTTCCGCCCCTCCTCCACATCAAGGCCCACGAGAGCCAGGTCGCGGGCTGGCTCGACTCTACGCTCCGCCTGCTTACCTTCGCGACCCGCGAAAGCGGGCCAGGGGTGGAAGCGGTGGTGTCGCCCCTGACCGGCATCATCTTCGTGCAGGTGCTGCGAGCCTGGCTGGCCTCGCTGGCCGAGGGCGAAGGCGGCTGGCTGGGGGCGCTGCGCGACCGGCACATCGGGCTGGCGCTCGCGGCCATCCACCAGTTTCCGGAGCGGGACTGGACGGTGGCGTCGCTGGCCGCGCAAACGGGTCTGTCGCGCTCCCCCTTCTCGGCGCGGTTCAGCGCGCTGGTCGGAGAGCCTCCCTTGTCCTACCTCACCCGCTGGCGTATGAACACCGCCACTCGCCTGCTGCGCGAAACAGAACTCGGATTGGCGGGGATCGCGGGGCGGGTGGGCTACACCTCGGAGGCTGCCTTCAGCAAGGCCTTCAGGCGGCGGTTCAAGAGCGCGCCCGGCGCTTACCGGCGGCGTTACGGTCGATAGAGCGTCAGGCCGAAGGTGCAGGTGAGAAAGGCGGCCATCTGGGGCCGGGACACGGCGAGGTGCGCCAGGCACCGATCCGACGCTTTGCCACCCTCGGGCCAGTACCGGCACATCGGCGACACACCAATGCGATTATGAAGCGTTCTACTCCCTCAGAACTTCGTGCGCACGTAAATCCCAACCCGGCCGGGGCACTTATAGCCTGTGGGATCCTTGTGCGGTTCAACGT
>JBOIDW010000118.1:0-24521 GCA_050740655.1 Gammaproteobacteria bacterium | reverse complement strand
GCATGGGCAAGGGCAGGCTCAGGGAACGCAGGTGGATATGGTCCTCGTCATGCGAGTCGTGCAGTACCGCGTCGAAATAAACCTCGTCGACCTTGGCCACCGCGCAGATATCGCCGGGGATGCCGCGTTCGACCTCGAGCGGGTCCTTGCCGAAGAGCTTAAACAGATGCCCGACCTTGAAGGGCTTGCGGCCGTGTCCGACGAAGAGCTGGCTGTCCTTGGTCACCGTGCCTTGATGGATGCGAAACAAACCCATGCGGCCGACGAAGGGATCGATGGCGACCTTGAACACATGCGCTAGCGCGTGCCCGCCAGGATCCGGTGTGACCTGGTACGGTTCGGCGCCGTCGCCGGTACCCTTGAGGAATTGGGGCGGATTGCCCTCCGTGGGATTGGGCAGCAGGCGCTTGAACACCCGCAGCAGCTCGTCCAGACCTGCGCCGCTGCGCGCAGAAACAAAACACACCGGCACCAGATGGCCTTCGCGCAAGGCCTGCTCGAAGGGATCGTGCAACTGTTCATGGGAGAGGGTCTCGCCTTGTTCGAGATAGACCTCCATGAGCTTCTCATCGACCTCGACGACCTGATCGACGATCTCGGTGTGCGCCTGCGACACGCTGGAGAAATCGGTGGCCTCGCCGGAGTGATTGAAAAAGCAGTCGATGACCGCTTGGCCGCGGCGCGCCGGGAGATTCAGCGGCAGGCATTCGGTGCCGAACAGCTCGCGGATCTGCCCGAGACAACCGTCCGGATCGGCCTGCTCGGCGTCGATCTGGTTGACGATGAGCATACGGTCGAGCCCGCGCGCCTTGGTCCATTCCATCATGCGCTGTGCAACCATTTGCACACCGCTCTGGGCATTGATGACGATTGCGACCGTCTCGACCGCCGGCAATACCGCCAGCGCCCGCCCCATGAGGTCCGGGTAACCGGGGGTGTCGAGCAGATTGATTTGTGTGGCCTGATACTCAAAGCTCAGGACCTTGCTGTTCAAGGAGTGCTGATGCGCCTTCTCCAGAGGGTCGTAATCGGAGACCGTATTACCGCGCTCAACGCTGCCGGCCGCCGTGACCGCGCCCGCCCGCTGCAGCAGCGCCTCGGCCAAAGTGGTCTTCCCCGCGCCCGCGTGTCCAACCAGGGCCAGGTTACGCAGGTCCTCGGTTTGATAGCCCCCCATAGTCGTGCCCCCGTATTATTGGTATTGGTACCATTATGCAGAGAACCATGCGGCAAGGACAACGCAGGCGGAACGGGCAAAAAATGGGGCTGCCGTGCAGCCCCAAGGCGCTGGTGATGCGTGCGCTATCGGAAACGCGCGCCGGCACCGGGATAGGGATGTGATTAGCTGACGTGCTGCGCCAGCAGCGCTCTTCCCTTGCGGGTGAGATAGCCCTCTTGGCTTATTAAACCTTGCACGATCGCTTGCCGCACCGTGTCTTTCGAGGTGCCTGGGGCTAAATACACATTCCCCTCGCCGTCGTGGTGCGCGAGCACCTCCAGCAGCGACTCTGGACAATCGCTCATGGGCCCGACACCCGTTGCGCTAGCGGTCGCGATTTGGTAAATCATTTGTAAATAATATCTTCGTTGCGCTATTAAAACTATATTATCAAACTCTATTTGTCAATATTATTATATAAGTTATTGTATAAGTTTGATAAAATAGCGCAGCCCACCCGCGAGTGGGCCACGCAATCCAGGAGGCAATCTCCTATTTCAAGCTGTACCGTGTTAACCCAGAGACCAAGCCTCGCTATTCCAGCGTCACCCCTTAGGCAAAAGGTTTCAGCGTCATTTTGCCGGTTTCCTCGACAAACCGGTCCCACCACTCCAGCGTAGCGCCGTACCAGCCCTTGAAAATCTCGGTGTTGCGGTTCGTTGCGGCGGTCATGGCACGGGCATTGCTCTGGGCTAGGTCCGCGTGGCCGACCGCAAAGGCCTTGGCATCCTGTGCCTCGCTGGCTAGGCGTACCTGCCTGCATAGCGTATCGAAGGACTGTTCAATGACCTCCATCTGCCCACCGCGTAGAGCGTCAATATTCTGGCTCTGAATCTCGCCTAGTCCTTTTATGGAGCGTGATAACACGTTTCCAAAATCTGTCCATTTCAGCGTTTCAAAATACATAATCGTCCCTCTAAGGTTTGGTAATCGGGTAATGATGCTGCATTGCAACATATGGCCTTCGGCTGCGATTGTCAAGGGGTAACTGGCAGGCGCGACATTGCGGAATGTCACCCCGATAATGCCGCAGGTTGTTAAATCTACGCTGAATGAGGCTTGGTGAGGTAGGCGTGTGTGCGCATCTCCTGTAACCGGCGGGGGTGTTACCCGTAACCGCTGCATTGATGCCTGCCGGGTCGCGTGGCACACTTAGGTTATCCAAACCGCTGGTGCCGGATTGCGAGGGCCGTTGGCGGCGGGGGAGCCGCGGTCGGCGCCGGCTCAAGCGATATCGAAACCCAGGAAAGGCACCTCACTTGAAACCATCGGCGCGCTGTCTTCGCCACGGGCCATGTTCCCTAGACCGCTCGGGTTAGCGCCGGGCGATGGTCGGGGCGCTGGGGTGTCTTGTCCTTTTCATGCCCGCCTGCCAGCGCCGAGCCGGTCTCATCAAAGTCAATTCCGCCATGCAACGCCAGGCCCTGGCGGAGAGTTCCCTGCGGGCCATCTTCGATATGCGCTTGCGTACCTGGCGAAACGGTACGCCGATTCTCGTCTAGCAGCCTGTCGGACTTAACAAAAAATCTTCGCACGATTCCGTAGATGAAGCGATCGACGAATTCACGCACGCTTACTGTTCGATTCCGAAACGACGAATGCGGGCTACCGTATGGCGTTAGATGACCATCATTGCGCGCTTTCACCCCGAAAGTTCTATGACTTGGCTGCCCAATTTCGCTAAGTCCGACAGGCTGCTAGAGCAAGCGCTTGCGATACTTGGCAGACATGCCGAGCTGCGCGTCGCCTGACGTTCATATTTGAATCAGACTCGCTTCAACAACGCAAACACGTACACCGTCCCCTCCCCAGCGTCGTGGGGGCGGGCGGAGCAGAAAGAGCAAGGGAGTAGAACTCGTGGGCCGGAATGCGTCAGCCCGTGTAGGTCGGAACCGTCTTTTCGGGTTCCGACGCATGCGTGACGGCCAAATACCTTCGATGATTCGCATCGCTTTGTGCGATCCATCAACGTTGGCGCTTCGAGTTCCTTGGCTTGGTCAACGCGAATACGCATTTTCTCGTAAACGGCGGATAGGGCGTGGAAGCCAAGTTGCTCGCACCCATATCCCCGGACCCTCATCTGCGGCAGAATACCGGCCGGACTTGGCGGGAGCGAAATGCGCGCGGGACAAGGGGTTTACCAATGGATAAGTTCAAGGTATTCAGGATTCATCAAGACCACGGGCGGGTCGCCGGCCGCATCGAGGCGATGGGGCTCGAGGACCTGAGCCCCGGCGAGGTGGTGATCCGCGCCGCCTACTCCAGCGTCAATTACAAGGACGCCCTGGCGGCCACCGGGGCCGGGCCGATCATCACGCGCTTCCCGCGGGTCGGCGGCATCGACGTATCCGGCCACGTCGAGCACTCCGCCGTCCCGCACTTCAAAGCGGGTGATGCGGTACTGGTGACCGGCTATGACCTCGGCGTTGCGCAGGACGGGGGTTATGCCGAGGTCGCGCGGGTCCCGGCGGAATGGGTGATTCCCCTGCCGGCGGGGATGACGCTGCGTGAGGCCATGGCCCTGGGCTCGGCCGGATTTACCGTGGCGCTATGCGTGAAAAGGCTGGAGGACAACGGCCAGCACCCGGCGCAAGGCCCGATCGTGGTCACCGGGGCGAGCGGCGGGGTGGGCAGCCTGGCCGTCGATATCCTGTCGGGGCTCGGTTATTCGGTAATTGCCGTTACGGGAAAGGTTGCGGCGCAGGCCTATCTGCGCGACTTGGGAGCGAGTACGGTACTCGATCAGCGCGCTATCGATCCCGGCTCGCGGCCTTTGGAGAAGGGCCAGTGGGCCGGTGCGATCGACAACGTGGGCGGCGCGCTGCTCGGCTGGTTGACCCGCACCATGCAGCCCGGCGGCAATATCTGCTCGGTGGGGCTGACGGGGGGTAGCGAGCTCAACACCACCGTAATGCCGTTCATACTGCGCGGCGTCGGTCTCCTTGGCATCACCTCGGCCGGCTGTCCGAGCGCGATCCGGCGAGCGCTGTGGCCACGGCTCGCGGCCGAGCTGCGGCCGCGCCATCTCGATAAGATCGTGACGCGCGAGGTGGACCTCGAGGGATTGCCGGCGGTCTTCGCGCAGATGCTGCGCGGCGAGGCCCAGGGACGGACCCTCGTGCGCATCGGGGCGGATACATGAACCCCGCGCGGTAGCTATAATGCCTTGATTTCGACCTGAGCGTCGTCCCGTGATGGCAACCCTGTACGACAAGCTGTGGCAAGCGCACGTGGTGCGAGACTACGACGACGGCACGTCGCTCGTGTATATCGACCGGCATTTGATCCACGAGGTCACCTCCCCGCAGGCCTTCGACGGCTTGCGCCTGGCCGGGCGCCGGCCCTGGCGCACGCAGGCCAATCTCGCCGTCTGCGACCACAACGTGCCGACGCGCAATCGGGAGTACGTCGAGGACCCCACCTCGCGCACGCAGCTCGAGACCTTGGACTCGAACTGCCGGGAGTACGGCATTACCCAGTACCGGATGCACGACGAGCGCCAGGGCATCGTGCACGTCATCGGTCCGGAGCAAGGGTTTTCCCTGCCCGGCATGACGCTGGTGTGCGGCGATTCGCATACCTCGACCCACGGCGCGCTGGGGGCGCTGGCCTGCGGGATCGGCACTTCGGAGGTCGAGCACGTGCTCGCCACGCAATGCCTGGTGCTGAAAAAGTCGCGCAATTTGCTGGTCCGCGTCGCGGGCCTGTTGGGGCGTGGGGTCACGGCCAAGGACTTAATCCTGGCCGTCATCGGGCGCATCGGCACGGCGGGCGGCACGGGCTACACCATGGAGCTGGCCGGACCGGCGGTCACCGCGCTGTCGATGGAAGGACGCATGACGGTCTGTAACATGGCCATCGAGGCCGGCGCGCGCGCCGGCCTGATCGCGGTCGATGACAAGACCATCGAATATGTACGGGGCCGTCCTCTTGCTCCGCGGGGCGGGCTCTGGGAGCGCGCCGTGGCATCGTGGCGCACGCTGCGATCGGACCCGGATGCACACTTCGATCGCGTGGTGGAGATCGATGCCGGTGCGGTTAAACCCCAGGTCAGTTGGGGCACGTCGCCGGAGATGGTGGTGGCGGTCGATGCGTGCGTCCCCGCTCCCGACGTGGAGACCGATCCGGTGAAACGCGAGGGCATGCGCAAGGCCCTGGCCTATATGGACCTCGTAGCGGGCACGCCGATGACCGCCATTCGGCTCGACAAGGTCTTCATCGGCTCCTGCACCAATTCGCGCATAGAAGACCTGCGCGAGGCCGCGGGGGTCGTGCGCGGCAAACGGCTAGCGTCCAATATTGCGCAAGCACTGGTGGTACCCGGCTCCGGGCTGGTTAAACGTCAGGCCGAGGCGGAGGGCCTCGACCAAATATTCCTGGCTGCGGGTTTCGAGTGGCGTGATCCCGGATGCTCGATGTGCCTCGGCATGAACCCCGATCGATTGGCGCCCGGCGAGCGTTGCGCCTCGACCTCGAATCGCAACTTCGAGGGCCGTCAAGGCGCCGGTGGTCGCACCCACCTGGTAAGCCCGGCGATGGCGGCCGCGGCAGGGATTGCGGGTCATTTCGTCGACGTACGGGAATTCTAGGCGTGCGTCCGTTCACCCGTTTGCAGGGACTGCTCGTGCCGCTCGATCGGCCCAACGTCGATACCGACGCCATCATTCCGAAGCAATTCCTGAAGTCCATCCAACGCAGCGGCTTCGGTCCCTATCTCTTCGACACCTGGCGTTACCTCGATCACGGCGAACCGGGTCAGGATTGTTGCGCCAGAACCGTCAATCCGGACTTCGTATTGAACGCGCCGCGTTACCGGGACGCGGAGATCCTGCTCGCGCGCGTCAATTTCGGCTGCGGCTCCTCGCGCGAACACGCGGTGTGGGCGCTGCATGACTATGGCATTCGCTGCATCATCGCACCGAGCTATGCCGAGATCTTCCAGAGCAATTGTTTCAAGAACGGCGTACTGCCCATAGTGCTGGATGAGGCGGTAATCGAGGCGTTGTTTCTTGCAGTGGCCGCCCAACCCGGATATCGCTTGATGGTCGATCTCCCCTTGCAAACGGTGACTACGCCGGCCGGGCATGCCCTCCATTTCGACGTTGGACCGGGGCTCAAGCAACGCCTGCTCGAGGGCCTGGACGATATCGACCTGTCCTTGCGATCGGCCGATGCGATCCGCCGCTACGAGGAGAGGCGGCGCGTCAGCGCGCCGTGGCTGTTCCTGAACGAAAGCTGATCGGCTCGGTTGACAGTGCTGGACGAATAGACTATACACCCGCTGCCCAAAAAAAAGCACTCCCAGCGGCGCCGAAACTTTTGAGTGGACGGCTCGTCATAAGTGACGCTGGAGGGATGGAGCGGGTTGATATGCACCGGGATCGGCGAGATATAACAGGTTCATTAACGGAGAGATCGATTATGCAGATTAAGAGAACGGGTATCGTGGGCCTTGCCTTGGCGGCATCGCTGTTTTCCGGTTACGCACTCGCGGATGAAGTCGTGATCAAGGGCGCGGGCGTCAAGTTCGACCCGACAGTGGCGTTTGTGAAAGCCGGCGACACCGTCAAGTTCACCAACATGGCCGGGCACGATGCCGCCTCGATCGACGGTATGATTCCGGAAGGCGCGCAAGGCTGGAAATCCAAGCTGGGCGAGGAGCTGAGCGTCACGCTGGACAAGGAAGGCGCCTATATCTACAAGTGCACTCCGCACGCCGGCAACGGTATGGTCGCGGCCGTTCTAGTCGGTGAGGCCGCACCGGCGAACCTGGAGGCCATCAAGGCGAATCCGGAGTACAAAGGGATGATCAAGCGCGCCGTCACCCAGTTGGAAGAGGCGCTTGCGGCTCGCGGCGGCGAGTAGGGCGCAGTTCGCAGCGTCCTGAGGCCAAACTGCAGGAGGGCGATTGGGCCAGGCTCAGTCGCCCTTTTTGTTTTTGTATAGGGCCATTTGTATTGGCAACGAAGCGCCGCGCAGGCGCGGCGGCCACGCGGCTCACGGAGCGACATAGGCGGGACCTTCAGGAGGGGAGCACGATGGCGAGAGTAAGCGGAAGACTGTTTCAGCATCGGCGTACCGCCATGCTGGTTACGCTGATGGCGCTCAGCGCATGGGGAGGTGCGGCACCGCCGGCGCTGAAGGTCTGCGCCGATCCGCACAATCCACCGTTTTCAAACCAGGAACAACAGGGGTTCGAGAACAAGATCGCGGAGCTGTTTGCCAGGGACTTGGGCCTGGCCGTGCAATATACCTGGTTCCCGCAGCGCATCGGATTCATTCGCAACACGCTCAAGAAATCCGACGGCCCGGGCATGCCCTATCTCTGCGACCTGGTGATGGGCGTACCGAGCAATTTCGAGCTGGCGGCCACTACCCGCCCTTATTACCGTTCGAGTTGGGCGATGGTCTACGTCAAGGGCCGCGGCCTGGATGATATCAAGTCACAAGAGGACCTCATCGGGCTCGCGCCGGAGCGTAAAAAGGACCTGCGCATCGGGCTATTCGATGTCAGCCCGGCCGCCCTGTGGGTGGCCAGACACGGGCTCATGGAGTTCATGACGCCGTATCCGATGTTGGCGGGCGACGCGCGCGCCTATCCCGGCCAGATCATCGAGCAGGACTTGATCGACGATCGCATCAATCTGACCTTCGTCTGGGGACCCATCGCCGGCTACGTCGCCAAGCGTACCCGGAAACACGAGGTCGTCGTCATTCCGATGCGCTCCGAGCCCGGCGTAAAGTTCGATTACCAAATTGCCATGGCGGTACGTCACGGTGACGATCAGCGGCGCAAACGGATCCAAGCGTTGATCGACAAACACCGCGAGACCATCCGGGCCCTACTCGTCGAGTACGGCGTACCGCTATTGGAGGACCCATGAGACCGGGCCGCGGCTGGCTCGGCCCGAGATCCATTGGCGTGACTACGAGCGCCTGCTGCGTTCAAGCACCGCCGCTCGCCTGAGCTGCGCCGCATCGAGCAAGAACACCCCGTCCTCGCCGCGTTCGAATTCCAGCCAGGTGAAGGCCAAATGCGGATAGCGCCGCTCGAGCGCCCGCGCGCCCTCCCCTACCTCCACGATCAATACGCCGTTATCGCTCAGATAAGCCCGGGCGGTATCGATGATCCGGGCCGCGATCGCGAGACCATCCCGAGCACCGTCCAAGGCCAGGCCCGGCTCGTGCCGGTACTCCGGCGGCAATTGCGACAGTCGGGCGCTCGGTACATACGGCGGATTGCTGATGATGAGCTCGTAACGCTGGCTGCTCAATTCCGAAAAGAGGTCGGATTGAATGAGCCTGACGGAACCCGTCACGCCGTGCCGCGCCACGTTGCGGGCCGCGACGGTCAAGGCATCGGCCGAGACATCGCTCGCATCGACCCGTGCCCCCGGCAAGGCCAAGGCGCAGGCCACGGCAATACACCCGCTACCCGTGCATAAGTCCAGTACTCGTTGCGGTGACTCGATCCAGGGTCGGAAGCGCTGATCGATCAGTTCGGCCATGGGCGAGCGCGGGACTATCACCCGTTCATCGACGTGGAAGGGTAGCCCGGCGAACCAAGCCTCGCCGGTGAGGTAAGGCGCGGGCTTGCGCGTCGTGATCCGCAACTCGACCAGCGCCGCCGCGCGCGCCCGCTCGGCCTCGCTCAACACGCGCTCGGCCCTCGCGACGGGCGTGTCGCAGGCGAGCCCCAGCGCGTGGTAGACGAGGCATACCGCCTCATCGCGCGCGCACACCGTGCCATGGCCGAAGCTCAGGCCGGCGGCGATGAATCGCCGCTCGGCCCAGCGCACGAGCGCGCTCAACGAGGCCGGCGCCGCCCGGGTCTTCGACGGCCGGGCCACGCGCAGGATTACGCCTCGCGCCCGTGCATCGTCAGCAGCAGCTCGTTCAGGCGGTGCACGAATCCGGCCGGGTCTTCGAGCCGCCCGCCCTCGCTCAACAGCGCCTGGTCGAAGAGGATGCTGGCCCAGTCATCGAAGCGTTTGCCCGGCGCCTCTTGGTTGATCCGCCGGATGAGCGGATGCCCTGGATTGATCTCCAGGATCGGCGGTACGGCATTGACGTCCTGGCCTACGGATTTGAGCAGGCGCTCGAGATGCGCGCCCAATTCATGCTCGTCGGCCACCAGACAGGCCGGCGAGGTGGTCAGCCGATGGGTGATGCGCACCTCCTTGACGCGCGCCGCCAGGCTTTGTTTGATGCGCTCGGCAAGGCCTTGGTATTCTTCACCGGCCTGAGCAATGCCCTGCTGCCCACCGGGCGCGCCGATCGCACCCAGGTCCAGCTCGCCTTTGCTGACCGATTTAAGCCGCTTGCCTTGATATTCATCCAGATGCGTGACCAGCCACTCGTCGATCGGATCGGACAGCAGCAGCACCTCGATGCCGTTCTTGCGAAACACCTCGAGATGGGGACTGTTCCTGGCGGTAGAGTACCCCTCGGCAACGATGTAAAAGACGTGCTGCTGGCCTTCACGCATACGGCCGATATAATCGTCCAGCGATACCGACTGTGCCTCGGCGTCGTCGTGGGTGCTGGAGCAGCGTAGCAGTTTGGCAATGCGCTCACGATTCGCCGCGTCCTCGACCACGCCTTCCTTCAGCGCACGGCCGAAGGTCTTCCAGAAATCCGCGTACTCGTTCTTGCCGGCCAGCTCTTCGAGCAAACCCAGGACCTTCTTGGTGGCCGCCGCACGGATGGTATCGATGGCCTTGCTGTGCTGGAGGATCTCGCGCGAGACGTTAAGCGGCAGATCGGCGCAATCCGCCACGCCGCGCACAAAGCGGAGATAGCGCGGCATCAGGTGCTCGGCGTCATCCATGATAAACACGCGGCGCACGTAGAGCTTGACGCCGCGCCGCTGATGCGGGTCCCAGAGGTCGAAGGGCGCGCGCCTGGGGATGAACAGCAGTAGGGTGTATTCGAGATGGCCCTCGACCTTGCTGTGCAGGCGGGCGAGCGGCGCCTCGTGGTCATGGGCAATATGCTTGTACAGCTCCTCGTATTCGGCGTCGGTGATCTCGGTTTTCGGACGCGCCCAGAGCGCAGTGGCGGTATTGACCCGCTCGTAGCCGGTGGCGCTCTCCCCCTCCTTGGGCATCAGGATCGGCAGGCTGATGTGATCGGAATACTTGTGGACGATCCCGCGCAGCCGATAGCCGTTCAGGAACTCATCCTCGCCCTCGCGCAGATGCAGCACCACCTCGGTACCGCGCTTGTTGCGCTGTACGCCGTGCACCGAATACTCGCCCTGGCCGTCGGACTGCCAGCGCACCCCGGCGTCGGCCGGCAGGCCGGCGCGACGCGTGGTTACGGTCACCTCACCGGCAACGATGAAGCATGAATAGAACCCGACGCCGAACTGGCCGATGAGCTGGGCATCCTTCTGCCGATCGCCGCTCAGCGACTGGACCAGTTCGCGGGTACCGGACTTGGCAATGGTGCCCAGGTTCTCGATGACCTCCTCGCGCGACATGCCGATGCCGTTGTCGCGCACCGTAATGGTCTTTTGCGCCGCGCTGAATTCGATCTCGATCTTCAGCTCGCTGTCGTTCTCGAACAGCGCCTCCTGGCCCAAGGCCTCGAAACGCAGCCTTTCGGCGGCGTCCGAGGCGTTCGAGACCAGCTCGCGCAGAAACACCTCTTTGTTGCTGTACAGCGAATGCACCATGAGGTCCAGCAACTGGCGGACCTCGGCCTGGAATCCCCGCGTCTCTTTCGTCGTATCGATGCTCATGGTCACTGTCCCGAATACCAGAAAAGCGAATTGTAACAACGGACTCCACCGGTGCGCATCGGGTACACTCCGCGCATGTCCGCATCGACCCGAGGCAGCGCCGAGCATACTCCGCTCATGCGGCAATACCTGGCGGTCAAGGCCGAGCATCCGCAGATGCTGGTATTCTTCCGGATGGGCGACTTCTACGAACTGTTCTACGAGGACGCGCGCAAGGCCGCGGCGCTGCTCAACATCGCGCTGACCGCGAGGGGCAGCTCGGCGGGCGCGCCCGTCCCCATGGCCGGGGTACCGGTCCACGCCGTGGACGGCTATCTCGCCAAGCTGCTGCGGCTGGGCGAGTGCGTCGTGATCTGCGAGCAGGTGGGCGATGCGTCCGGCGGCAAGGGGTTGATGGAGCGCGAAGTCACCCGGATCGTGACGCCGGGGACGCTCACCGAGGAGGGCCTGTTGGAGGAGCGCCGCGAGAGCCTGTTAGTGGCCATTCATCAGGAGCGGCAGGCATTCGGGGTCGCTGCCCTGGAGCTCGCCGGCGGACGCTTCACCTTGCTCGAGGTGGGGGACGCCGAGGCGCTGCTCAGCGAGCTGGACCGGCTGCAGCCGGCCGAGACCCTGGTGGCCGAGAGCTCCGCATTCCTACCGAAGCTCACGGGATCGCAGGGACTGCGGCAGCGTCCCGATTGGCATTTCGGCAGCGACAACGGACGGCGTATCCTCCTCAAGCAGCTCCAGGTGGCGCATCTCGATGGCCTGGAGTGCGGGGATCTGCATGCCGCTCTGGGCGCGGCCGGGGCCTTGCTCGAATACGCACGTGAGACCCAGCGCAGTTCGCTACGGCACCTGCGAGCGCCGCGCGTGGAACGCCGCGACGAGGCCGTGATCCTCGATCCGGTGAGCCGCCGCAATCTGGAGGTGAATGCCAGCCTTTCCGGTACTGCGGCGCACAGCCTGGTAGGGACCATGGATAGCACCCTGAGCCCCATGGGCGCCCGCCTGCTGCGCCGCTGGCTGAATCGGCCCAGCCGGCAACAGGACCGGCTGCGGCTGCGCCATCATGCGGTCGCCCAATTGCTCGCTACCGGTTGCTGGACCGGGTTACGCGAGCAGCTGCGCGGCATCGGCGACGTGGAGCGCATCCTCGCGCGGCTGGGCTTGGGCACGGCACGGCCGCGCGATCTTGCGCAATTGGGCCGGACGCTCCGGCTGTGGCCGCGGATCCGCACCCTGGTGGTGGCGCTGGAAAGTCCGCGCTTGACGCGGCTGGCCGAGCCGCTGCCGGACTTCCAGGGATTGGCGGGTCTGCTCCAGGCGGCCCTCGCCGAGCAGCCGCCGCCTCATCTACGCGACGGCGGGGTGATCGCCGCCGGTTACGACACGGAGATCGATGAGCTGCGACGGCTTAGTGCGGACGCCGACGCGGTAACGCGCGACATGGAAGCGCGGGAGCGCGAACGGACGGGGATCACCGGTCTGAAGATCGGCTACAACCGCGTGCACGGCTATTTCATCGAGGTCGCTCGTAGCCGCTCAGGCGAGTTACCCCTCGAATACCACCGCCGCCAGACCTTGAAGTCCAGCGAGCGCTATATCACCCCCGAGTTGGCGGCGCTGGAGGGCCAAGTGCAGCAGGGCGCCGCGCGCCTGGTGGAACGGGAGACCGAGCTGTACACGGGACTCCTCCAGCAATCAGCCGGGGATCTCCCGGAGCTACAGCGCATGGGTGAGGCCCTGGCCGAGATCGACGTGCTTGGCGCCTTTGCCGAGCGCGCCGAGCACCTACAGCTCACCCAGCCGGAGCTCTGCGAGACGCCGGTGCTCGAGATCCGGGACGGCCGGCATCCGGTGGTGGAACGACATCAGGAGACGCCGTTCGTGCCGAACGATCTACGCCTCGGCGCAGGGCGGCATATGTTGGTCATCACCGGTCCCAACATGGGCGGAAAATCGACTTATATGCGCCAGACCGCGCTCATCGCGATCCTGGCCCTGAGCGGTAGCTTTGTCCCGGCCACCAAGGCCGTCATCGGACCCCTGGACCGGATCTTCACCCGCATCGGCGCCGCGGACGATCTGGCCACCGGTCGCTCGACCTTCATGGTCGAGATGACCGAGACCGCAGCCATCCTCAACAGCGCCGGACCGCACAGCTTGGTACTGGTGGATGAGATCGGACGCGGTACCAGCACCTGCGACGGGCTGGCGCTAGCCTGGGCCACGGCCGAGCACCTGGCGCGCGAGAACCGGGCCTTGACGCTGTTTGCAACACATTATTTTGAGCTGACGGGGCTCGCCGACCACCTCGAGGGCGTGGCCAACGTACACGTCGATGCCGTCGAGCACGGCGACGGCGTGGTGTTTCTGCATGCCGTTAAAGAGGGGCCGGCGAGCCAGAGTTATGGGGTACAAGTGGCGGCATTGGCCGGGGTCCCGCGTGCCGTTATCGGCCGCGCCCGCGAGCGCCTCGCGCAGTTCGAGCGGCGTGACCTTTCGGCGGGCACCGCAGCGGCGGGCGTCACGCAGTTGAGCCTGTTCAGCGAGGAAGCTCCGGTACTGGCACTCTTGCGGAGCGTCGACCCCGATCGCTTGAGCCCGCGCGAGGCCCTGGAGACCCTGTATCGGCTACAGACCATGCTGAATGAGGGTTAGCGTCGTTTTATTCACGGCTAAACCGTATAATTCCAGCCCATCTACCAGAATGAACGCAGCCAGGAGAGACCATGACTTTCGTCGTTATAGATCCTTGCATCAAATGCAAATATACCGATTGCGTCGAGGTGTGCCCGGTGGATTGCTTCCACGAGGGCCCGAACATGCTAGTCATCGATCCGGATGAATGTATCGATTGCACGCTGTGCGAGCCGGAATGCCCGGTCGACGCCATTCTTTCCGAGGACGATCTGCCCGCGGCACAGAAGCATTTCCTCGAACTCAATGCCGAACTGTCCAAGCGCTGGCCGGTGATCAACCATCGCAAGGACGGGCTCCCGGACGCGGAGGAATGGAAGGCCGTTACGGACAAGCTCGGCATGCTCGAGCGCTGATCGAAGGGGGCCGGGCGCCATCCTCAACTTATCACCGGGTCACGCCGATATGGGGCTAGCGTGACCGTGCACCGTACCGCGAGCGGCCTACGTGGCGCTAAGGTGGCTGGCGTGCCGGCGGAATTTCGCAATAAGAATTCAAATGGCCGGCACGGCGGTAGCGCACGATTCGTCGAATACGCGCGGGGAGCGCGCGATTATCCCCAAAGATTTTCTAGACCACATGACTTCGCATCGTGCATCGACCCGCGGCAACGCATCGGCGATCATAGCCCTTGCGGCCGCGCTGGCCGTCTTGCTACCGGCCGGCATCCGGGGCGAAATATACAAATGGGTCGATGCGCAAGGCCACACCCATTACGCGGAGCGGCCGGGTAGCAGCGGCGCGCAAGCGATGGGTCAGCCCCCCGTCGGTACCGACGCTGGCCACATGCCGCGCAGCGGTGGGTCCGCGGCGGCACAGGCCGCGGATCGCATGCAGCGCGAGCAGCGCCTGCTCAAGGCCTTCGAGGAGGAGCGCCGGGAGCGGACCGAGAAACAGGCTAAACAAAGGGCTGAGGCGCAAGAACGGACGCAACGTTGTGCGGCGGCTAAGGACGGGCTTTATCGCGTACGGCACGCGGGCTACCTCTATGAGCGCGATGCCGGCGGCGAGCGCCGCATCTTGAGCGACGGCGAGCGAGCTAGCGCCGAGCAATCCGCCCAAGAGGCGGTAGAGCACTGGTGCGGTTAGCGAGTTCTTTCCAGCGGCATGAGACACGCAGGACCATGATTGCGCAGATACGCCCTGATTTCTTGAGGAAACCGATGTTGGGCCAATACCGGCTCGACCGCGAGCTGGGACGCGGCACCATGGGCGTGGTGTATCTCGGCCAGGACGTAAAAACCGGTCGGGTTACCGCCATCAAGACGATATCCATGACCGAGGCCTGGGAAGATAAGCGGCTGGATGAGATCAGAAAGAGCTTTTTCCGCGAGGCCGAGACCGCGGCTCGGCTCACGCATCCCAATATCGTGACTATCTTCGATGCGGGCGAGGAGCACGGACTCGCCTACTTGGCGATGGAATACCTGGAGGGACAGAACCTGTCGGCGTACTCGAGACGGAGCCAGTTACTGCCCCTGGAATCGGTGTTATGGATCGTCACGCGGATCGCCGACGCGCTCGATTACGCCCATGGCGAGAACGTGGTGCATCGGGACATCAAACCGGGCAACATCGTTTACCAGCCCGAGTCCGGGGCGCTGAAGATTACGGATTTCGGCATCGCGTTTATCGTCGATCGCCATCGCGAGGGCACCGATCTGGTCTGCGGCACCCCGGCCTATATGTCACCCGAGCAGGCCACCCATGCCGCCCTTGATGGCCGCTCCGACCTGTTTTCGCTGGGGGTCATGCTGTTTCAATTGCTGACCGGCCGTCTACCGTTTTCCGGGACCAGCCTGACCGAGCTGATTCACAGCGTGGTGCACCGGCCCCCGCCCAATATACTGCTCATACGGCCCGAGCTTGCGAGCCGCGCGCCGGTCCTGCCGTCGATCGTCGCGAAAAGCCTGGAGAAGTCTCTCACCGGCCGTTACCAGAGCGGCGCCGACCTCGCCCGCGATCTTCGCACGTGCCTGGAGCGGCTACAGCCACCCCTTCAGTAACGGATAATGCATGCGCAACGGCCACGCCCTCGAGATCGCAAACCTTTCGCATACCGGCCTGCGCCGGCGCCACAATGAAGACAGCACGGCAAGCGACCACCAGACCGGCCTATTGGTACTTGCCGATGGCATGGGGGGCTATCTTTCCGGGGAGGTGGCTAGCAGCATTGCCGTCTCTTACATCGTCAACGAGATCACCCGCCGCTGGGCACAGGATGGCCGCCCGCAGGGGATGAATGGCTATTCCGGGGAATCGTTGGCGGTCCGGATGGCCATCAAAGACGCCAACGCATTGATTTATAATACCGGGCGTAACGAGCCGCAATGTAGCGGGATGGGTACGACGGTGGTTGCCGCCTGGTTCCATGGTGATCGGGTAAGCGTCGGGCACGTCGGCGATTCGCGCTGCTACCGTTTACGCCATGGCCTGTTCGAGCAGATCACCAGCGATCACTCCATGGTGCAAGAGCTGATCGAGCAGGGACTATTGAGCCCGGAGCAGGCCTGTCTGGCGGTCCCCAAGAACCTCGTCACCCGCGCCCTGGGCATTGCCGAGACCGTCGATATCGACCTGCATGAGGAGCAGGTATCCCCCGGAGACCTCTATCTGATGTGCTCGGACGGGCTGTACGATATGTTGGCGAATGAGGAGATCCACTTAACCCTGCGGAAATATAGTGATAATCTAGCGCAAGCTGCCGGCCAGCTCGTGGCCATGGCCAACGAACGCGGCGGCCACGACAATATCTCGGTCATCCTTGCGCGGCCGGGCGGGGCGTAGAGAGCCGAACGGGTGGGCAAGCTACGGCGGTTTAGGTCCATAACATAAAGAGCGCGAATATGGCAAAACTCGTTCTGAGCGTGAACGGTGCGGTACAGGGGGAATACGAGCTAAACAAAGAGCGCATGACGATCGGCCGCAAGCCGGATAACGACGTCCAGATCGATAATCTTGCGGTAAGCAGTAAGCACGCCCTCGTCATCACTATCCTGGACGACTCCTTCTTGGAGGACCTGGGCAGCACCAACGGTACCTACGTCAACGGCAAGCTCATTAAAAAGCATGCCTTGAAGGACGGCGACGTTATCGGCATCGGCAAGCATGAGGTCCGCTATGTCAATGAGCACGCGACGGCCGATGACGACGAATTTGAGAAGACCATCGTCATGCGGCCCGGCTCGGCAAGCGCCGCAGCGGCCATTGCCCAGGCGGTGCGGCATGCGGTACCGGCGGCGCCGAGTGCGCCGCTCCCGGGCGCCTTGACGCAGTCCACGCCGGCGCGGGCGCCGGCGCCTGCGGCCGGGCTCCCGAATGGGCGCCTGCATATCCTGACCGGTCCCATCAGCGGTAAGCTCCTGGACCTCACCCGCGCCTCGACCACCTTGGGCAGGCCGGGGATCCAGGTCGCGGTCATCTCGCGCCGCCCGCAGGGATTTTTTCTCACCCATATCGAGGGCGGAAACAGCGGCCACCCGCTTTATCCTATCGTCAACGGAACGGCCATCGGCCCGCGTAGCTATCAATTGCGCGACCACGATATCATCGAGCTGGCCGGGATCAAGATGCAGTTTCAGGCGACGTGAGCCTGGGGGGATATCCGAACCCGGTTTAACACCGCGCCGGACGCGACAGCGTCCCGCCGCTTGAACCGCCCTCCGATTCGATTTCCGGCATCCGCCTCTTTCCGGGCGCCGTCCGCGTGCCCCCCACGTGAAGACATCCCGCGCTCAGGCCTTTTCGGTCCTTCCCCCACCGACCGCCCGGCGCGCCGGCTGGGCCGCCTTTCCGGGCCATGCGCAGAGATCGGCGATAGGGCACTCGGTACAACGCGGGTTGCGCGCGGTGCAGACGTAACGTCCGTGCAGGATCAGCCAGTGGTGGGCATCCCGCCGGTAGCGGGCCGGGACGACCTCGTTCAAGCGCTGCTCCACCGCAAGCGGCGTTTTTCCACAGGCCAGGCCCGTGCGCGTTGCCACGCGGAAGACGTGGGTGTCAACCGCAATAGTCGGTTGCCCGAAGGCGGTATTCAGGATAACGTTCGCGGTCTTGCGGCCGACCCCCGGCAGCGCCTCGAGTGCCTCGCGGTCGGCCGGAACACGGCCCCCGTGCCGCTCGCAGAGCAACGCGCAGGTCGCGAGGATATTGCGTGCCTTGCCGTTGAATAATCCGATGTGCCGGATATACCGCTTCAAGGCGGTTTCACCGAGTCGCAGCATCGCCGCCGGCGTATTGGCGAGCGCGAACAGCTCACGGGTCGCCTTGTTCACGCTGACATCGGTGGCCTGGGCCGAGAGCACCACGGCAATGAGCAGCTCGAACGGGCCATGGTATTGCAATTCGGTGGTCGGCTTGGGATTGCCAGCCTTCAACCGCTTGAAGATCATCGCGCAGACGCGGGGGTCCATTGTGCACATCGCCCTCGAACTCCATCCGGAAGGATTATAGGACAGGCATGGATTTCCCGGCCCTGGTGCTGAAGAAAGGCGAGGAGCGGCGGCTGCGCGCCGGGCATTTATGGGTATTCAGCAATGAGGTGGATACCGACCGTAGCCCCCTGTCCGGCTTCGAGCCCGGCCAGCGGGCCTCGATCCTGGCCAGCAACGGGCGGCTGCTCGGCAGCGGCTACGTAAATCCACGCGCCCTGCTTTGCGCGCGGTTGATCGAGCGTGGTGGTTCGCGCGTCCTGGACGCTGAGCTGTTCAGTGAGCGCATAAGAAAGGCCTTGACGTTGCGCGAGCGATTATTCGCCGCGCCCTATTATCGCCTGGTGTTCAGCGAGGCCGACGCACTACCCGGCCTCATCGTCGACCGCTATGCGGATGTCTTGGTCGCCCAGATCGGCACGGCCGGTATGGAGCGCTGCATCGAGCCCCTCTGCGAGGCCCTGGCCGTCGGTCTGGGACCATCCGGGGTGCTGTTGCGCAATGATGCCTTGAGCCGAGGCCTGGAGGGCCTGCCCAGTTACGTACGGACTGCCTGCGGCCGGGTACCGGAGGAGATCACCCTGCCGGAAGAAGACCTGAAGTTTCTGGTTCCGCTCCACGGCGGACAGAAGACCGGCTGGTATTTCGACCAGCAATCGAATCGCCTGCGCATGCGCCGCTATGCCTCGGGACGGCGGGTCCTGGACGTCTTCAGCTATGTGGGCGGCTTCGGCCTGCATTGCGCGGCGGCGGGGGCCCAAAAGGTGGTCTGCATCGAATCCTCCCCGGCCGCCCTCGCCTACCTCGAGCGCAATGCACGGCTCAATCGACTGGCCGGACAGATCGAAATACGCCAGGGAGACGCCTTCGAGCGCCTCAAAGAAGCGCGCGCCCGCGGGGATCGCTACGACGCTGTGGTCCTCGACCCCCCGGCCTTCATCCAGCGCCGCAAGGACCGCGAGGCTGGCCTGCTCGCCTACCGGCGTTTGATCCAGGGGGCGATCGGCGTGCTGCACGAGGACGGGATCCTGCTCGCGGCCTCCTGTTCATACCATTTGGATGGCGCCGCGCTACTCGACCAACTGCGCCGCAGTGCCTTACGCTCCGGCCGCGGCCTGCAGGTCCTGGAGCACTTGCATCAGTCCCCGGACCACCCGGTGCACCCGGCAATTCCGGAAACCGATTACCTGAAGGGCTTCATCTGCCGGGTCATGTAGCCGGCGGCACGATATGCGCGATGGTCAGGCGCGGGCTGCGCTGGCCCTGATAGCTATCGACCTCGATGCGAAACGCGAGGTGCAGGCGCGCGCCGGTGGTGATCGCCTCGTGTGCCGGACAGTTGAAGCCCATGGCGGTCACCACCGGGCCGCCGGGCTGGGCCCGCACGCTTAGCTTCAAATGCCGCTCACCGACCAACCGCTTGCGCAAGACCTCCAGCTCCCCGTCGAACAGCGGCTCACTGAAGCCCTGCCCCCAGGGTCCACCCTCCTGCAAGGTCTCGGCGGTGTTCAGCGACATGTGAGCGTCGTTCAACTCGCCGTCGGAGTGCAGGACCGCGTTCGGCAGCTCGCCGCCGAAGCGCCGTTCCAATTCGGCATCGAAGGCCTGCCCGAACTCCCGGACCCGCCGACGCTCCAGGGTCAGCCCCGCCGCCATCGCGTGCCCTCCGAATTTGCGCAGCAGACCCGGGTGGCGGGCGGCCACGGCATCCAGGGCATCGCGGATATGCAGTCCGGTTACCGAACGCGCCGAGCCCTTGACCTCATCGCCTAGCCCGTTGGCAAAGGCGATGACCGGGCGCCCCAACCGCTCGCGTAGGCGCCCGGCCAATAGGCCGATAACCCCCTGGTGCCAGCCCTCATCAAACAGGCACAGGCCGAAACGCCCGCCGTCCACCGGCGCCCCCAAACGCTCAAGCTGAACCAGCGCCTCGTCGTGCATGCGCGACTCGATGACGCGGCGCTCGCAGTTCAAGCGGTCCAATTGCTCGGCCAGTGCCCGGGCGCGCGGATAGTCATCAGAGAGCAGACACCGTATGCCCAGAGACATATCCGCCAGGCGTCCCGCGGCATTCAGTCGCGGCGCGGCCGCGTATCCGAGGTCGCGCGCCGTGAGCGAGGCGAGCGGGCGTTTGGCAACATCGAGCAAAGCACGCACCCCCGGCTGGCAGCGCCCCGCACGGATGCGCGCGAGACCCTGAGAGACCAGGATACGATTGTTACGGTCCAAGACCACCACGTCCGCCACCGTGCCCAGGGCCACGAGGTCCAGTAGCTCGGCGAGCCTGGGTTCCGCCATCCCGCGGCGGCGAAACCAGCCCCGCTCACGCAGTTCCGCACGCAGCGCCATCAACACGTAGAACATCACGCCGACGCCGGCCAGATGCTTGCTGGGAAAGGGATCGCCGGCCTGATTGGGGTTGACGATCGCCGTGGCCGCCGGCAGCGTGGCGCCGGGAAGATGATGGTCGGTGATGAGCACCTCGATGCCGAGCCGCTGGGCCGCGGCCACCCCCTCGACGCTCGAGATGCCGTTATCTACGGTGACGATGAGCTGCGGGCGCTGCTCTGCGGCCACCGCGACGATCTCGGGCGACAACCCATAGCCGTACTCGAAGCGGTTGGGCACCAGGAATCCGACCTGCTCGGCACCCATGGCGCACAGGCCGCGCACCGCGACCGCCGACGCGGTGGCGCCGTCGGCATCGAAGTCCCCGACAATCAATATGCGCGCCTGATGTTCAAGGGCGCGTGCCAGCAGTGCCGCGGCCGCGGCTATCCCCTGCAAGGTCTGAAAGGGGTGTAACTGAGCTAACGAGTAGTCGATGTCGTCGGCGGAGCGCACGCCGCGGCCCGCATAGACGCGGCTCAAGACCGGGTGCAGGCCGGCAGGCAATACGGGGGGCTGCGGGAGGCTGCGGCGAACGATGCGGGGTTGCACCTGACTTGTCACGTCGTCCAATGCCGCGCATCATGCGCGCCGTTACCGCGCCAAGCAAGGCTGGCGTAAGGGGGTTAGCCCAATATGCGAACCGAAGAAATCACCCCGATACTTAAGCCCAGCCTGTGTCAGGCCGCGGCCAGCCAGCTCGTGGTCATCGACATCCAGACCAAGCTCGGCGCCGTGATGCCCGCCGAGGTCTTGGCGCGGGTATTGGAGAAGGCCGGCGTGTTATTGAAGGCCGGCACCCTGCTTGGCATCCCGGTACACGTGACCG
Organism: Gammaproteobacteria bacterium; assembly: GCA_050740655.1. Taxonomy (GTDB): domain Bacteria; phylum Pseudomonadota; class Gammaproteobacteria; order JACCXJ01; family JACCXJ01; genus JBOIDW01. The sequence goes on along the minus strand of JBOIDW010000118.1, from coordinate 3,225 downwards.
AACAATATCCACGTGGTCTGGGGCCCCTGGAGCCCAGCCTCGCCGCGCTCCTGCCGAGCGGCGCGCGGCGTTTCGGCAAGACCTGTTTCTCCTGCGCCGATGCCGAAGGCTTTCTCCCCGCACTGCATAGCGCGCAACGCTCACAGGTCTTCCTCATCGGCATGGAGGCGCACGTCTGTGTCCTGCAAACCGCCTTCGACCTGCGCGAGCGCGGCATCCAGGTCCGCGTCGTCGAGGACGCCATCTGTTCGCGCCGGCAGGACAACTATCGTAACGCCGTCGCGCGCATGCAGCGCGCCGGTATCGATCTCATCAGTGCCGAATCGGTCCTGTTCGAATGGCTGCGCGATGCGCGGCATGAGCATTTCAAGGCAATCGCGGCGTTATTGGGGTAGGCCAGCGGCTTATAAGGCGATTGGTCAGTCCAGCGCCCTCGATCCCGCTCATCGAGTTACGCGCGCTCAGCAAGTCGTATCGAGAAGGGGACACGGAACACCGCGTCCTGGATCGCGTAGAGGCGCATATAGGCCATGGGGAACTGGTGGTGCTGCTCGGCCGCAGCGGATCAGGCAAGTCCACGCTGCTCAATCTAATCGGCGGTATCGATAGCCCGACGTCGGGCGAGGTGCTGATCGACGGGCTATCCCTGGGGGCGCTCTCCGAGCAGGCCCGCACCTTGTTCCGCCGCCGCTACGTGGGTTTCGTGTTCCAATCCTTCAACCTGATTCCGACCTTGACGGTGGAAGAAAACCTGCTCTTACCCTTGGAATTGAACGGCTTGACCGGCCGCGACGCCCATGACCGCGCACTGCATCGACTCGAGGTGCTGGGCCTCGCGGCCCGGCGCGCGAGTTATCCCGACCGGCTTTCCGGCGGTGAACAGCAGCGTGTCGCCATCGCCAGGGCGCTGGTCCACGAGCCGGTGCTGGTGCTGGCCGATGAACCCACCGGCAACCTCGATCTGGAGACCGGCCGCAGCGTGGTCGCGGCCCTCGATCGCGCCACGCGTGCCGCGGGCAAGACCTTGGTCATGGTCACGCACAGCCGCGAAGTCGTGGGCCAGGCGGATCGGGTGCTCAGTCTGACTAACGGCCGGCTCAGCGAGCAGCCCAAGATGCAGTGAAACCGGTCCACCGGGCGCCCCTGCACGCGTTGCAGGCCAAACAACCCTCGCTGGTTCTCCTGGCCGTTCAACTTCACAAGTATTTATCCCCTGGTTGCCTTTCTCGGATTGCTTTTGCAGGGCTCCCGTATGCCACGCTAAAGGATTCAAGATTCTTCAGGACGATTGCACCAGCGCCTATGACGGTATGCTCACCAATGCAGATATCATGAATGAGGACCGCCCCGATACCGACGGCAGAGTAAGCTCCGATTCGACAATTCCCCCCAGTCGTTACACGAGGTGCGAGACTGCTAAAGTCTTCCATTACTGAATCGTGATCAAGAGAAGCGCTGGTGTTTAAAATACAAAACCGACCTATCGCACAACATGGATTTACGGTAACGCCAGCCATGATCACCGTGCCTTCCCCGACGGACGCATCCCGTCCAATAGATGCCTTGGGGTGTATTGCGCTAACGAATGGAAGGTCCGGACAAACGTCCCTCACGCGAGCAGCCACCTTTGAGCGGATAAAGTTATCTCCGATAGCTACAATTGCACCTCTCAAGGTGCGGCTCGTCGCTAATTCCGGTAAGTCTTCTTCTTGGCCTAGGACCTGATAACCAAGCGTCTGCTCACCCGCCTTGCGGTATCGATCCAAAAGTCCGGCAATATTGTATCTGCCTTCGTGTTCAACGATGTCAATGATTACTTTGGCATGACCTGATGATCCGATGATTACGATATTGTCCATAGTCTTGTTTGCTCCTCCGCAGATAGGGGCCGGGAAGGGCTAACGCCATCCCCGCCCTCCGAACCGCGTGGGCGGTTCTCCCGCGCACGGCTCTCCAGTCGGTGGTTTCCTCATCGGAATTGGCGCGCCAGGACAAAGGCGTCACCGCCACCCGAGTCGATATACATCTTGCCCGCGGCCTCGGCACGACAGTAGCACTCCGGTGCAGGCCCTCGTAGGCCCGATTAGATTCTTACGCGTCATATGTAAAGCAAAGCCACTACAGCATATTCACAAGTCCCTTCTCTCTCCGGGAGAAGGTCAGGATGAGGGGATCAAACGAAACGCTTGCATCGATCGACATCCCCTCACCCTAACCCTCTCCCGGAAGGAGAGGGAACTTATCGAGGTGCTTAGATTTCAAAATGTCTTTGTCTAGAACTCATACGTAATAGTGTTGTTCGTTTCGGAGATCATTTTGTTCGCAAAAAGAATGTCGATGATGCGATCAATGTCTGTTTGGGCAATTTTCTTTTGAAACATTGAAGATATGTGCTGAGATAGCGTTGCGAGCTTCCGCGGCCTCGTTTTCTTTTCTAATTTGCTCAGAAGCTCCACTACGCGCTTGTAATTGGGTTCTTCGGCGGTGTCAGCTTTTGGGTCAAGCTCCAGAAGGCTATTGATGCGTTTGCACTTTAGCCCGTTCTTATTCAAGTGTCGTAATAATGGGTCAAATCCTTTGTCTTTTGACAAGACAATGCAATGAAGCTGTGGCGACGTCTCTAGCACACGCCCGAGCTGACAGGCAATAAAGAAGTCAAGTGCGTTTCTGCCATTGCCCTCCACCTTTTGCCACTCGATACGGTTCCCGAGCCTCTGTGCGTTGGTTACCAACTCGATTGGAACGCTCTTTTGGTTTGCGCCTACGAAGATAATGATATGGAAGCGGTTATCCAGCCGCGACAGATCAACCTCGTGCACATTCTCAAAGTCGACAAGTAGTAGTATTTGATTCATCTTGCCTCACTACCAGGTACTCGAAGCTCAACGCCCGGCGTCAGTTGCGGCTGTAAGCCGTCGCCTGCACGCCGTTGTTAGACCGAGCCCGGTTCGCCTCGCGACCGGCCACCGGGACGAGCCTCCTCGTGTTCTTCGATATATCGTCGTCTTGTTCGGTAAGGCTCACATTCTGGTCAATATAGCATCAGGATCGAAGAGCGCAATCTCGTCATCGGGAAAAGTGACGCTTTTACGCGCCCTGTCAGCGCTACGCGGGTGGTTCGCACCCTGCAAAAAAACCGTACTATTTGCCCGCCCGTAGTATAATTCGCGGGGTACCGGCGTGCATTTCATCTAGTGTAGTGTCTCATGCAAAGCTTTACAATTA
>JBOIDW010000117.1:0-3113 GCA_050740655.1 Gammaproteobacteria bacterium | reverse complement strand
ACGTCGGAATAGGGGAACAACTGGCGCCGGCCATAGCCGCCTACCGCCAGCAACGCCAGCCCGGACGGCTTTCCGAACTGTGCGTCGAACAGCGAGATCGCCGCCTCGTCGACCGCGTCCGAGCGGAGGCGAACCGCTACTCCAGCGTCCCCGGTTGAGAAAAACCGCTCTTTGATCGCTTCCAGCCGCGTCATGTGCCCAGCCCGGGTAAGGTGGGCAGTCTTGCGGCGTCCTAAAGGCCTACCCTACAACGCCCCGTCGCCGCGATCGTTGTTGCGGATGCGAATCGCCTCCTCAATTGAAGTGATGAAGATCTTGCCGTCGCCCAGCTTTCCCGTGCGCGCGGCGTCGCTCAGAGTCTTGGCGACCTCTTCCAGACGGCGGTCTGGCACGACCACCTCGATCTTCACCTTCGGCAGCACATCCACGGTATATTCCTGGCCCCGGTAGATCTCCGTGTGGCCTTTCTGACGGCCATGACCGCGCACGTCGGAAATGGTCATTCCGTCCACCCCGAGGTTCTTGAGGGCTTCCTGCACATCCTCCAGCTTATGGGGTTGGATGATGGCTTCCAGTTTTTTCATAAACTTTCATCCTCACGATTCGAAAATGTAGCCCTCTTCGCCGTGTTGCGAGAGGTCCAAGCGCTTCTTCTTTCCTGCTCACCCGAACGCCGATTATGGGTATCGATTCTTTCACCGCGACTTCTTTGCATATGGCAAAGAAGTTTCGCCAACCATGGGTTGCGGCCAAAGGCCGGGCTAGGAAGAATAAACGCCCTTTTTCGCCGAAAGGAACAGTACTGACAGACCTGGGAATTGTCAATTACCCGAGTCTCGGTCCAGGCGGCCCGAGACGCCACATTTCGAGACAGAAATCTTAGCCTGGGTTAGCCGCGCAGCGGCGCAACCCGGGAATCAAAGCTCATTCTCCCCGGGTTTCGCTGCGCTCCATCCGGGCTACGGTAGTTCTCGAAAGTCGCCGGCTCTTCACACCAGCCATGTTGGACAGTAGATGGGTGACGAGCCCACGCAATGACTCCTCAGAACGACCATCGCCTCAGTAGACGATCGCACAACTGTTCGATTTCGGCCACCGGGCCCGGCTGTGATTTTTGGAGCACCTTCGCGATTAGCAAGATGAGGTCTTTGTTGGTGGCCGTCAATCGCCGGGCCAAGTTCCGGGCTACGGTCTAAGCTTTCCAATGGTTAATCACCTTGACGCCACAGCCCTCAAAGTCCCTCACGTTGCGGGTCGCGATCGCTGCTCCGGTAGAACGGGCGATTGCGGCAATCTGTGCGTCGAATTGAGCGATGGGACGCCCAACCCGGCGGCGCTCCACGGCAATGCGCGCGTAAGGGCGCGCGGCATCGCTGGCGAACGGAAGGATGCGGCCGCCGAAGTCCTCTTTGAACATCGCCTCCGCCGCGACCTCGACGGCATTACGCCGTCGCCCAGACGGCAGCAGCATCACGCGGAGGATCTCAGCCTGTGTGATGCTCGTCGTGTAGAGGCTGGTTGCCGGCTGAGACGCCACCCAGCGCATGACACTCGGCAGGCGCCGGTTTCATCAGCTCCGACAAGAGATTCGTGTCGAGCACGATCATTTGCCCGGCTCGGGCGGATCACGCATCGGCTCGCGGCGGGGCACCGGAAGGTCGACGCCGCCGAGCGGCTGAAAGCGCTGGCGGATCCCCTCCGCGAGGTTACTGGACGTTGCCGCCTCTCCGGCGAGCGCTGCGCCCAGGATGCTTCGCGCCTCCTCCTCCATCGAACGCTTGTGGTGTGCGGCGCGTACGCCCAGCCGGCTCTTGGTCTGCTCGTCCAGGTTACGGATAGTGATGCTTGCCATGGGTGCCACGAAAATGCAATCAATGAGTGCATCGTAAGCAATGATTCTTCTTCGGTCAACGCGGGTGTTTCCACCTCGGGGGTGGGCCTGCGCCATATAAGCGGTCGCGGCGTATTCGGCGTCTACTACAGCGCGCGTAGAACGTAGCCCGGATGATGCGCCAGAGGAATACGGGAAAGCTCAACCCCGGATTCCGCTTCGTTGCATCCGGGCTACGCTCGCTGATCCCGGTCTCGCCCTTCACCACCTCGACCCGGCCAGACCTCCCAATGTAGCGGAAGCTATCGACGGCGTATATCCGGCCTAAACGGTCCGGGCCGCTTGCGCCCCGATCCGAGATCCCCGAAGATCCAGACTACACAGCACGCCGGAGGGAACGGGTGCAAGCCCTGCCTTCAGCCGGCTTGAGGACCTTGGAGCCAAGGTTTGGAGCGCTGCTCGATCGATCGCGTGTGCATTGGCAGGATGACACCATGATAGCGGACCTGTTTTTGGAGTATCTGGAGTCCTTGCATCGAGATTGCTCACAGATCACGGCTGGCGAGGTCGCGAGCTACATCCCGGAGCTCTTGAGGGCGGACCCGGGGTGGTTCGGGATCGCAGTCGTCACGGTCGACGGACATGTCTATCAGGTCGGCGACACCCAACAGGCATTCACCATCCAGTCGATCTCGAAGGTCATCACCTACGGCATCGCCCTTGAGGATAACGGTGTCGAGGCGGTGCTACGCAAGATCGATATCGAGCCCTCCGGCGAGGCCTTCAACTCGATCAGCCTCGAGCCGGGGACGGGGCGGCCCAGGAACCCGATGATCAATGCCGGGGCCATTGCGGCGATGGCCTTCGTCTCGGGTGATTCGACCGAGATCAAGCTGAAACGGATCCTGGACACCTATCAACGATACGTCGGCCACGAGGTCGCAATCGACGAGGCGGTCTATCACTCCGAAAAGGCGACCGGGCACCGCAATCGCGCGATCGCCTACCTCTTGCGCAACTCGAACATCATCGAGAACGACCCCGATGGGCTCCTGGACCTCTACTTCGAGCAATGCTCCATCCTGGTGAACTGCCGGGACCTGGCGCTGATCGCGGGGACCCTGGCCAACAACGGCGTCAATCCCGTCAAGGGGATCCGGGCCCTGAAGGCTGAATTCGTTCCCAAGGTCTTGAGCGTGATGAGCTCCTGCGGGATGTACGACTACTCGGGGGCGTGGATCCATGAGGTGGGTATGCCCGCGAAGAGCGGGGTCGGCGGTGG
>JBOIDW010000116.1:0-3968 GCA_050740655.1 Gammaproteobacteria bacterium | reverse complement strand
CAAAACTATCTATTCGCCTCAAGCGTAACACGGATGAGACACTGAATGCGCAAGTGTTGCGGCAAATAAACGATTCGATCAAGAGCGGCAAGCTTAAACCCGGAGCCTCGCTGCCCTCGACGCAATCGCTTGGTAAACAACTCGGCATTTCCCCGGAGACAGTCAGACGGGCGTATATACAGCTTCGGGATAAGAAATTAATTACCCGTGAGGACGGGATGGGATATCAGGTGCGGGGGCCCGGACCCCGCCAACGACTGCCTGCATAACGCTAAAGAAGATGTCGGTGTTGTCCATCGTGCCGCCGATCAGCGTCGAGCCGCGGCCGAATGCCGACAGCGGGATATCATTCGCGGTGTGTGCGGCGACCGTATCCGCGATCTGGCCGGTGACAAGGAAATTGCCCGCGGTATCGCGGTTCAGCGGTCCGCTAGGGTAGGTGTCGAGGGGCGCCACGCCGTTTCCCGGCTGCTGACTGTCACGCAACGGTTGCGGGTTGGTGCGCCAATCCTCATAGCGGTCGGCATTGGCGGCGTAGCCAATCAGCATCTTGAAGTCTGGGTCGGTCGATTGCGGGTAGCCGTCGGTTGCCGAAATCGGGTAGTGCGGGAAGCCGGCCAAGTCAGAGGTGCCCACCACCCCGTTGCGGACCTGAGCCGCCCCTTGACCCGTGGCGATGCGCGCCTGAAGATCGGCGTCCGTAACTCGCGATCCGCCGATCACCGCGACGCCGCCGCACTCATGGTCCGCCGTGACGAGCACCAGCGTATCCCCGTGGCCCTCCGCATACGCCTTGGCCACAGCAATGGCCTTGTCGAACTCGATTGTGTCGAGGATCCAGCGCTCGCTGTCCATACTATGGGCCTGCTTGTCGATCGACGCGCCCTCCACCATCAGCACAAATCCGTGCGGGCTCTGCGCGTCTAACACATCCAACGCTTTTTGGGTCATTTCCTCGAGCAGCGGCTGAGCCGGGAAGCCGTAGTCGTCCACGATCGTGGAAGCGCCGCGCCGCCCGTTGATCTTGTCCAGCGCGATGTTCATGTTGGACAGGGAGAACAGGCCCAAAAGAGGCTGGTTATCGGGAGCTGCCATCAGGCTCGCCATATCGGACGCATAGGACCAGCCGGCGCTAGCAAAATCCGTGATCAGGTCGCGGCCCGGGTCCAGTGCACCGGGCGCGGCACCCCAGCCGGCGATGATATCCGAGGAAAGCGTGTAGTCGGTGCTATCGCCGCGCTGAGAGCCGTTGAATGTCGTTCCCCCCGCGCCGTTGTTGAAGTCGGTCGGGTTTGGCAGGAACCACTTGCGGCCGCCGCCCATTAGAACCGTCAGTCCGGTCTTGCTGCGGTCGTCGAAGTATTGGTCGACGATGCCCGTGCCGGCGCCGCGGTCCTGGGTGTGTATGGCCATAGCGGCTGGCGTGGCGTCGAACACATCCGCCGTGGTGACGATGCCGAGCTTCTTACCCTGAGCTCGGGCCAGGAACTCGGCCATGTACTCGACGCGCGGGTTGTCAAATCGTGCGAGCGTGTCATCCGGGAACACGCCTTCCTGACTGTTGTTGGCCTTGTTGCCGGTCACATAATTCGACATGCCCGGGGCCGAGTCGGTAACGATGGAGTTAAGCGAATGCGTCATGATACTGGCGGTTACCGGGAAGGTGTCCATGGCGAGTTTTTCCTTCGGCTTGCCTTGGGCCACGCCGTTCAGCATGATGCGTGCGGCCGTGCGGTGACCCGAGCCCATGCCATCACCCAGCATGATGATCACGTTCTTGGTCTTGCGTTGCAAGCCCTGCTCGATCCCGACAATCTCGAAGTTGCCGGTGGCCGTGTCGGAGGCACCGGTGTTGTCGGTCGCGGTGACGGTCAGGGTGTGTATGCCGGGTTTCCGGTTGGAGTAGCCCCGGTAGGAGGTAACCACGGTGCCGGCCGCAACACCGGCGACGAGGTTACAGGTCGGCGCCGGGGTCGTTGGCCGCGGATTCAGGAGACAGTTGGGATCGCTCGTCTCCGTCACCAGTCCGGTTTTCGGATCTGGCGAGGGCACCGACGCAACCGGATCGCCGTCCACGGTGAAGGACACGCTCGCGATCGTCGTGCCCGCAGAGGGTTGCACCGTCGCCTGCAGATCGAAGCGCTGGCGGGGGATGAAGCGCGCGATGATCGGCGGGCTCGAATTGCCCGAGCTGAACAGCTCGCTGGGCGGGGTGAGGCGCGACACCGTGGGTGCAGCGTCCGCGTTATTCGAGAGAGCCGCCGCGACCGCGATGGTCAGCCAGGAAGCCCGGATAAAAGTGTCATGGTCTTTCATGGGACGATCTCCGATAGAGTCTATAAACTCAGAGCTTGTGAAAAAATCTACTGCGCTCGGAACCTCGCGTTCCGGCGGTGCTCGGAATCCTCATGTATTTCAATATACACTCCGGTTCCTGTGCTCCGGCGGAACGCGACTTTCCTTCGCTCGTGACGATTTTTTCACAACCTCTCAGGGTTTCATCAGGTGTGCTTGAATGACCCGGCCGAGCCACTCGCCCGGAAAACCACTGGAACTCCTGTACCGCGCCGTTAATGACGATGGTGATGCACCAGGGCGCCCTCTTCATGCAATTGCGGCGTCTGATCTTCCGGCGTTCTGACTGCCGAAAGGTCATCGAGCATCAACCGGACATAGGAAACGCGACCGTTCTCCTCCTCCTGGCCGCCCAGTTCGAGCGTGCCGGCGACCGTCCACGTTCCCGGGCGGTAGCCGACGATCTTATCCGCGGTCTCGCCGGGCATATGGACGAACAGCGTTGCAGGCGGCAGATAATCGGAGGGCCCATCCGCGAGCTCCGCCAGGCTCACCGGCATCGGTGCCAGCATGAATAGTCCTAGAAAAGGCTCTTCCTCCTTAACCATATAGCCCATGAGCTTTACACGCTTGCCAGCGAGGCTTAACAGTCGGTCCGTCGGCTCCAATCCGCGCGCACCCACCGGAAGCTTGAAGAAATCGAAAAAATGCAAGTCAACACCCGGAAGGGACCTTGCCTCGGCTGTCGCAGGGCGAGAGAGGTCCGATGGGATCGCCTGGTGCGCGCAGCCCGTGAACAGGAAAACCGGGGCGGCAGCGATGCAGGCGGTCAAGCGATAGGTCAGTGTGGACCTCAGGTGGTTCTTCATAGATTTCCGGGCTGCCGAAATACGAAAGCCGTCGCGATGTAAATCTTGCGGCGGAGGTTGCACTCGAAATATGACAGCGTTGTGAATGCGGCGAATGCCTGTTAGCGCGCCGGCCTGACGCAGGGGCAAGAGACCAAGATCTTCCTGCGCCGCGAGAGCGCTGGGTTTGTGCGAAATGTCATATTCGGATCAGACTTCCCATGTTAGTGTCGACCATCCATAGTCGGGAGAACCTCACATGACCAATCAAAGACTCGAGGTGCCGGTCGACCGTCCGGTCGACGGCGATACCGTACGCATCATCATCAACGGCAAGTCCGAGTCCGTGCGCATCCAAGCACTCGATACAGAAGAATCGAAGGCGGGCGGCGACAAACCCCAAACCCCCTGGGGCAAGGAAGCGGCCGCTCACGCCGCAACGCTCTTCACCCCGGGGCGCACGATCACTCTGGATCTCGATGAACCAGCGAGTGCCACTCCACCCGATACCTCACTTGCTCGGTATCGCGATAACTTCGGCCGTTTGCTGGCCATGGTCTTTATCGCCGATCTGGACTATCAACAGCACCTTATCGAAAAGGGCTATAGCCCTTACTTTCCCAAGTACGGGAACGTGCGCACCAATGCCTTGCATCAACGCTATCTGGCGGCGGAACGACGCGCGCAAGCCCAGCGCCTTGGCCTGTGGAACCAAGTCGAAGTCAACGGTTCGGTGCAGCGCGACTACCCGGCGCTGACGGCGTGGTGGGCATGGCGTGCGGCCGTCATCGACGACTATCGCCGCGCCCGGGCGCACGGCAGCAA
>JBOIDW010000115.1:0-10655 GCA_050740655.1 Gammaproteobacteria bacterium | reverse complement strand
TCTAACGCCATACGGTAGCCCGCATTCGTCGTTTCGGAATCGAACAGTAAGCGGTGCGTGAATTCGTCGATCGCTTCATCTACAGAATCGTGCGAGGATTTTTTGTTAAGTCCGACAGGCTGCTAGGTGCTCTACACCTCCGGCTCGACCGGTCAGCCCAAGGGGTGGCGAGCACCCACGAGGGATTACGCAATCGGCTTGTGTGGATGCAGGAGGCGATCGCCTCACGGCGCGTGACGCTGTGCTTCAGAAGACCCCCTATACCTTTGATGTCTCGGTATGGGAATTTTTCTGGCCGCTGATCGCTGGGCGCGCTTGGTGCTCGCGGGGCCTGATGAGCGGCTTCGCGCATCTGGGCCTGCTCGCGACACTTTTGCAGAGCTTCCCTAGGTCAGGTCACCGCCGCTCAACCGATCAACTTGCGGTAAAGCGAGAGATAGCGATTGACCATGTGATCGACGGTGAAACGGGCCGCAACCGCCGCGCCGTCGAAGCCCTAAAGAAATCGGCTATCGAGTATGCACTCATGAACCGATTTCTGAAGTGCTTCCATTTTCTAGATCTGCATTAGGTGCATTTGGGTAGCTATAGAACAGTGTACCCACTGCGGCGGTACCTTAGACGTAATCGCCATAACACGGGGATTACACACCCAGCTTGCTTGATGTCGTCGCGCCCCGGCACGTCCAAGGCCTTCGGCCGCAGGTTTACTCCGATTCGGCTGTTCTCAACCGTTCCAACAAGCCGTCCTCATCCAGCGTCGTGATGCCGAGCTCGGCGGCGCGCTCGGCCTTGGAGCCCGGATCGGCGCCCACGACGACGAAGCTGGTGTTCTTCGAGACGCTGCCGCTGACGCGGGCGCCGAGCTGGATTAACCGCTCCTTGGTCGCTTCGCGGGTCAAGGAGGACAGGGTGCCGGTGATGACGAAGGTAAGACCGGCGAGCGGTTTGCGGTCCTGGTTTTTCGGGGCCACGGTCTCCGGCCAATGGACACCGGCGTGTTGCAGGCGCCCGATGACCTCACGGTTGCGGGCATTGCCGAAGAACTCCGTAATGTGCGCCGCTACGACCGGGCCGATGTCGGGTAGCGTCTCCAGCACCTCGGCGCGCGCATTCATGAGCGCTGGCAGAGAGCCCAGCTCCCCGGCCAGGCGTTGCGCCGTGGCCTCGCCGATGTCCGGGATCCCTAAGGCAAGAAGAAACCTTGCCAGCGTCGTGGACTTGCTCGCCTCCAGCGCCTGAACCAGATTCTCCGCTGATTTCCTGCCCATGCGCTCCAGCGCCGCAAGTTGTTCGGTGCCGAGCGCGTAGAGATCGGCCGGGTCCCTGACCAGTTGGCGCTCGACCAATTGCTCGACCAGCTTGTCGCCCAGGCCCTGGATATCCATGGCCCGGCGCGAGGCAAAATGCAGGATGGCCTGGATGCGCTGGGCCGGACAGCTAAGGGTGTTCGTACAGCGCGACACGGCCTCGCCCGCGGCGCGCGTGACCGGGGCCTCACAGACCGGGCAATGCTGCGGCATGACAAAAGGCTGAGTGCTGGCCGGCCGCTGCTCGTGCAGCACGCGCACCACCTCCGGGATCACGTCGCCGGCGCGGCGCACCAGCACCGTGTCGCCGGCCCGCACGTCCTTGCGCTCGATCTCGTCCTGATTGTGCAGGGTGGCGTTGGTCACCGTGGCCCCGCCGACGAAGACCGGTTCCAGGCGGGCGACCGGCGTGAGCGCCCCGGTGCGCCCGACCTGCACCTCGATGGCGATGACCCGCGTAGCGGCCTCCGGCGGGGCGAATTTGTGGGCGAGGGCCCAACGCGGCGCGCGCGCGACGAATCCGAGTTGCGCCTGCTGCGCGAGGCGGTTCACCTTGTAGACCACGCCATCGATCGCATAGGCGAGTTGCGCACGGCGGCCATCGATGCGGGCGTAGTAATCCAGACAGCCCTGCGCCCCGGATACCCGTTCGATCTCAGGTGCTACCCGGAGTCCCCACGAGCGCAGCCGGTCCAGGACCTCATCATGCGTGCCGGGCAGCGCATCACCCTCGATCCGGCCGGTGCCGTAGCAATAGACCTCAAGCGGCCGCGCGGCGGTGATGCGGGCGTCGAGTTGCCGCAGGCTGCCGGCGGCGGCGTTACGCGGATTGACGAAGACCTTGGCACCCCGCTCTCGCTGCCGGCGGTTCAGGTCCTCGAAGCCGGCCTTGCTCATGTACACCTCGCCGCGCACCTCCAACAGCTGCGGATGCTCGGTGCCCTGCAGCCGCAGCGGGACGCTGCGGATGGTGCGGACATTCCGGGTCACGTCCTCGCCGCGGCTGCCGTCGCCGCGGGTTGCCGCCTGGACGAGCACGCCGTCGCGATAGGCGATGCTGATGGCCAGGCCGTCCAGCTTGGGTTCGGCGACGTATTCGACGGTCTCGATACCCAGCCCCTCGCGCACGCGTCGATCGAAGCCGTGGACATCGCCTTCCGAATAGGCATTGGCCAGCGATAACATGGGCACGGCATGTCGACTCTCGCCGAAGGCCGCGAGCGGTACGCCCCCGACGCGCTGGGTGGGGGAGTCGGGACGGATGAGCTCCGGGTACGCGGCCTCCAATGCCTCCAGTTCGCGCAGCAGCCGGTCGAACTCGGCGTCGCTGATCTCGGGCTCGTCTAAGACGTGATAGCGATGGTTGTGATAATGCAGCCGTTCGCGCAGCCGCGCGGCACGTGCCGCGGGCGTCTCACGGTTGCTCATCGGCGGCCAGGGCGCGCAACCTGGCGATGGCCGCCGCCTCCAAGGGCTCGCGCGCCGCGTCGCTCAGGTCGCCACCCAGGCGTTTCTGCAGCTCCAGGGCCGTACTCAACATCAGCTCGAAGACCAGTTGGCCGCTCACCGCGGCGGGTAGTTGCATGAACAGCACCAGACCTTCGGTACGGCAGTCGTTCAGTCTCGCCAGGTCGAAGCTTCCCGGCTCGAACATATTGGCGAGACTGAACAGGCCGCTGCGCGAGGACAGGCCGCCGACCCCGTGATGATGAAAGATGTCCTTCTCGCCATAGCGCATGCCGGCCGCCTCGGCGGCGCTGCGGATGACCGGACCACCGTAAGGCTTTCCGGAGCGCGCCCTGAGATGCAGGACGATGAGCCGCGACCCCGCGCCGGCCGGTTTCTCGTCCCCCGCCGCGGCCGGCGGCGCCGGCTGGGGTGCCGGGCTCGACCTCTTGACCCGTTGGCTCACCCGCCGGCCCAGGGCTAAGGCCTTGGAGATGGAGCGCTCGATCTTGCTTTCCTCGCGGGCCGCGGCGACCAAGCTGCTGAGATCGGTCAAGGTGCTGCCGAAGTCGATATCTTTATCGCGAACGCGGGTGACGGCGGGCGTGTCCGTAGGCCGTTCCGCCCGCCCCCGCCGCCGGCCGGAGTAGCGATTGACGCGCCGGCCGCCGCCCCGGGTCCACAGCCATAGGCCGAGCCCCGCGGCCAGGACCAGCAGCAGCAACACGCTTAGAAGATCCACGCTCAGGCGCTGGCCGCCAGCCGTACCGCCTCGTCCATGTCTACCGCCACCAGCCGCGACACCCCGGCCTCCTGCATGGTCACGCCGATGAGCGTTTCGGCGATCTCCATGGTGATCTTGTTGTGGGTGACGAATAGGAACTGGACCTGGGCGCACATCGAACGCAGCAGCTCGCAGAGGCGTGCGGCATTGACGTCGTCGAGGGGCGCATCGACCTCGTCCAACAGACAGAACGGTGCCGGATTCAGCTTGAAGATCGAAAATACCAGGGCCAACGCGGCGAGCGCCTTCTCTCCGCCGGAGAGCAGATGAATAGTGCTGTTGCGTTTTCCGGGGGGACGCGCCATGAGCCTCACGCCGGTCTCCAGGAGGTCCTCGCCGCTCATCTCCAGATAGGCCTCGCCGCCGCCGAAGAGCTGGGGGAACAACGCTTGCAGCTCGCCGTTGACCCGGTCGAAGGTCTCCCGGAAGCGCCCGCGCGTCTCCTGGTCGATGCGATGGATCGCCTGCTCCAAGGTGGCCAGGGCCTCGCTCAGGTCCGTGTGCTGGCCGTCCAGATAGGTCTTGCGTTCGCTCAGTTGCGCCAACTCGCCGATGGCTGCGAGATTGATGGCACCGAGCCGCGCGAGCTTTTGTTCCAGCGCCTGCAGGCGTTCCGACCAGAACGCCGGCCGGGCTTCATCCGGCAGGGTGGCGAGGAGATCGGCGCGCGAAAAACCGCTGGCCGCGATCTGCTGCTCCTGGCCCTGCACCTTGACCCGCAGCGCCTCGCCGCGCAGGCGTACCTCCTCCAAGCCCTGGCGCAAGGCCTCGATCGCCTGCTCGTGTTCGGCGCGCTCGTGCTCCCTGGCGCGCAGGCCGTGATCGATCTCCTGCACTGTGGCACGCGCCGAGCTCAACTCGCCTTCGACCTGGAGCCGCGCCGCGAGCAGCTCGGCGAGCCGAGTCTCGTGACGTAGGATCTGCTCCGGCCCGCCGGCGAGCTGCGCATGCAATTCCTCGCGGCGTTCTTCCATCCGGGCGCGCTGCAGAGACTGATCCTCGAGACCTTGCGCCAATGCATTGCGTTGGGCCCGCAGTGACTCGATCTGCAAGGCGAGCGTATGCGCCGCATCGCGCAGCGCATACCAGGCCCGACGCGCAGCGCTCAGTTGCGACTGGGCCTCCGCGCGGCGCGCGGCCAGCCCCTCGCGCCCGGCCTCCAGCGCCGCCAACTGCCCGCGCAGCGCCGTGAGCTGGGTATCCGTCGAGTGCAATAGCTCGTGCTCCTGCCGCGTCTGCTGCTCCAGCTCGGCGATGTCCCGATCCAGCGTCGCGCGGCGGGCGGCCTGGTGATCCAACTCGGTCCTGGCCGCGGCGCTTTGCGAGCGCAATACCGCCTGGCGTTCGTTGCTCTGCCGTAATGCCTGCTCCACCCCGACGCACGTCGCCTCCAGCCCTTCGGCCCGCTCGCGCAGCCCCTCGAGGTCCGCCGCCAGGACCGCGATTCGGGCGTCTAGTTGCTGCTCTTGTCGGCCGAGCGCATGGATCTCGGTTTGCCGGCGCAGCACGCCGAAGCTCGGCTCGCGCACCGCCGGGCTGCGGAGCCAGTTCGGCCCCAGCCAGAACCCGTCGCGCGTCACGATCGATTCGCCGTCCAGCAATTCTCTGTGTCGGGTCAGTGCCTCCGGCAGCGACTCCAGGGCATAGACCCCGCGCAGGCAACCCTGTAGGGGATGCGGGCCTTGCAGCTTGCCGGCGAGCGGCGGCAGGGATGAGTGTGGCGCCGCGCCGCGCGTCGTATCTTGCGGGGCCTCGACAAAGGTGCAGGTGCCGAGCTCGACGGGCCATGCCCGGCCCGCGACGGGCGACACGGCATCCACGTGGAAACCGTGGAGTAAGCGCTCCAGCACCGTTTCCAACGCCACTTCCCAGCCCGGCTCGGCCGCCAAGTGCTCGGCGAGAAACGCGCGCACCACGATCCCCTGCTGTCCCAGCCAATCGCGCACCGCCTCAAGACCCACCGTAGCGGTGGAACGCTGCAAGGTCTCCAGCGACGCCCGCTGGCCCTGCAAGCGCTGTAGCTCGCCACGTTGTTCCGTCGCCTCCCGGTGCAGCGCCTCGCCGCGCTGGCGTTGTTCGGCGAGCGCGCCCTCCAGGCCCACCAGCTCTTGCTCCAGCGCAGCGCGGCGCTCGGTCTCGGTAGCGAGCTCGGTCTCGAGCTGCGCCAGCGTCGCATCACTGCCCCGCCCCGCCCAGCGTTCCCGCTCGGCGCGCAGGGCCTCGAGGCGCAGCGCGCGCGCCGCCAGGGTCTCGCGTAGATGCAGATGGCGGCTCGCGCGGGCTGCCTCCTCGCGCTGTAGGCCGGCGACGGTATGGAACTGCCGCTCCCACTCCTGCTGTGCGGCCTCCAAGGCCTGCTCGCAGGTGGCGAGCGCTGCCTGCGCGCTCCGTTCGGCGGCGATGCGCTCGGCGTGGGCGGGTAGATCACAGGACAAGCCCTCGTCCAGGCTGGCCAGCTCCCGCCGCTGCGCCGACTCCCGCTCGCGGGCGGTCTCGCACTCGTCCTTGCTGCGCTCATACTGCTGCTCCAGGCCGGCACGCCGTTCCCGCCCGTGCTGCAAGGCCTGCTCGACGCGCGAGACCTCGGCACCGCTCGCATAGTAGCGGGCCTGGACCTCGTTGAAGGCCTCGCCGGTCCGATGCTGCTCGTTGCGCAGGTGCTCGATACGGGCCTCGCTGCCGCGCAGGGCCGCAATGCCGGCCTCGACCTGGTTGGCGCAGGCATTGATCTTCTGTTGCTCAAGCCCCAGCTCATGCGCGTAACTGCGCCAGGACAGGGCCAGGATCTGTGCCCGCAGCAGGCGCTCCTCCTCCTTCAGCGTCTTGTAACGCTCGGCAGCGCGCGCCTGCTGCTGTAAACGTGCGACCTGCTGCTCCAGCTCCTGGCGGATGTCGTTCAGCCGATCGACGTTGTCGCGGGTGTGCTGGATGCGATGCTCGGTCTCGCGCCGCCGTTCCTTGTAGCGCGAGATCCCGGCCGCCTCCTCGATCATGACGCGCAGCTCCTCCGGCTTGGACTCGACGACGCGCGAGATCATGCCCTGCTCGATCACCGCGTAGCTGCGATGGCCGACGCCGGTACCGAGGAACAGATCGGTGATATCGCGGCGCCGGCAGCGGCCGCCGTTCAGGAAATACAGGGAGGTGCCGTCGCGGCTGACCTGGCGCTTGATTGAGACCTCGCCATAAGCGGCATACTCGCCGCCCAGCTTACCGTCGGCGTTGTCAAAGACGACCTCGACGTGCGCCTGCCCGACCGGCTTGCGCGCCCCGGAACCATTGAAGATCACGTCCGCCATCGAGTCACCGCGCAGGTGCTTGGCCGAGCTCTCGCCCAGGACCCACAGCACGGCATCGATGATGTTCGATTTACCGCAGCCGTTCGGTCCGACCACACCCGTCAGGTTGCCGGAGAGCTGAAGCGTGGTGGGATCGACGAAGGTCTTGAACCCAGCTAGCCTGATCTTGCTGATCTGCATCGTAGCGTAAGATACCGGATCGGCGCGGCCGGGCTCAAGGACCACCAACTTATGCGGGCCAGGCGCGAGCCGGTGAGACGATAGAAGTTGGCTCAAGCCGCGAGGCGCCGGGGGAGTATATCAAGGTCGTTCGCTGAGGTTGCCTACATGACGCAACACGAGGTGAGGACCGATGTAATCGCCTTCAGGGACAAGGCGGGCGAGCTTGATAACCACGTGCTGGAACTAGCCATCGCGGGTGCTGCAGAGCCGATGCTGGGGCACGGTCGGCTTCGTTGACAACCGACTCCGTACTACGTAGATTGGTCTGAATTCTAGGCAAGTCAACCTCCAGGCTCCCACGCATGAAGACACTCCCGCTGTCTGAGGTCAAGACTAAGCTGAGCGGGCTGGTGGACGAAGTCCTGTCCACCGACGAAGAGGTCGTTATTACAAAAAATGGCCGTCCCGCTGCGGTGCTTGTCAGCCCCAACGAGCACGAAAGCTGGAAAGAGACGATCGCAATCCAAACCGACCCGGCCTTGATGAATGAGATCAAGGCGGGACTCGCGGCGCTGAAGAGCAGGAAGGCCAAGCTTTATACCCTAGAGGAACTTCTGAGTCCCCGCGAGTGAGTCGCGTTCTCTACCGACTCCGAGCCCCGCCCCGGATTGCCGCGCTTGTCGGCGAGCTACACCCCGAAATCGAGAAGAAGGTCCGCAACGCGCTTACGCTGATCTTGGCCAATCCTCTCTACGGTAAGGCCCTCAAGGGAACTTGACGGATTGCGGAGTTCCGTGTCGGCCGTATCCGCATCGTCTATCGCAGCGCTACAGGTCGTGTGGTCGAGTTGCTCGCAATCGGACCGCGTGAGCGGATCTATGAAGAGACGTACCGCTTGATCGTGAAGAAACGTGCGCCTCCGGACCCGTAGTGCATAGGGTCGGTGGAATCGGGGGGTGTCGTTGGCTCAAGGACAACGATCGTGGCGGCGCGCTCCCCGGCGAGGTCGAGGTCCCTCGCAGTACGTGAGAGGCGCGGTGGGTAGAGGAGAGGAGTCGACCTATAAGCCGGGTTCTGTCCACGGGCGCGTTGGCCCATGGGGCAGTCATTCATCTGGGATACGCGTCGCCGCGTACCTCTAGCAACCTACCCGAGGACGCACGCGGGCCACGCCTGCCACCGCTAGAGTAGCGGTAGCGTGTCCTCCTATTTGGTCTTGCTCCGGGTGGGGTTTACCCTGCCACCGGCGTTGGCCGGCGCGGTGCGCTCTTACCGCACCGTTTCACCCTTGCCGCTCCCGCACCGGGGTGCCGGGAGGTAGGCGGTCTATTCTCTGTGGCACTGTCCGTGGGCTCGCGCCCCCCAGGCGTTACCTGGCACCCTGCCCTGCGGAGCCCGGACTTTCCTCCGCGTCGGTCATACCGATACGGCGACTGCCCGGTCGACTCCTCAGCGGCAAAGTATCCCGCTGCACGGCCCCGGACGCAAGCCCCATTCATTCGCCCTTTCCGGCTGCGGTTTGCCCGGCAAGCTGTAACGCGATCGGGTAGAGCCGATTGGCCGGTGCGTGCAGGATCTCGCTCGCCGCGGCGACCGCCTGACTCACGGAAAACCTACGCAACAACACCCCGAGGACGCGCCGTGCCTCCAGGTCTGCTAGCGGCTGCACCGGGCTGCCGGCAATCACCAAGACGAATTCGCCGCGCCGCCGGGTCGGGTTGGCTTCTAGCCATTCCCGCAGGGCCGCGAGACGTCCCGCATGGCCCTCCTCGAAGAGCTTGGTCAGCTCCCGGCCGACAAACGCGTCGCGCTCTGCGCCGAGGACCTCGCAGGCATCCGCCAGGCATCCGGCGATCCGGTGCGGCGCCTCGAAGCAGACCAGCGTGCGGGGCTCGCTCGCCAGTTCCGCAAGCCGCTTGCGCCGGGCGAGGGATCGGTTCGGCAGAAACCCCTCGAAGACAAAGCGAGCGGCCGGGAAACCGGCGATGGACAGGGCCGCCGTGATCGCGCTCGGTCCGGGCACGGCCACGACCGGGAGTCCCGCCCGCTGCGCGGCCCGTACCAGGTGAAAACCGGGGTCACTCAGGAGCGGCGTGCCGGCGTCGCTGATCAAGGCCAGGTCATCCCCGCGCTCCAGTTGCGTCAGCAGGCCGGGGTATACGGCCCGCTCATTGTGATCGAAATAGGCGCGCACCGGCGTGTCGATGCCGAAGTGCAGCAGCAACTTCCCGCTCACGCGCCTATCCTCGACCAGGATCAGCGCGACGCGCCGTAACACATCGACCGCCCGCGGGCTCAGGTCCCCGAGATTACCGATGGGGGTTGCGACTACGTAGAGCATGGCCTTGGCATGGTAGCAGGACACCCGGCCTCTCCGATCGCGAGCCGCGGCTACCGATGGAATGCTCTATCCTCGTGCCTATCGATCTCGCATGGGAGAAATAGGCCAGGCCGGTGAAAATGAGGCGGCCTATAAGCCATGAGGAGTTGAGAAGCCATTGACGAAACCGACGCCGTGGGCTAGAAGGTCCATGAAAGCGCACGAGGGAATCGCATGTCCATCTTAAAGAGGAATGTCGTCACCCCCCCGGAAGAGTACCTAGAGGGGGAAAAATACAGCGAGGTCAAGCACGAATACGTGAATGGCCATATCTACGCCATGGTAGGCGTCAGCCGCGCCCATAATCAAATAACCCTCAATTTAGCCGCCGCGCTGAAAACCCACCTGCGTGGCACGCCTTGCCGCGTCTTTATATCGGACATCAAAGTGCGCAAGGACAACATCTTTTATTACCCCGACGTAGTGGTGACTTGCGATGAGACCCGGCGGCACGAATATTACGTCGAAGAGCCGGTGCTGGTGGTGGAAGTCCTCTCCCCGTCCACGGAGGCGCGGGACGGACTGGACAAACGCCTGGTGTATCAATCGATCCCCACCTTGCAAGAATACGTGTTGCTAGCCCAGGACAAGAGGGAGGCGCAACTCTACCGGCGCGCGCCGGAGGGTTGGGACCTAGAGACCTATGGGCCGAACGAGGACGTGCGCTTGACGGCGATCGATTTCACCTGCCCTATCGAGACTATCTACGAGGCGGCTTGGGATTAGAGGAAGGGTATCAAGCATGAATGGTAGTACGGCGCCGGGAGTAGGACGCCGGCTCGCCCTCTACTATGCCGCAAGCCTAACGGCCATCTTCTCATTCAGGGATTATCTCCCGAACCTCGCACGAGACGATTTAATGGAAGGCGATCTCGACCAGCATGTGTGGTGGATGCATCGTTTCGCCGATCCGCTGTTGTTCCCGGGGGACTTTATCGCGGATTTCTTCTCGCGCACCGCGCTCGCGCCGCCGGGCTATCAAGGGCTTTATCGGGTCCTAGTGCCGTATTTCGATCCGCAATGTGTAGCCGAGGCCCTGCCCTTCGGGCTGATGGCGCTCGTGGCGGCGTTGAGCTTTCTCATCGGTCGCCGCGCGGCCGGCGGGCATTTGCTCGGGGGAGTCGTCGGGGTCAGCTACGCGACCCTAGGACATATCCTGCGCAGCCATGGCCAGGCCGCGCTGCCGCGCGCCTTCGGCATGCCGATCCTGTTGCTCGGGACCTGGGCACTCATGAGCGGGCGCCGCGCAGGGGCCGGCGCGGCCCTGGTGCTGG
>JBOIDW010000114.1:0-4109 GCA_050740655.1 Gammaproteobacteria bacterium | reverse complement strand
TCGAATCGGTAGCCGAGAAAGTCGAAACCCTGCCCGGCTTGCCGGCTGTCTCCCATGCAGGTCTTATCGGGATGCAGACATAATCCGTTCGCCTCTGCCCCCAGGCCCGTACTTCGGCCAGGGCGGCATCGGCTTCCGCCGAACTCCGACACATCACGACACAGTCGTCCGCGTAGCGAACCATCCGATAGCCCAACGCCATCATCCGCACATCCAGCGGATGCAGATACAGGTTGGTCATCAACGGGCTGATGACCGCCCCTTGCGGCGTACCCTCCGTCGGCGTCTGCCCCGTTCCAACCTGTGGAGAATGTCCTGGTCCAGCCCACTACGCAAGAGATCCAGCACCCTTCCATCGCTGATCGAAGCTTCCACCCGTTCCATCCGGCCTTCGTGGGGAATGCTGTCGAAGTAGCCCTGCAAATCGGCGTCTGCCCCACGCAGGTGTAGCCGTCCTTCAGGTTCTCGTCTACGTTCCTCAACGCGTCCTTGCAGCCTCTTACCGGTCTGAATCCGTAGCTGGTGGACATGAATTGCACTTCGAAGATCGGTTCGATCACTGCCGCTTGACCGCCGTCTGAACAATCCGGTCCTTGACCGTCGGAATACCCAACTGCCGGGTCTTCCCGTCCCCTTTCGGAATCTCTGCCCGTTTGACCGCATCCGGTCGATAGGTCCCGTTTTTCAAGTCCCGACTCAATTCAGCCAGATACTTGTCGGCTTGCGCTGCAAAGCGTTCCACACTTTGTCTGCCTCCACGCCCGCCGCACCTTGGTTCGCCTGAACTCTTGCCCAAGCCAACGCCAGCGTTTTCGGCGCATAAACTTTATCCATCAAACTGTACCAGCTTGATTGACGGGGTCCCGATCGAGCAACTGCCGGATTTGGCCAAAGGCGCCCTGCGAGGAAAACACGAAATCCTCGAACAATCCCTCGACGGGGAACTTACTGCCCGTCATCGCTTCGTGCTCGAACACATTCAAAACTGCCTATCCAAACGTTGGAAACCGAACTGCAAAGTCTCGATGCCTACTTGATCGGCGCCATGGCGCCTTATGCCGAGTACTGGCATTTCTTGCAAACCCTGCCGGGTCTCGATCAAATTGCCGTTCGGCGATGATCCTGGTGGAAATCGGTACCGATCTGTCGGCCTTCGACACCGTCAGACATTTCGCCTCGTGGGCCGCTCTGTGTCCGGGCAATCACGAGTCGGCCGGCAAACGCAAATCGGGCAAGACCCGCAAAGACAATCACGTCATCCGCTATCTCCTCTGTGAAGCCGCCAATGCCGCTCGACGAACGAACAGCGCCTTCCGTAGCTTTTACCAAAGCTTGGCGCCGCGCAAGGGTCACAAGAAGGCCATCATCGCCGTCGCCCATAAGATGCTCCGCACGATTTACATTCTGTTCACGCGCCGCCAAGCGTATCACGACTCGGGGATTGATTACCAAGCGATCGTCGTGAACCGAAATGCACCACGCGGCAGATTCAGGCTCTGAAAAGATATGGCCATTGGCCAAAATCCAGCCAAGTCGAAGCTAAGGCTCCGATTTCCGTTCCCGCCTGACCGAACCGGTCGAACGGCAACGCTTTAAAAAAAATCCCGCATGCCGGGAGGGGATCGGTTTGTCCATCGTGGAGGGGGCTTTCATGGTAACGGTGCCGGCCGCACCGCTTTTTGGCGTCGGCTTGATGGGGGCTGGTTAGGCCGATGCGTTATTGCAAGACGCGACCCAATTCCACAGTTGCTCAAGCGGGTATTCGATATCGACATCGCGCAGTGTCCGCAGTGCGGCGGCACCTTGACGATCATCGCCGCCATCGAACATCCGCCCGTGAAAGCCAGGCCCACGGAGGGGCCTGCTTGGCGCGCCGAGGATGCATCGCCAAGATCCTCACCCATCTCGGCTTGTCCGCCCGGGCACCGCCCCGATCGCCCGCGCGGTCATTCAACCGACTCCAAATGGCCTGATCCCAGCCAACAGCACGCTGGGATGACGCCCGGCCGCTACCCCCTCCCATCCGGTTCAACTCCCTGAGCCGACAGCCCCCTTTGGCCTGCATTCGCGCGAGAGGCCAAACGCCCCGGATCCAGGCGCCTCGGGTCGATGAACGGCCCGAAAAGTCCCCCAGCCTGGACCGAAGGCTCCCGTCATTGACAACCCGTAGGTCCATCCCTACTCTCCCGCTTGCCGAAAAAGGGCGTTTGAAATTCCCAGCTGACCCATTACCAGCATTCGACGAAGGGTGATCGATCATGTCAGCAGGCGCTACGAATGGCGGCTCGAAAGGGCCGTACGGGTCTCCCGTCATCTCCTGCTGACGGGCGAGCTGATCGACGCCCAGACGGCGCAGCAGATCGGACTGGTCAACAGAGTGGTGCCGGGCGATCAGCTGCTCGACGCGGCGGTCGACTGCGCCACCCAGATCGCGCTCAACGCCCCGCAGGCGGAGGCCAAGACCAAGCTCCTGCTGCGCCGCTTCTCGGGGCAGGCGATGGTCGCGGCCGGCGGGAACATCTGCAGGGACGCCTTGAGCGTGCTCATCAGGAGGTGCGGACTCGTCTCGGTCAACCCGTACGCCTGGACGTAATCGCAGCCGAAGGTGTCCATCGCCTTCGCGATCAGCTCCTCGGCAATCGGCGCGCCGCTCGTGAGCAGGCGGCGCAGGCTGTCGTACTGCGCCACCTCACCGCCCGACAGACGGTGGTTGATCGGGTTCAGGATGGCGCCCAGGGCGGCGCAGCAGTTGGTCTACAAGGCCAAGACGGCCGCCCGTTGGTCACGGTCACGGTGCGCGTCGTCGCTCTTTGAAACGATCGTTACCCAAGGGGGGTACCGGTCTGCCACGCCTCGCGGATCTGCCTCAGTTGGCCGCCGTTTACATGAACCGTGAACAAACCCCTATAGGCCTCCTGGCGCTGTAGTTCGCTCTGTCCCAGCGAGTCCCAGCGCGCGGTAACGCCCGTGAGAAACGACGACGGGGTCTGGCTGTCCCAGGGCGTTGCGATGGTAGCTGGACCAGCGATAGGCCCCTGGGCCGTCGACTATTCCGGCACGCACCGGGTTGATCTCAATATAGCGACAAGAGGCGAGATAGCGACAAGAGGCGAGGAGGTAGTCTTCTTCCTAGATCAGGCTTGCCTTGTAGCGCCCTTCCCACAAGGTGCCGCTGCGCCCATAGCGAATGGAGCACATAAATGCCGCCCGAGATATTGCAGCAACCGCCCGATGGCGCCTTCGTCCTTCTCGGCGCGCGAAGGACGCAACGACAAGGACGTTGCCGGCCAATCAAGGGATGGAT
The DNA here is from genome assembly GCA_050740655.1 of Gammaproteobacteria bacterium. Lineage (GTDB taxonomy): Bacteria > Pseudomonadota > Gammaproteobacteria > JACCXJ01 > JACCXJ01 > JBOIDW01. Next base: position 805 of record JBOIDW010000114.1, on the reverse strand, counting down.
GCTTCACACCCCTACCCGAGTATGAGTTTGACCCGCGGCTGAGCGGGTAGGCGCTTTCCCTCCTGTTCCTGCCGATCGCCGCAACCTCGACTCGCACACTCGCGTCCAGGCACCGGACACCACCCCCCAGACTCACTTTTGAGCCCCCGCCGACCACCGGGGGCCGCCCCGACTGAGCGCTCCCCCCCCCGGCGCCGGACCCCTTTCCGACCGTCAAATCACCGCCCAGCCCGTCAGACCAAGCATTCTCCATTGCAAGCCCGCGTTGAATTTCATAGACTTACCTCGTGCCGACACGCAGGACAAGAAGTGCGAGATCGCTCGAGACGGCGGCGTAGCAGGTGCGCGAGCTGCGCCCGCTGCTCGCGCCCGACGCGGTGAGGCCCGAGACGCTGCCACGGGCGACGCTGGTCGGGCGACCGCATGAACTTCGTCAACGTGATCGCGCTTCGCATGCTGCTCGGCATGGGTGTCGACAGCGGCGTGCACTTGGTCCACCGCCACCGCACCCGTCCCGACGAGATCGACGTGCTCGCGAGTAACAAGGCGTGCGCGGTGCTCTTCTCGGCGCTGACGACGATCCTCACGTTCTGCAGCCTGGCCCTCGCATCGCACCGCGGCCTGTCGTCGTTCGGGCGGCTGCTGACGATCGGCGTGTCGCTGACGCTCGTCTGCTACGTCGTGGTGCCGCCGGCGGTGCCGGCGTGGGACGGCCGGCGTCGGGGCCGGGGCGGATGGAAGGCGGCCGCCGCGGCGCCGCTCGCGGTGCTCGTGACCGGCTGCATGGTGGGGCCCGACTATCGCC